>JAGCDD010000123.1 GCA_017651345.1 Bacteroidales bacterium | reverse complement strand
GTGGCAAAATTCAATCCTAAGACAATCGTTATTTTCGACCAAGCCGAATCGCCTCTTTACGACCTTGAACTCGAACTCCAAGAAAAACTCAACTTCTTTAATTTTGAGATAGTTATCGGTAGCGTTACCGACCGCACACGCCTTACAGCCGTATTTGAAAAGTTCCATCCTTCGGTAATTTACCACGCCGCAGCCTACAAACACGTGCCTATGATGGAAAACAACCCCTCGCAGGCTATTCAAAACAATGTTTTCGGCACAAAACTCTTAGCCGATTTTGCAGTAAAATATAAGGTGAACAAATTTGTGATGATTTCTACCGACAAGGCTGTAAATCCCACAAACGTAATGGGTTGCAGCAAACGTATCTGCGAAATCTACACACAATCGCTCAACAGTTGTTTCCCCACCAAATTTATCACCACCCGTTTTGGTAACGTTCTCGGCAGCAACGGTTCTGTTATTCCGAGATTCAAAGCCCAGATTGAAAAGGGCGGTCCTGTTACCGTTACCGACCCCAAAATTACTCGTTTCTTTATGACCATTCCTGAGGCTTGTCAGTTGGTATTGCAGGCAGGCACATTGGGCAATGGCGGTGAGATTTTTGTATTTGACATGGGTAAATCGGTAAAAATCATCGATTTGGCTAAAAAAATGATTAAACTTTCGGGATTGACTCTCGGCAAGGATATTCAAATTTCGTTCACAGGTCTGCGTCCGGGCGAAAAACTCTACGAAGAGGTGCTCAACGACAAGGAGACCACCCTTCCCACATCGCACTCGCAAATTATGGTTGCCAAGGTTCGCGAATACGACTTTGCACAGGTTTCGGAACAAATCAACCAACTTATCGGTCTTGTAAAATGTGGCGACAACTTCAAGATTGTGGGTATGATGAAACGCATTGTTCCTGAGTTTAAGAGCGAAAATTCTGTTTACGAAGTGCTCGACAACAACCGCGAACAAGATTGCAACACCGCCGAAATATCACAGAACAACAAAGAGTTACCCAAAAATCAAAACCACAAAACCAACCAAGTTTTCCTCAACAATTCAACGGTGGTTTCCATCGGCAAGAAATTTTCGCTGATGAGGTAGTTTTTGACTCCAAAATATTATCAGATTATTTTGCGCTGAATTACAAAAATGTGTAATTTAGCGCAAATTATTTTTAAATAAATCTGATATGAAAAGCAAATTATTATTTTTGTCCGCAGCCACAGCCATGATGATGGCATCGTGTGCAGGTGGCGACAACAATGGCGGTAATGCCAACGGCACTGCAACATCTGCCAAATCACCTAAGTATATCTTCTATTTTATCGGCGACGGTATGTCCACGCCCCAACTCAATATGGCTGAAAAGGCGGTTAGCGAGGAGGGATTTTTGGAATTTTTCAACCAGAAAACCGCCGGGAAATACAATCTTCAACCCGGAAAACTCAATGTTCGTCAGTTTACCGCAGCGGGACTTGCCAATACCCACGCTCAAAACCGCTTTATCACTTGTTCGGCTGCCGCTGCCACAGCACTTGCTACGGGCAACAAGACCGACATCAACCGCGTTTCGGTAAATCCCGACGCATCGGCTCCGTATAGAACCATTGCTGAAATGGCTCACGACAAGGGGATGAAAGTGGGCATTATTACAAGCGTAAGTATCGACCACGCAACACCTTCGTGTTTTTATGCCCACTGTGCCGACCGCAATGAGTACGCGCGTATCGACAGTTTCCTCTTGAAAACCAATTTTGAGTATTTCGGCGGAGGCTTTGTCCGTTGGAACACCAAGCAGCACAAGGGTTTATACGATTATTTAGACCAAGTAAAAGCCGCCGGATATAAGTTTGTAAACTCCCGAAAAGATTTCGACGCATTGAAGGCGGGCGACAGCAAGGTGATTGCCACCATTGAGCGCACCTCGTCCGACACCGCAAGTCTGCCCGACGACGCTTCTTTGCCTTACAATATGGACCTCTGCATTCAAAAGTCAGAGAACGACCAAATTGTGCTTTCTGAGTTCCTTTCTAAGGCTGTGGAATTGCTCTACAACGACGACAAGGGCTTTTTTATAATGACCGAAGGTGGCAAAATTGACTGGACCGATCACGCCAACGACGCTGTTAGCAATGTTTACGAGACCATCGGTCTCGACCGTGCTCTCGGCGTTGCCCTCGATTTTTATGCTAAACATCCCGACGAAACCTTGATTGTGCTCACTGGCGACCACGAATGTGGCGGTTTAACTCTCGGTTTTGCAGGCACAGGCTACGAATCGGCTTTTAACTATATGAAAAATCAGCAAATTACGGCTTATTCGTTTTCCGATTCGATAAAGGCTTATATGAAAAACAAGGCTTCGTTTGATTTTATCTTGAAAAAAATTGAAGAGTATTTTGCTCTCGGCAACGAAGAAAAAGGTTTGAAACTCTCTGATTATGAGATCGAACGCCTTAAAAAAGCCTACAACGTTCACAAAGATTTTGTTAAGAACAACAAAATAATGATTCCCAAAGAGGAATACAAACTCTACTACGGTTCGTATGAGCCTATTACCGTTACAGTTACGCATATTTTAGACAACAAGTCGGGTGTGGATTGGGCAAGTTTTGCGCACACTGCGTTGCCTGTTCCCGTATTTGCCATCGGTGCCGGTGCCGACAATTTCAACGGCTACTACGACAACACAGATATTCCTAAAAAAATAATGCAGTTGGCTGATTTAAAATAACATTTTATCATCGGATTATTGGTTTAATTCGTAAAATTATAATTTAACTTGTTAAATTTTAATTTCTTAGTTAAATTATTATTTGTTTTATTAGTTTAATTCGTTGATAAAAAATAATATGTTGACGACAACAAACAAACGCCGAAACCTTGTGTTTATCGCTGTAATTAGTGCGATAACATTGGTTTTGGCGTTTTTGCCAACGGGGTTCGACAATCCGTCGCTTGTAGAAAACACGCTTTACGAAAAAGCCGAGGTGCTCAGCACCGACGATGCCGCCCTCACCACCATTTCTGTGGTAACGCTCGGTAACCAAAAACTGCGTATCAAAGTGCTTTCGGGCAAATTCGACGGTCAAGAATTTGACGCCGACAATATTCTCAACGGTCAAAAAAACATCGACAAGATTTTCAAACCTGGGGACCGTGTGCTTGCCGTCATCAACACCGACCCAACTGGCGAAAAAGTTATCGGTATCCGCGCCGCAGAGTATTACCGCAGCGGCATCGAGATTTTTCTTGTGGCAGTGTTTGTGGTGGCGCTTTTGGCGTTTGCCGGAATTACTGGCGTAAAGGCAATTATTTCGTTTATATTCACAGCATTAGCCTTTTGGAAAATCCTTTTGCCGATGTATCTCAACGGAGTAAGTCCAATTCCGGCGGCATTGCTGATGGCATTTTTGTCGTCGGCGGTGATAATTTTTCTGGTGGTAGGCATTGATCGTAAAGGAGTTACGGCTGTTTTAGGTGCAACATCGGGCATAGCGTTTACGGCTGTGGTTTCGTTTGTTTCGGGACATTGGTTTAAGATTCCCGGTACGGTGCAAGATTACAGCGAGGCATTGATTTACAGCGGGTTTAACCTCAATTTGTCGGAGATTTTTCTCTCAGCAGTGTTTATTTCGGCGGCGGGAGCGTTGATGGACGTTGCCACCGACATTGCCGCCTCTATCGATGAAATTCATTCTCGCCGTCCCGACCTTCCACGTCGCGAACTTATGATTTCGGGATTTAAAATAGCCCGTCCCGTAATTGGCTCTGCCACAACCACTTTGCTCTTTGCCTATTCGGGCGGATTTATGTTTGCATTTATGGCATTTATGGCCAAAGGCGTGCCCTTTGTGTCGATTTTCAATTCAAACTACATCTCCGCCGAAATCCTCCACACAATGGTTGGCAGCCTTGGCTTGGTTCTCGCCGCACCACTAACGGCTATTATTGGGGCGGTGATTTATGGTAAAAAGAAATAGTTGTGGCATATTAAAAATTCTTCTGTTTTATTCGTAGATATAATGATTTTTGTAAAATAGTTTTTATCTTTCACTTTTATTTTGTATTATTGTGTCCTAAATCTTATAACCGTTTTACAATGCAAGCAACAGTTTTCAACCCGATACAATTGTACTTGTTACAGATTTTTTCACAAATGAACTCTGAACAAGAATTAGCCGAAGTTAAGCAAGTGCTGTCGGAGTACTATTTCAAGAAAGTGGAGCAACGTGCCGCAAAAATTTATGCGGAAAAAGGGTGGACTCCCGAAAAACTTGAAGAAATGTCAAATGCGCATTTCAGAACACCGTACAAATGAAAATCGTTCTCGACACCAATTGCTTGATACCAATTATCATTCCTGGGACGTTTGGCAGGCATTCCGTGCTGGACGTTTTTAGTTTTTATTAATGTTTAAAGTGATTAGAATAATATGAAACATCCGTGGCTTTTTTATTTATTATTTCTTATTTGTTTGTTGCAATTTGGAATAAGTGCAAATGCTCAAAATATTAGAAAATTTGAAAGGTTAGGAATTGATTGTTCATCTATGTCTCGTAATGAGGAAACTATGGCATCCGATAATGAGTTCAATAGAGTTACAATTTGTTATGGATATAATGATGATGGACATTATAAATTATATGTTTATTATCATCGAGGGTATTTTTATAATATAATGTGGGGAACGATTAATGGATGTTATTCTGTTAATGTTTATAGTACTTTAATAGATTCGCAATATCCAATAGACCGTACAAATGATTATAATTATGCTTCATTTCCAACAAACCGAGTTATAGAATATTGTAAACAGTATGGAATTAAACACCTTATTTTTTATGAATGATACCTTTAAGGGTTTGCAATATTTTTAAGAAATGAATTTTGTATTTTGATAAATATCTACTATTTTAGTAAGCAAATTAATATTATAAATTTTTATACTATTATGACAAAAGACGAACTGAAAAAACTTATGATGGATAGAAAAAACGCCTCGCTTTTGCTTGACGACAAGGAGATTGACAAGGCGTTTAAGTTTTGCGAAGGCTACAAAGACTTTATGTCGAATGCCAAAACCGAACGCGAAATTAATATTTTTGCTATTGAAGCCGCTAAGAAAAAGGGTTTCAAAGAGTTCCATTTTGGCGACAAGGTGAAAGCCGGCGACAAAATCTATTTCGACAACCGTGGCAAGGCGGTAATTCTTGCTGTTATCGGAACAGAAGATATTGAAAAAGGCACAAATATCACCGCCGCCCATATCGATTCGCCCCGTTTAGACCTTAAAGAAAATCCGCTTTACGAACAAGAGGAACTCGCTCTCTTTAAAACCCATTACTATGGTGGTATAAAAAAATATCAGTGGACAACCGTTCCATTGTCGCTTCACGGCGTAATTATCAAGGCTAACGGTGAAAAAATTACCGTTAACATCGGTGAAGACGACGGCGACCCTGTTTTTGTGGTTACCGACCTTTTGCCTCACTTGGCTCAAAATCAGATGAAACGTCCCGCTCCCGAAATCATTAAGGGCGAGGAACTTAATATTCTTATCGGCGCAAATTGCATCAAGGGCGAAGACCTCAGCAACCGCGTAAAAGCCAATGTATTAGACATTCTGAACAAAAAATACGGCATTGTAGAATCCGACCTTCTCAACGCCGAACTCGAAGCCGTGCCTACTTACAAGCCCAAAGACGTTGGCTTTGACCGCAGTATGGTGGGTGCATACGGACACGACGACAAGGTGTGCGCTTATCCCGAGTTGATGGCTATTCTCGACATCAAAAAACCGAAAAAAACCGCTATTGCAGTGCTCACCGACAAGGAAGAGACCGGCAGCGACGGCAACACTGGCTTGAATTCTTCTTACCTTAAATATTTTATCGAAGACCTTGCTGCCACTCTCGGAGCCAATCCGCGTCAGGTTTTCAGCAATTCTAAATGCCTGAGCGCCGACGTTAACTCGGCTTTCGACCCCACTTTCCCCGATGTATTTGAAAAAGCAAACTCGTCGTTTATCAATTACGGCGTGGTTGTTACCAAGTTTACAGGTTCGCGCGGCAAATCGGGTACGAGCGATGCCAATGCCGAATTTGTGGCTGAGATTCACCACCTTTTCGATAAGGAGAAAGTTATTTGGCAAAACGGCGAACTTGGTCGCGTAGACCTTGGCGGCGGCGGCACAGTGGCCCTCTATATGGCAAACCTCAATATCGACACCATCGACGTTGGCGTGCCTGTGCTTTCGATGCACGCGCCGTTTGAAATCGTCTCTAAATTAGATACTTATATGGCATACAAAGCGTTCTATGTCTTCCAAAAGTAAATATAGCGACGCCGCAGTCCTCAGATGTCCGTCGTGCGGGGCAAACATTGTCTATTCGCCTATCACAGGGCGGTGGACGTGTTCCTCGTGCGGCGGAACATTTACCGAGGAGGATTTTAAAAACGCTGCTAATGAGGATGTTGCGGCTGAGGTTGAACCATCTGCCTCTGAATCTGAGCAACCCGAATTAGATGTTTTTAGATGTCAGAGTTGCGGAGCAGAACTTGTTACTGATTCCAACACCGCAGCCACATTTTGCGCCTATTGTGGTAGTGCCGACATTATCAAAGAGCGTTTGCAGGGCGAATACCGTCCCGATTATGTTTTGCCCTTTACCATCAGCAAGGACGACGCATTAGACTGTTACACACAGCATTGCAAAGATGCAAGTTTTGTTCCCGGGCATTTTTTCGACCTCAAAAACATCAAGATTCAAGGCACATACGTTCCGTTTTGCCTTTACAGCGGACGTTCTGAGGGTACTTTGTCGGGTCAATATGAAATCACATCGTCCAAAAATATCGATATGATAGATATTTACAGTTATGTCCGCAGTGGAAAAATGGATTTTGCACGTATCCCCGCCGATGTGAGCATAAAGATGGACAATGCCCTGATGGATTCTATCGAACCGTTTGATTTTAACCAACTTAAAGAGTTTAATTACGCCTATCTGTCGGGATTTCTTGCCGAAAAATACGACGTGGAGCGCGACGAAAGCGAACAATTAAAACGTGTTTCGGGACGAATGGAATCATCTCTACAAAGTAGACTTAGCAAGGGTTCGGTAAGCAGTTCAGACTTGAAAAGCAATTTTTCTGCCATAGAGTATGTTTTGATGCCAGTGTGGATGCTTTGCACCGAGTTTGAAGGCAAAGAATACATTTTTGCAGTAAACGGACAGTCGGGGAAAACCGAAGGATTTCTGCCCTGTGACGCTGCTAAAAAATGGCTGTGGTTCTTTATCCTAACAATTTCAATTTCGGCGGTGATAAGTTTGCCACTTTATTTCTTTATTGTTTGGTTGTATAATAATGCTTAGTGTATGGAAGAAGATACAAAAAAAACGCTTGTTGGCTGTGGCATTTTCCTCGTGTTTTTGGGATTGATTACGTGGGGAGTAATTTGGCTTATAGGTTATATAGATTCATTGCCCGACGAAAGCAGCAATCCTGCGATTTCTGCTGCAAATGTTGCTACCGATACATTTGATTATCAAGGTGGTTGGGAAAAATATGTGGTTGCTACCCGCGATTCGTCAGATTATCATATTTCAAAGAAATTTATCACCGACTCACTCACCAACAAGAAGATTTCAGCGGCATTATCAACACCATACGTTGATTCGTCGTTAAAAGTGTACGATGCAGCCGGATTATTGGGCGATTCGGAGTATGAAATAGTACAACACCGTGTTAAACAGTTTATAAATTCTACGGGTTTGGATATGGCAATTGTTACCACCGATTTTAATCCAAAATCATATGGCAACGGCAACGAACCGTGGGAGGAATTTGCCATAGATTTTTATGAATACAACGATTTTGGTACGGGCGCAACCACAAAATATGGTTACAACGGCGTTGTAATGGCAATTGATATGAAATACCGCGCTGTAAGCATTTTTGATTTTGGAGAATTGTATTACACTTATAATGTGGCTCGATACAACTACAATACGTTTTTAGACCATATTGAGCCGTATGTTAAAGCCGGCAGTTATGCTGATGCTATGCTTGTATTTATCGACGATTACGAAAACCAATACCATGCCTCTGTTTACTCGTATGAGCATAGAGATGAAGAAAATGCCAAAACTCTCAATTTGATTCTTTGGATTGTGATAGGCAGTGTGGTGGGTTTTGTAATGCTTTGTGTGGGATTGCCAATCGCCTTTTTGAAAAACGCTTCACCTCACACTGGTTCTGGCTACGATGCCAAAGATTATATTGTAGATAACTCATTTGCAATCACATACGAGGATGAAAAGATGATAGGCTCAAAACGCAAACCTCGCGAAACGCATAGTAGTTATCACTCCGGACGTAGTTCGGGCAGTCATCGCACAAGTTCGGGACGTCACGCCGGTGGTGGCAGCCGAAGATTCTAAGAATTTTTGTATCACTTTTTAATGTAAACAACAATGAATTTAAACAATATATCAATCAATCCCGAAGAACGCCGAAAAATGGCTATGGACTTTTTTCTTCAAGGATACAATTGTAGTCAGTCGGTGCTTTTAACATTCAGCGACGTTATCGAAGCCGACCCTAAAATGCTGAAAATCATTACATCAGGTTTTGGTGGCGGAATGGGACGTTTGCGTGAAGTGTGCGGAGCGTTTTCTTCAATGGTTATGATGGCAGGATTTATCTCGCCTGCCGACGACCCAACTTTCAAAGAATCACGCACTAAGAATTATGCCTTGGTTCAATCTTTTGCCGAAAAATTTAAGTCAGAAAATGGTGGAAGTGTAGTTTGTCGCGAACTTCTCGGATTATCCAAAACCCCCACCACAGAATCGCCTGTGCCATCTGACCGCACCGCTGAATATTACAAAAAACGTCCCTGTCCCGAGATAATCGGCAACGCGGCTAAAATTGTGGCGGAATATCTCGTTAACGTTTATAAAAAAGACCGTCAATGAGCATTGACGGTCTTTTTATAGTATTGTAATTTAATCAATTACATAGCCTGAGCCACAGCAACAGCAACTGCAACAGTAGCGCCTACCATTGGGTTGTTGCCCATGCCGAGGAATCCCATCATTTCTACGTGAGCGGGAACTGATGAAGAACCTGCAAACTGAGCATCTGAGTGCATACGACCCATTGTGTCGGTCATACCGTAAGAAGCGGGACCTGCTGCCATGTTGTCGGGGTGAAGTGTACGACCTGTACCACCGCCCGATGCTACTGAGAAGTATTTCTTGCCCTGTTCAACACATTCTTTCTTGTATGTGCCGGCAACGGGGTGCTGGAAACGGGTGGGGTTGGTAGAGTTACCTGTGAT
>JAGCDD010000122.1 GCA_017651345.1 Bacteroidales bacterium | reverse complement strand
TTTGCATTTCTTTATCAGGCTTACCATCCATTTGCAGGCTACGCAACCACTAATAAAGGCTGCCACAAAACCCACTAACAATGCTAAAGTTGGTATCGGTGCTGCGGCTCCATGCTCAGCCAAATACTCTGCAGAAGGAGCTACAATATGTTTAAAATCTAACAAGGCTTCTCCCAAAATAGGCGGAATCACCATCAAGAACGAAAACTGAGCAACATTTTCGCGTTTATTACCAAGCAGAAGACCCGTGGCAATGGTGCTTCCCGAACGTGAAAGTCCCGGCAAAACGGCTATCGACTGAGCTATACCAATTATAAATGCGTGTAATGGCGATATTTCGCGTTTTTCAGTTTCGGGATTAGTTTTAAAAAAGAATGTGAGCGCAAGCAAAATTGATGTAACTATCAAGCATACACCAACAACCGTTATGCTCGAAGCAAAAATTGCCTCCACTTGATCTTTAAAACATAGTCCAACAATTCCAATTGGAATCATAGATATAACAATCAGTATTACATAGCGTTGAGCATCGTTTAATCTACGCCAGAGCGAAAGATTGGTATCGGGATTAAGTTTTTTAAAGAAACCAATTATCAACGCAAGAATCTCTTTGCGGAAAATTGTAATAGTAGCAAGCACAGTTGCCACATGAACCACAATATCAAATGTTAATCCGCCATCTTCGCTAACGCCCAAAATGTGCTGACCTATCTCTAAATGTCCACTGCTACTAACAGGCAAAAATTCTGTAAGTCCTTGAATCAAACCTAATAATAAAGCTTGTAATGTATCCATTTGTTTTTTGAGAAAAAAAACAAAAGACCGGCTGAAAACCCGGTCTTTTGAAAATCAATTATAAATTATTTAAAATTTTTGATGATATTTTGAGCTATCTGCTCCATCTCCTCTTTCGGAAGTGTCATCTTATGCTCAAAGTTGAGGTCGTTGACTTCGTTGAGCGGAATAAGATGGATGTGCGAATGAGGTACTTCTAAGCCAACAACTGCAATACCAACCTTTATGCAAGGAACAGCGGCCTTAATTGCAGCTGCAACACGCTTAGCAAATGCCATATAACGACCAAGTTTGTCGTCGTTGATATCGAAAATATAACTTACTTCCTCTTTGGGTACTACGAGAGTGTGACCCTTCTGAACGGGATTGATATCCAAGAAAGCAAAAAACTCATCGTTCTCGGCAATCTTGTAGCAAGGAATCTCGCCGTTAATGATACGTGTAAATATTGTTGCCATAATTAAATAGTTATATCAAGAATTTTAAACTCGGTTTCGCCAGCGGGGATTTTAATTTTGGCGGTTTCGCCAACTTTTTTACCCAAAAGACCCTTTGCAATAGGAGTTTCTATCGAAATTTTACCCTCTTTGAGATTAGCTTCAGTTTCAGCTACGAGTGTGTAGGTCATTTTTGCCTTATTTTTCACATTCTGAATAGTAACCTTGCTTAAAATCTGCACGGTGTCGCTCTGAATCTGCGACTTGTCGAGCACGCGCGAATTTTTAATAGTCTCCTGAAGTTTAGAGATTTTGAGCTCGAGCAATCCTTGAGCCTCTTTTGCGGCATCATACTCGGCATTTTCTGAGAGGTCTCCTTTTTCGCGAGCCTCGGCAATTTGTTTTGAAATGTTGGGGCGCTCCACTGCAATCAAGTGATCGAGCTCGTCGTTGAGCTTTTTCAGCCCTTCTTCTGTAAGATATGTTATTTTGCCCATGTTATTGTTGTTTATTTCTAAAAAGTTATAAATAAAAGAGAAACCGTAATGAGTGTATTACGGTTTCTCTATTTGCGAGACAAAAGTAATTATATTTTTTAAAAAAAACAAATTTTTTTTTGTTTTCAGATTCAAAAGCAGATTCTATCCTTCTGCACCGGGCTCTGCAAACTCATCATCCGACACTGGTTCGGGAGCAGGCTCGTCGGATACTGGTGCATTGTCGTCGCCATAGCCTCCGGGCACGTCGTCGGGTATTTCCTCTGGCACATATTCCATAACAACTTCTTGTGGAGGTGTTGGCGGTTCGGTTAGTGTAACGGGAGGAGGTGTAGTTTCTACGCTCTTAGGCTTGGGAGCTGGGTTTGGTTCTTCTTCGTTTTGGTTAAGTTGAACTTTCGATTTGCCGTTTTGCAATAGTTTTGAGAAATTGTCGTTAGCCTCCTGAACAATATTTTCAACATTTTCACGGAATTTCTTTTCGGCTTGTGTATGTCCAAGTGAATCTTCGGTATCATTGGGAATATCATAGTCGCCGCAACGTCCTTGATATAGAGCGTATTCTGATTTAAGTTTTTCACTTGCAACCCTATATCTTGCCCAGAAGTCGAGATTCTGAAACAATTTGTCGTTTGACGAAATGTAGGCTGTAACCGCCGAAATCACTGCCACAAGCAGACTGAAACCGTTTACAAGCCATTCGGGAGAACTCTCAAAATGAAAAACGCTGCAAACAACATTGCCTACAAAAACCGACAATACTGAAATCACCGACACGGATACACTAAACAGCATAATACGCTTTTGGTTGCGGTGGTAGGTGTCTCTAAACTCGCCAGATTTTTTACTAAAAAACTGCTGTTGCGAATAATATCTGTTCTCTAAAAAATCTTTCTCGGTTTCGATTGGCTTACGCTTTTTTTGCTTTGAAGCAGACAACTCTGCGCTATTTTGAAGTCTGTGCTCACGTTCTTGAAGGGTTCTGCGACGACTGAAACGCCATCTCAGCCAACCTGTAAACCGAGTGCTCGGCAGCCCTTGGCAAAAAGATACAAACCTGTCGATTATGTCTATTTGGTTGTCGGAATATCCTGCCGACTCCATTACTGTAATGTTGTTGCCGCTTTCGTTGTAGAGTTTGCGGAAACTCTCCACCTGCTCGCGTTCTTCTTTGGTAAACAAGTCGGTGTAGCGCATATAGGCGTGCAAGGCATACTTGCGGCCTAGACCTGCGTTTTTAACAATGCTGTCGAATCTTGTAAAAATACTTTGCTTTGCCATATATTGATAATGTGTTGTAATCGGTTTTTAAAGTTACTTAGCGGCGTTTGCACCCGAAACTATTTCGATAATTTCGTTGGTGATAGATGCCTGACGTACTTTGTTGTAACTGATGTTGAGTTCTTTGATAAGTTCGGTGGCGTTGTCTGTGGCCTTGTTCATCGAGGTCATTCGCGCACCTTGCTCGCCAGCAGCGCTTTCGGCAAGGATTGAAAGAAACTGCGTTTTAAGCCATTGTGGTATGGTTTTGTTTACAATTGTAATCTTATCTGGTTCAAAAATATAGTCTGTTTTGAATTTTGTCGGCTCGGCTTTAAATTGCAACGGAAGGAAATTTTCGATTTCGGTATTCTGCACTGCGGCGTTTACAAACTTGTTGTAAATTACCTTAACACAGTCGAATTCGCCCGAAAGATAGATGTCGGTAATTTCTTGGGCAATTTTACCAGCGGTTTCGTACGATACTTTTTCAATAGACTCAAAATCAGATTTGTACAAATCAAATCCGCGTTTGGTTATCTGCTCCGAAACTTTTTTGCCGATCGCGAAATATTTGATACTAACGCCGGGAGTCTGCTCTTTGGTAGTACGGTCAAACTCAGCCACAGCCTTGATAATATTGCTGTTGAAAGCGCCGCAGAGACCTTTGTTGCTGCTGATGGCAATTACGAGGATGTTTTTTACCGCGCGTTTTGAGGTATACTTGTTGTCGTTGTCCTCGGCGAGGGTTTCGGCAAGGAGCGAAAGCATTTCGGCCATCTTGTTTTTGTAGGGAGAAATTTTAGTGGCAAAGGTCTGAGCCTTGCGCAGTTTGGCGGCTGCCACCATTTTCATAGCCGAAGTTATTTGCCGAGTGGAGGTTACACTCGCTATACGTCCTCTAATTTCTTTTAAGTTTGCCATTATTATAAGATTTTAATAAGCCAAATTTACGGAAAAAATATTAAATGCGCAACTATTTTTCAACAAATTTTATCTCCTGAGGCGAATAAACGTAACGTGTTTCGGTCTGGGTAGACACTTTGGTGTCGTAATCAAGGTCGTCGCCTTTGAATATCACCTCATACTCTTTGTGAGTTACCAAAAGTTCGAACATATCTTGGTTGTTGTCAACGATTTTTACCTCGTTGTCGTAAACAGTGGGATTGTCAGGGAACCACATAGCGTTGTCGAAACTCGATTCGATGTCAAACAACGATATTATGCTCTCGGTAGTTACGAGCGAAAGGTTGTAGTTTTCCCAAAAGCCTTGATTGGTGGCGCTCATTACGGTAGTTAAACCAACACTTCCTTTACCAATAGTTACAAGACTGTATTTCATCGAGTTAGATTCAAACTCAATTTCGTTGCCATAGAATGTGGTGTCGGTGTCTTTGATAGAAAACTCGGCTTTTAAATTACCACCATCGGCGTTGACAAAATGATAATCGGTAAAGCCATAATAAAAATTGCCATCGTTAAAAAAACCGTAAGACGCTTGCACAAAGTAGTATTTTTTCCCGTCAACGAGTATCGGGCCGCAGAAATCAACACGAGCATTAGGGTCGTTGGGATAGAGAAATTTTAACAAAGCCTCGTTTTGCGGACGGTCGGACGAGTCGGCAGATACTGCGTATGTTTTTTGGGAATTGGTATTACCCTGCCGCGGCGAACCGTCTTTGCAACTCAGCACAAAGGAGAAGGATATAATAAAGGTAAATAGGAATAGATTTTTCATTTC
>JAGCDD010000121.1 GCA_017651345.1 Bacteroidales bacterium | reverse complement strand
TTGGACATCCCTTTTTTTATGCTATGTTAGCATATTACATCATCATTTTAATAAGTCTTGCCAGTGTGCTCTTCATTTCTTTTCGCTGCACAATGTAATCGAGAAAACCGTGCTCCAAAAGGAACTCGCTACTCTGGAAACCTTCGGGTAGGTCTTTGCCGGTAAATTCGCGGATAACTCGCGGACCAGCAAAACCAATCAACGCACCCGGCTCTGCCATATTGATGTCGCCAAGCATTGCAAACGATGCCGAAACGCCGCCGGTTGTGGGGTTGAGCATTACCGAGATATAAGGCAATTTGGCTTCGCTCAATTGAGTAAGTTTGGCAGAGGTTTTAGCCATCTGCATAAGCGAAAACGCACCTTCCATCATACGTGCGCCACCGCTACGGCTCATTATCACAAGCGGAAAACCGTTTTTGATACAGTAGTCAACACTGCGGGCAATTTTTTCGCCAACAACCGAACCCATCGAACCGCCAATAAACTCAAAATTCATACAGTCGATTACCACTCCGCGACCTTCGATAGTGCCTGTGGCGGCGGTGATAGCGTCGTGCAAGTTGGTAGACTTGATAGCCTGCTCAATGCGGTCGGTGTATTTTTTACGGTCGGTAAAGTGGAGCGGGTCGCCGCTCTTGATATTGCCGAAGAGTTCGGTGTATTTAGAGTCGTCGAAAAGCAAGTTGAAATACTCTTCGGTGGTTATCCTTTCGTGATAACCGCACTCGCACACGCCGAGATTCTCTTTTTGTTCTTCGGTGGTGACAATTTTTTTGCACTGAGGGCACTTGTACCAGAGTCCCTCTTTGATCTCTTTTTTGTCTTTGGTTTCAGTGTTGATACCTTGTTGTAAACGATTAAACCATCCCATTTTTCGATAAGTTTAAGACACCCTACTGCCGAATTCCGTTCCGCATTTCAAGTGTCGGAGTTTGCCGCAAAGTTAGGGTTTTATTTTTGAATAAAAAAATTTATTTCACGTCGGTATTTGGTAGAGTTTTACGTGTAAAATATCCGGGGTTTGATTCGCCGCCGTCGATTCGGGCGTATTCTGTATTAATGTGGTTTTTGAGATTTTTGAGAATAGGCATTGATGCACAGCAATAGCAAAAGTGTCAATAGGATACTTGGTTTTTTCATAGTGTGATATTATTATGGGTTGATGATGTGGCAAATATAAGGCAAAGAATCTGATTTAGCAAAATATCTCCTTACTTGATTTTCTCGATATTTTTAGCCAATGTATCTTTGTACTTCTCTTTCAAATGGTCGGGTAGGAAACTTTGGTCGATAAAGGCGTACCATTTCGGGGCGGACTTTATGAACTTATTGAAAATGTTTTCGATGACTTTTTCGTCGAGACCTGAATTTTGCATTGCGCGGACAAAGTTTTGACGGGTGATTTTGTTTTTCTTGCCATCGAGTGTGAGGGCGAGTTCTTCGGGGTCGTTGAAGATAAGATGAACGTTAAGAAGGTCGTAAGCGGGTGAAAGTCGGTGTTTTCCACGCTCGGTGCTGAGTAGCGAAAAGTTTTTCAAATGCATATCTGAATTGCCTGTCAGCCACGAAAAAACTACAATCTCCCAATAATTCGTCAAATCGAGCAATGGCGTTGAGGAGTATTTGACGATGTATTTGGCGATGTTTTCATAAGACGACTTGTATTTGTCGGCAGCGAGACGTTGCGTAAACTGACAGGCGTCTTCCATAAAGAATTTTGTGCCGTCGTCAGCACGGTCCACACGCCGTGTGATGTATGTGAGTTCACCGTCGTTGAAACGTATAAGGCAATGTGGCACCACGTTGATTTTTGCAATCGACGCCAAATGCATCGTAAGATCTTCGTCCTCAGGTAGCCACGGAAACTGTTCTGTTTTTGGTTTTAGAATGTAACGCCCCCACAGACCTACAATTGTAAGCCTGTCAGCCTCGTTTTTGCCGCCTTTTTGAAGATCAACGGAGAGTTTTGGTTGAACGCCTGTAACGGCAATCTTGCTCTTGATTACCTGTTTTGCCAACTCGTTGATGTCGGATTTTGAATACGGCAGGAGCGGGATTTCGGTGCTATGGAAAATTTTTTTTGCGCACGACGGATGATAATCTACCTGTCCCTTCTCCAATTCCTTGTAACAACACAAACATTTGCCCATAATTGTCAGTTTTTAGATTCCACAATACCTACCGCGCCGATGCAATCTTTGCAGCACGTCAATAGGAGCGACATTCGGTCGTTGGGGTTGATTTTCCAATTTTCGACGGTGATGTCCAACAGCCAACCTTCGGGGATCAGCCCGTCAAAAAAAGGAAACAAAGTATTTGAGCGGAACGGCTTGTCGGTCAATGGCATTGTAAGACTAATCGGCTCTGCATTAGGGCTCGACAGATAGTTTCTACTGTATGCAAAAGTATAGCCGTCAGCATCTTCAATCAGTTGACCTGCAAGTGTTTCCCTATACATTACATCTGCCTTTCTCATACCTCGTCATTATTATTTCGTGATATGTCGGCAACGCCGAGTTCTGTGCCAAAAAGTCTCAACAAATCATTTACTTTGTCCATCCGGAGCGTCTTTTTGCCTTGTTCCAAATCGCGGACAAACCTCAATCCTACACCAGATTTGGCTGATAGGTCTTCTTGTGTAAGTCCGTACTTCTTGCGCATTGCCTTGACATATTGCGAAAGTTTGCTCAATTCCTTCATAATAGTCTGCTTTTTATGTGGGCAAATATAAGAATTATTACTGATATTTTATACCCTTTTGGGTGTAAAATATGATAAAAAAATGATTTTATACCTTATGGGGTATAAAATCAAAAAAATAGAGTATAAAATATACCCGATGGGGTATTATATAATATCATCCCCCGCAATTTTTACAGATTTTTAACCTCGGCAACCAAAAAGGAATTTCTTTATAAAAATGCTTTGCTTTTTGGGAGTTGATTATGTCAGATAAAGATTCTCGGCGCAAATTACCAAGCACAAAAGTTGCCTCTTTGTCGTAGCAACATGGCAAAACATCTAACGCAGAAGTGATTACAGCAGAATTAAAAATCCGTCGGCAAAATTTTACGGGGTGCTTTAATTGATGCTCGTTTGTATAACGCGAAAAATGCTGATTATCAGGTAAAAAAACATCAAACCCCTGAGAGGTTTCAATCTGCATTGTCTTAACGCAAAATTTGTCGGCACCACATTCTAAGGCAATTCGTTTGATTTCCTTTAAATGTTTTTCGGTAATTTTAGATGCAAGGCACTGCACCTCGATAATAGGATTTCGCTTTTTTAGACGTTGTTTTGCATTGCTAATCAACTTGATAGCATTGATAGCCGAGGTAAAACTTCCACCATTGCGATACGCAGAATAAGATTCTTGATTATAGCCGTCTAAGGGGATAATTATCTTATCTAAACCTGCAAGCACAGTTTTTTCGGCATTATCATAATTAATAAGGTGTCCATTGGAGGATGTAACGGTAAAAATCTTATTCTTATGAGCAATCTCTATCAAGTTTGTAAACAGCGGGTTAAGATACGGTTCACCCTGAAAATAAAGGAAAAGGTTCAACGCCGTAGCCTTTATTTGGTCTATTGCCAAGGTAAAATCTTCCTCAGAGATAAAATGCGGCTTGCGTTTAGATAACCCCATGCCTGTAAAGCACTCTCGGCAATGTAGGTTGCACACATTTGACGGTTCAATAGAAAACGACCACGGACTGCTACACATTGTCAACCGCTTAGTAATAAACGACCAACCTATTGATAATTGGCGCATTACCAAGTTGAGGATTTTTCTTATAGTGAGCGTTTTAACAAATAAAAAGAAAATATTTAGCATAAGATTTTGATTCTTTAAAACAAAGATAAAAAAAATGAATAAATTTGCCAACAACATCGACAACCATTAAGGCAAAAAATACGTATTTCGTAATTAGAAATCGCTTAACAAAACGATAATGACACTACGCGACGACAGATATATAATCATAGAGATGGATATGGAACGCTCTCTATTTATAACAAGATGGAAACAAGAGAGTGTAGACATCAGCGACGAAAACATAGTAAAAGAAATCATTAGTGATATAGCTAACAATATAGAACTATATCATCCAACGTATTACATTGCCAACCAAACCAACAAAGAGGTGGTATATACTGTGGATATTCAAAAATGGATAGCCGAACGGCTTTATGCGGCATGTTGCAAAGCCTGCACCAAGTATGTGGCAACTGTAGAATCGAGCAACATTTCGGTGTCGATGAGCAACGACCAAATGATAGAAGAGGTGGAGGTTGAGGGAATAAAGGTGAAAACACTGCCTACCGAAGCCGAAGCCCTAAAATGGATGGAACTGTGATTTTTTTTGGCAAAACTATTGCAACATAATTATATTATTAGTAATTTTGCTAACTCAAAAAGAAATAGAGAACTAACTAAACAAACAACAATGCAAGTACTTAGAGACGACGATTTTATAAAGATAACCTTTGATGAGGAGACAAAGGTGTTGGCTACAAAGTGGAAACTGCAAAGTTTCGACGATGTTGAGGAAGATTATGTGAGGTCGGTAATTACTGAAATTGCCGACGGATTAGCCTCAACTCAGGCCGACTATTACCTTGCCGACCAAACTAACCGTGGCGTTGTTTATGACGAGAATATGCAGAAATGGGTGTTTAGTATGCTATTAAGCGGCGGACAAAGAGCCAACTTGAAAAAATGCGCTGTGGTTCAGTCGGTTGATTTCTTTGTGGGTATGAGCAACGAGCAACTTCTCAAAGGTGCTGTTACCGACATTGCTTACAAGTGCTTTAATACTCGTCGCGAGGCTATCGAATGGCTCGGAGTTAAAGATTACGAATAAAAAATAATTTTATAAACATACACATCAATGGTTTCATACAAAGAATTAGGATTGGTAAACACTAAAGAAATGTTTGCCAAAGCAGTAAAAGGCGGATATGCTATTCCTGCCTTCAACTTCAACACAATGGAACAAATGCAGGCTATTGTTCAAGCCGCAGTTGAAACAAAATCTCCTGTTATTATGCAGGTTTCAAAAGGCGCTCGCAACTACGCTAACGCTACAATCCTCCGCTATATGGCTCAGGGCGCAGTAGAATACGCAAAAGAACTTGGTTGCCCCAACCCTCAAATCGTTCTTCACTTAGACCACGGTGATACTTTCGAGCTCTGCAAAGATTGTATCGATATGGGCTTCTCTTCTGTAATGATCGACGGAAGCTCGCTTCCTTACGAAGAGAACATCGCTCTTGCTAAGAAAGTGGTTGACTACGCTCACAAATACGACGTTACCGTTGAGGCAGAACTTGGCGTTCTCGCTGGCGTTGAAGACGAAGTTTCTTCTGCTGTTTCGCACTACACCAAACCCGAGGAAGTTATCGACTTCTCGCAGCGTACAGGTTGCGACTCGCTCGCTATCTCAATAGGAACATCGCACGGTGCTTACAAATTTACTCCTGCACAGTGCACACGCGACCCCAAAACCGGCAAGCTCGTTCCCCCTCCATTGGCATTCGACATTCTTCACGAAATCGAAAAGAAACTTCCCGGTTTCCCGATCGTTCTCCACGGCTCATCTTCTGTTCCCCAAGACGAAGTTGACACAATCAACAAGTATGGCGGTAAACTTCCCGATGCAGTAGGTATTCCTGAGGAGCAGCTTCGTGAGGCTTCTAAGAGCGCTGTTTGCAAAATCAACATCGATTCTGACTCTCGTCTCGCTATGACTGCAGCTATCCGCAAATACTTAGCTGAGAATCCTTCGCACTTCGATCCTCGTCAGTATCTCAAACCCGCTCGCGAGAATATGAAGAAGATGTACATCCACAAAATCGTGAACGTACTCGGCTCTAACGAAAAATTTTAGTCTTTTTAACTACAAGAATTAATATAAAGGCAAGTACCCCGCAATGGGAGTGCTTGCTTTTTTTATATTAAAAAATAAAGCGAATAGAAACGTATTAAAACGAAATTTTGTAACTTAGCACCGTTATTAACGCAAATAATTTAGGTATGAAAAAACTCACCATTGCCGCATCCATTGTGGCACTTATGTGGATAATATTCGGTATCAGCCGTATTGCTCCCGAATCTATCAACTCTTACGGCATTCTCCCCCGCACTCAGGAAGGTCTTTGGGGCATTGTTTGTGCTCCGTTTCTCCATCGCGACTATGAGCATATCACAGCCAACACCATTCCTGTGTTTGTGTTAACGCTCGTACTGCTGTTTTTTTATGAGAATTTGGCATTCAGAGTGTGGACTCTGTCAACCTTGATGGGCGGATTTTTGATATGGCTCTTTGCCCGAGGCGAGAGTTACCATATAGGTGCGAGTGGCGTGATATTCAGCCTATTAGGATTTATTTTGGCGAGCGGCGTAGTGCGCAAGAGTTTCAAGTCGCTATTGGTGGCGATACCTATATTTCTGATATACGGAGGTGTAATGTGGGGAATTTTCCCTAACAGTCCCGACGTATCGTGGGAGGCGCATCTCTTTGGACTCATCTCTGGCGTAGCCCTTGCATACTTTTTCCGCAATGTTCCCTCGGATGGTTTTTACAGAAGAACCAATAGAGACGACGCGGAGTATTATTGATTACGTGTAGAGACGTGCCATGGCGCGTCTCTACACGTGTTTCCTTCCACTTAAAAACAGTCCCGCAATAACCAATACCGCACCTACTCCGCCCATGAGTGAGAGGCTTTCGCCAAGGAAGATGTGGGCAAAGAGGATGGTGACTACGGGGATGAGGTAGATGCCGGCGGAGATGCGTACCGTGCCGATGATGTTGCAGGCTTTGTTCCATGCGCAAAAGCATAATGCCGATGCCACTACGCCGAGAAACAATGTGTTGAAGATGTTGGCGAGCGACGAGAAGCGGCTGATGTTGGTGTCGGCGTCGAAGGTGAAATACGACGGACTGTCAGGACTTGCCTTGGTGCCAAACAAAACCCACGGTATCATAAATATCAGCGCATAGAAGAATATGCGTCGGGTGCTGCATATCGAATCGTATTTGTGACGGTTGATTACCGAAACGCACAGCGAATAAAATCCCCAACATACGGCGGCAAAGAATGCAAGAAAGTCGCCTTTGGGATTAAACTCCAACGTGCCGTAACCGTTGAGCGTAACCATTGCCACACCTATGATGGCTATCACAAAACCTATTACAAACCAAGGTGTTATATGTTTCTCTTTGAGGAAAATCTGCGCTATCACCGCCGTGAGCATCGGGCAGAGCGACACTATGATGCTAACGTTGGAGCACGAGGTGTAAGATATGGCGGTGTTTTCGGCAAACTGATACACCACCACGCCCGACAATCCCGCGAGCATGAAGATGATGTTTTCTTTGAAAGGAATCTTTTCAACCTTTGGGCGGATAATCCACAACGCCACATACGCCGCCACAAATCGGAACAGCAATATCTCCAACGCCGAAAAATCTGTAAGCAATGCCTTGGTAGATACAAATGTTACACCCCATACAAGTACTGAGAATGCCGCCAAAAGGTAGCCTATTGTTTTAGTATTACGCATATTATTATTGTTTTGACAACTGACGTGTGCGGTATTCTGCCGCAGCCTTCATTTCGGGGGCAAGGTATCGCGCAGTAAATCCAACTCCTTGTTTTACAATCTCTTCGGGAGTGCCTTGGGCAATGATTTCACCGCCACGCCGTCCGCCCTCAGGTCCGAGGTCGATGATATAGTCGGCGGTTTTGATAACGTCTAAGTTGTGTTCGATGATTACCACCGTGTTGCCCTTGTCCACGAGTTTGTTTAGCACGTTCATAAGTATGCGGATGTCCTCTAAATGCAGACCTGTGGTGGGTTCGTCTAATATATAAAGTGTTTTGCCGGTGTCGTTTTTGGATAGTTCGGCAGCAAGTTTTATACGCTGAGCCTCACCGCCTGATAGGGTAGTGGCAGCTTGACCGAGAGTTACGTAGCCCATACCAACATCTTGCAGTGCGCGGAGTTTTTTTAATATCTTGGGCACATTCTCAAAAAACTCGCAAGCACGGTTGATGGTCATATCCAAAACATCGGAAATTGATTTGCCCTTAAACTTAACTTCAAGAGTTTCACGATTGTAGCGGCGACCGTTGCAAGCATCGCATTTTACGTAGACATCGGGCAAGAAATTCATCTCCACAGTCTTAACGCCTGCTCCTTGGCAATCTTCGCAGCGTCCGCCCTTAACGTTAAACGAAAACCTTCCAGGCTTGAATCCCATAATTTTAGATTGCGGAAGTTCGGCGTAAAGTTGACGGATGTCGCTGAAAATGTTGGTGTAGGTGCAGGGGTTTGAGCGCGGTGTGCGTCCAATGGGTTCTTGGTTTACCTCTATCACCTTGTCGATATTTTCCAGTCCCGAAATACTCTTGTAGGGCAATGGCTCTTGCAGAGAGCGGTAAAAATGCTTTGTGAGTATCGGACGGAGGGTTTCGTTGATGAGCGTACTCTTGCCGCTACCCGAAACGCCTGTTACAAGCACAAGTTTGCCGAGCGGAATTTTAAGGTCAACGTTTTTGAGGTTGTTGCCAGTTGCGCCTTTGAGTTCGATAAACTTGCCGTTGCCTTCGCGGTGCTTTTCTGGAACCTCAATATCTAATTCGCCCGAAATATATTTGGCTGTGAGCGTATCTTTGTCTTTGAGCATAGCGGGTTCACATTCGGCAGTAACAAAACCACCAAGACGACCTGCGCCCGGACCAATGTCGATAACAAAGTCGGCATTTTTTATCATATCCTTGTCGTGCTCAACCACTATTATGGAGTTGCCCTCGTCGCGGAGTTTTTTTAGCGAAGATATTAACTTGTCGTTGTCGCGCTGATGAAGACCGATGCTTGGCTCGTCGAGAATATAAAGCACGTTGACGAGTTTTGAGCCTATCTGCGTGGCGAGCCTAATGCGCTGAGCCTCACCGCCCGAAAGTGTCTGTGCCGGACGGAAAAGACTGAGATAATCCAAACCAACATCAAGCATAAAGCCCACGCGGTTTTTTATCTCTTTGAGTATTTCGGTAGATATTTCTTTCTGTTTGGGAGTAAGTTGCGACTCCACATTTTGCAGAAAATCAGATAATTCGGTAATATCCATCGTTGATAATTCTGCTATGTTTTTGCCTGCTATGCGGTAGCTCAGCGCCTCGCGGTTGAGACGCATTCCTCCACATTCGGGACAAACTGCTTGTGTGGAATATTTCTGCGCAATATCTTCGTTGGTGTCGTCGTCAACAGCGTTTTCGAGGTATTTGATAATGCCGTCGTAGGTGGACGATCCTGAGCCGTACATTCTTAGCCACTCCATCTTTACAGGCTCTGCTGAACCGTAAAGCACAGTGTCTAACGCTTCGGGAGGAAGGTCTTGCACGGGTGTGTCGAGCGAAAAACCATCGCGCTCGGCAATAGCCTCCAACTGACGGAACACAAAATTGTCGCGATATTTGCCCAATGGCACAATTGCGCCTTTCTTGATGCTGAGAGTGCGGTCGGGAACCACCTTTTGTACGTCGATAATATCTACAAAACCCAAACCCTTGCACCGTGGACAGCATCCTGTGGGCGAGTTGAACGAAAAATTGTTGGGCGCAGGCTCCGCATACGAAAGTCCTGTTTCGGGACACATCAAAAGCCTGCTGTAATATCTTGTTTCGCCAGTGTCGGCATCCATAAGCATAATTATGCCCTTGCCAAACTGCATAGCGGTGTTAATCGATGATTTTACACGCTCCATTCCTCCGCCCGCTGCGCCGTCTTTGGGCACAACCAACTTGTCGATTACTATCTCAATGTTGTGCGTTTTGTAGCGGTCGGTTTTCATATTTACGATAATATCTTTTACCACACCGTCTACACGCACCTGTACGTAACCTTTTCGGCGAATTTGCTCAAACAATTCGCGGTAATGACCCTTGCGACCCTGCACCACTGGGGCGAGAACAATTACACGTTTGCCTCCATATTTTTCGGTAATGAGCGCAAGTATCTGATCAGAAGTGTATTTCACCATTTTTTTGCCGCTGAGGTAACTATAAGCCTCGCCAGCACGCGCATACCACAGACGCAAAAAGTCATAAATCTCTGTGATAGTGCCTACTGTGGAACGCGGATTCTTGTTGGTGGATTTCTGTTCGATGCTGATAACGGGGCTTAGACCAGTGATTTTATCCACGTCGGGACGCTCCAAACCACCGAGAAACTGGCGTGCGTAGGCATCGAAAGTTTCGATGTAACGCCTTTGTCCCTCGGCAAAAATGGTGTCGAACGCGAGCGACGATTTGCCGCTGCCGCTAAGTCCTGTTACCACAGTAAGTTTGTTGCGCGGAATGGTAACGTCGATATTTTTAAGATTGTGTACCCTTGCGCCGTACACTTGTATATTTTCCAACTTGAAAGATAGGTATTGATAAAACTTTGCAAAATTAGAATTTTTTTTGTTTTTTACATCTATGGGGTTGTTTATTTTTAATTAAAGTCTTACATTGATACGAAGATGTGTTCTTCTTCTAAATGGATCTGAGTGTTAAGTTTGTGAGGCTGGGATAAAATATGTAAGGTATTAATTGTTAACGTTTTTTAACAAAGAGTAGCGTTGCTACGTTCATCATTTATCTATTTTTGCAAAAAACTACTAACTGTGAAACATTCTACTGCATTTAAATATCCCATGCGGCTTCATTTAGATTGGTATTGGCTATTTTCTCATCCCTAAATATTAATAATATGAAAATCCATTTCTCTATTTCTTGTGTAATCATGTTGCTTTTGGTATCTTGCAATGACTATTGGAATTCTGTATGTGGAGGCGATTATATCGTACAATTAAGTAATAATACTGGAGATACTATTTATGTGTTTGCTTTTTACAATTCAGACACAATTGCAATTGTTGAGGAAAAACAAGCTGCGCAGTCTATACCAAACGACAAGTCAGCTATTGTCTTTGAATCGGATTATGAATGTGAGAAATTAAAAGATACTATTCAATATTTTATTATAAATAAAGACACTCTTAGTAAATATGGTCTTAAATATACACTTGAAACTTATAATATTTTGCTTCGATATAGTATGACTGGCGCAGATTTCGGTATGTTTGAATACACCATCCCTTATCCGCCTACTCCTTCAATGCAAAATATGAAAATGTATCCATCATATGAAGATAAACTATAACGACGGAGGTATTTTATTATGGGTAAAAAGATAATTCTCTTATTATTTTTTTTAGCGATTACAAATTTGTCGTTTGCACAAATTCGTAGTTACGACAATCTCTTTTTTGAACTATACAACACCGAAGACAATGTGTTTTTTAGTGATTCTATTGAGCCAGGATGGTCAAAGACAGCATTTGGTCGACGTGTCAAATATGAGTATATAACCGTTAAGGATCGATCACTTTTGATTGCATATACTTCTGTGTGTTCAGGATTGTCGTGCTGGAATGTCGAATGTTATAAAAAATATGATAACCGATGGTATTTGGTGGCTAAGACATTGGCTTATACACCATTTTCACCATCCGACTCATTTTTATCATATTTTGATACAGAGAGCAATAATATAGTTTTTGAATTTGACGGCAAAATATTGGGTACATTGAAAGAAGATTTCTTATATGGTAATATACCTGTTAATCAAACAGAAAATAACAAAATTATTTACTCTATAAACTCAGTATCGTATACTATCGACCTTGAAAACCATATTGTGTATAAAATAGACACTTGTGTTACCATACCATCCGAAACCAATGTTCAATCTTCCAATCTCATTGCCGAAGGCGGGACGATGTATATAACGGAGAACAATATAAGACAAACTATTGTGGCGAAACAAATACTAAAAAGGAATATTTCTATTGGGTATTTCAATCCTTCGATGTCCCACAGCCAAAAGAATATCGTGTGCGAACAACGTATATGCCATAAGAAAGACATATTGAAATGTAATATTGTTGAAATAAATGCTGATTCACATGTGATTAAAGTGTTGAGTTCAGGGTATGAACCACATTACTCACCATTATCTGACAGATATATTCTTTTTCATTCTGATTATTATTTCTATATATTTGACACTATATTAAATGAATCGATCCTATCTTTTAGCGCAGATGTGGCGGAGTGGTGTCTCCGTCAATGAAGGATATGAAGATGTATCCACCGTATGAGGAGATTATTATGGAAACGGAATAGGTCTTGTTTATGTCAATGTCAATTATAATATGAAACCTATCTTGATAGCTATACTTTTAACACTATTAGGTTGCTCGGTTTATGGTCAATCATTGGAGACTATTTTGAGATTTAATTCTGATGAAGTAAAGCGAGCCTATATTCCGGCAATCGATTCGTTGATTGACGAATCTGCTATAATCACTCATAATGAGCGGTTCGACAGGTTAAAATACAATGCAAATCCTTTAATATCAATTCTTTTTGTGAATTTAAAAGATAGTTTGGACGATGTTAGTATTTATAACAGAATAGTCGTAGACAGTTGCATTGTTTACTCTATGGCTTATGTTGATGACAAAAGCAAATTAATGTATATAGCAAGTTTTGATTGGGGATTGTCTGATATAAGATATTTTGAACGTAATAAAAAAATATTAAAACGTATATTAGCTTGTAATCCTGATGCAATTTTGTATTGCCGTTCATTCTCGAATTATCTAATTCCAGGATTATTGTATGTTAAAAATAATACTCTTTATTATTTTGATAAAAAATCTATCAAAATATCTGATTTCTTTCGCAATTATTCTGAACATCAATTGTCTGAGCTTAATTATGTGCCAGTTCCCAATATTTATAGAATTAGGAATAATTCACCGCATTTTCGAAAGACAGATGAGATTATTCCCAAAAACGAAAATATGATTAATACTGTAAACGAATAATAACAGCAAATTGTCATCGTTTTTATACATTTGCATTTGCTTCTGAAGGTTGCTGTAAAAAGACACGGAACATTTTAATTATGTGCAAAAAGATAACAAACAGATTATTGCCTTTATGGCTCGTACTAATGACATCACTCTTTGCGAGTTGTAAGTTGGACGAGGAACTGAGTTATATTATGTATGAAAATAACTCAGAAGATACAATTATTGTGTTTGCATCTGCAAAGTTGGATTCATTGTATCGGTATAGTAGTTCATATTATGGATGTAATTATTTAACGAATTTTTGAAAATATGAGACTGTTTCCCATTTTATTAATCAGTTTGATATTAAGCATATCGTCTGTTCAAGGACAAAAGATTTTGTATTCCACTGTTGATAGCGTTTGCTTAATTGATATTAGTACCAAACAAAAATATGCTCTTTTACCAAAAGAGAAGTCATATCTTTGGATAGAAGGTAAGTTTGAGATAAGAGAAGGCAATGGCATTTTCTATCGGTATCAAAACGATTTCAAAAATAATACTTTATTGGTTAAAGAATATTCCTTTGACACATTAACATATAAAATGGTAGACCTTAAAGACTATTGTGTCTTAGCAGAACGGATAAATAATTATAGGTATTATTACCAATACAAGGATAGTAGATTCCGTTTCAATAATAATATCCTTCTGAAAACAGACACAGGTTTTGTTAAATTTATGCCTGAAGAGGATTTGGGCAAAACTCAAATTAGGTTTAAAAGCGGTTTTGAAATATCTGATGACAAACTGATTTGCGAACGTTGGCACGTAAAACATCATAGTGATAAATTATGGGTTGAACCGGCCCAAATAGTAGAAATTGATATATCTACTAAACAAATGACCACATTGGTAACAGGATGCTTTTCATATATATCGTATGATAATCGTTTTATTCTATATTTGTGTGCGGGAGAAAAGGTTACATGTTACGGAGTTTATGATTTGCAAAATAAAGAAGTAGTATACAAATTTTACGCTAATTATGCCAGATGGATTCTGTGATTGCTTTCACAATGAAGTATTATGAAGTGTATTTGGTGATATCCAATGGTATTGATTATCATTGGTACAGACGTAATTCTGGAGGCATGTGGTCTCATAAGCCGGGTACTGATGTGGTAAAATATTTAGATGCTTCTGGCAATATAATAAAGAATCCTGCTAAAGCAAATCATAATTATCCTGATTATCAATACAACGACGGAGGAATTTTATTATGGGTAAAAAGGCATTAATGATTTCGATACTATTAATAATATGCGATTTAGCATATTCCCAAATTTCTGTAAATAACAAATTGGTTTGGGAATGTTTTGACTCCACGACTACCATGAAATTTAAAAATATGGAAGATGTGGACAATTGGGCATGTCACACACTTCCATTTGCCAATATACAAAGTCATCATTTTTCAATAGGAGGTCAGGATTTTATTCTTTCTTGCGTATCTGGCTGTTCTGGAGTATATTGTTTCAAAATTCATTGTTTTGCTCATTTTGGTTGTTGGTGGTACCTAACAGCGTCGGCTTTTACTCGTTTGGATTATTCTATTAATAATTATAATGTCGATAAGGCAAATAGCATTTTGTTCGTTAATTCTAATGCAGATACATTAGGGAGTCTCAGTTTTGAAACTGCTACAGGGAAATACCATCAAATAAATAAAGGATGTAACATAATTTTTTTTCGGTTTCAAGGAGATAACTATTTGTCTGATATCGATAATAATATATTTTATAAAATAGACACTTGTGTTACCATACCATCCGAAACCAATGTGCCATCTTCCAATCTCATTGCCGAAGGCGGGACGATATACAAAACTGAGGACAATATAAGACAAACTATTGTTGCGAAACAAATACTAAAAAAGAATATTTCTATTGGGTATTATAAGCCTTCGATGTCCTCTGATAATAGGCATATCGTGTGCGAACAACGTATATGCCATAAGAAAGACATATTGAAATGTAATATTGTTGAAATAAATGCTGATTCACATGTGATTAAAGTATTGAGTTCAGGGTATGAACCGCATTACTCACCATTATCTGACAGATATATTCTTTTTCATTCTGATTATTGTTTCTATATATTTGACACTATATTAAATGAATCGATCCTATCTTTTAGCGCAGATGTGGCGGAGTGGTGTCTCCGTCAATGAAGGATATGAAGATGTATCCGCCGTATAATGGGGGAAAATAATCTCCATAATTTATTACCGTCATTTTATTTTTTATTATCTTTGCACATCAAACGTAACGAACAAGATTATTAGGCAAGGAAAAACAAAAAATGAAAATAAGATTTGTGGTAGTAGGCCGCACAGTGGAAAAGTATCTTGTGGATGCCTGCGCCGAATACGAAAAAAGGATAAAAAAGTATATCCCTTTTGAGTTTATAGTGTTGAAGGATTTGAAAAACACTGCCAATATGCCCTTCGACACCATTAAACAGAAAGAGGCAGAATTGCTTTTGCCATATCTCGACACCTCGTCGGTGCGCATTCTGTTAGACGAACACGGCAAAGAGTTCACATCTGTGGAGTTTGCCAACTACGTGTCGAAAAAAATCTCGCTCCAAAACAAGGACATCACCTTTATTATAGGCGGTCCGTATGGTTTTGACAATCAGGTATATCAAAAATCCGACGAGAAAATCTCGCTCTCTAAGATGACTTTCTCGCATCAGATGGTGCGCCTGATATTTATGGAACAGTTGTACCGCGCATTTACCATTATCAACAACGAACCTTACCATCATGAATAATTTTTGATAACTGTAAATTGTTGGCAAGGCATTTGCAAATACAAACTTTGAAACACAGAAACAACAGAGAGAAAGTGAAAGAGAAGTTTTTTAAAATACAGTTTTTAGTATACGCAATAGTACTGTTTGCGGTGGCATCGGTGTTGGAGTCGTATCTAAGTGGTTTAAAAACCTACGATATCGACGTTAACCGAGTTACCAATGTGCTTCATGCCAAGGAGAGCCGCAC
>JAGCDD010000120.1 GCA_017651345.1 Bacteroidales bacterium | reverse complement strand
TTATCCACGTATGCAGTAATTTTCCAAGTACCAATCAGCGGATTTTCGGAATTGCGGATATTAGCGTTAAGGTCAACAGCATTGAGACTCTTGTTTTGAGCACCCGGTTCGCTTGATTTTGGTTGCAACATTAATATCGCCAACAAAATAACTACCACAGCACCAAGCATAAAGCTGATATTCTTGTAAAGAGATTCTTTAGAGCCATCTCCTTTAGAAGATTTGCTAACGGCTGATTTTGAAACATTTGCAGAGCGACGTTGTTTCTTTTGTTCTTTTTCTTTTTTCAAACGCTTGCGGTCGGCAAGGTCGCCGTAGTTTTTGGTAAGCAGGTCAATAAGGTCTTCCGAAGCAGACGAAAAAACAGTTTCGCTGTTGTCGATCCACACATGATCGTTAAGGAAATATCGCTGAGTAGCAGTACTATCCATATTAGACGTTACAAAAGGAACAACAGTTACATCTTTTTCCTGACAAACGTCTAACACGTTGATAAACGTAGGATTAGTATCAGCCTTAGGCGAAAAAACAGCAATCACCACTTCGGGCAACTCATTTGCAGATAACGAGTTAACACCAGTAGTAACGGCAAAATTGTTATTTTTTAAAACCTGCGCCAATTTTTCTGCGGTAGATTTACCGTCGGGCGCGAATTGAATAAGTATCTTTTCCAATTTTATTTAACTTTTGTATATACAGATTTAGTTTCAACCTCACCATCTTTAGCAATTAGCACAAGTTGGTCAGATGTTATTGATTCAATGTTCATTATAGATTTTGAACCAGATTCTTCAATTACGTGGAGTTGCTTTCCGTCGGCAAGAATTGTCCAACGTCCTTTGGTAGTAAGCGAATTAACAGTGTTTTCGCATGTAAGGTCGCTGTTATAAATTGAATAAGAGTTTTTTGCCATTTCGGCATAAAATTCTTGAACATCAGGACTATTAGCCTCGGGACTATTGGTAGAAAGTTCGGTCATCTGCCATTTTCCAACAATTAATTCTTCGGGTTTGGAAGCACACGAACTAACAAATAATAAGGCAGTTAGAATAAAAAAGTAAAAAATATGATTTTTCTTCATTGTAGTAAATATTTAGTTTTGGTTGTTTGATAAATACAGTGCAAATATGCAAAAAAAAATACAAAGTAATTACTAAATATCACAAAAATACGAAAAAAAAAACTACAAGTCGCCGTCTTCGGGCAAGATGTTTTTGCTAAAGGTAGACGATATATTATATAAAAGTGTGGCAAGGTCGGCAAGGTCGTCGATAAGTTGCATGTGAATTTCGTGAGTGAGCTCCACATTTGGGTTTTCGTCCCACAAACGCTTGATATGCGACAGACGGAGACTCTCGGCAAGGTCGGCAGTATGGCGTGTTTCGGCAGCCACAACAGCAATTTTTTGAGTATCGCGATTGGTGAGAGCGGATATAATATCTTTAAAATGCTTAGATATTTTGTTGTAATAGAGCGATATTTCGTCATGCCCCTCTTTTGAAAACGATTTTGCCAAAGTGGTCAACTTATTGTACAAAGGCTTGATACCTCGATGAATAACATCGCCCATACGTTCGGTTTGCTCCAAAATCGAAATCATCGCAAATATCTGTGTGGTAATCAAATTTGAAACCTGACGTTTGCCCACAGCAAAAAGATAGTTGCGAATCTGCTCCTCAATATAGTCGAGCTTGTTTTCTTTGATATCTAAATCGGCTATGGTTTTCTGAATCATACGCTTAGAATCAGGATTATCTGGATTGTATTCCAAAAGAGGCTTCAACGATTTGTCGAACATCCTATCAGTAAGTTTGATAAGCGTAGCGGTTTCTGAAATAGAAAGTTCGATTGCCGACTGTGGCATCACCACCACATTGATATCGATATAGCGCAAATGAGGCTCGCTGCCCTCGGGAAGAGGACGATCGGGCAATATTTTTTCGATCAATTTGGCTATCGATAATGTAAAAGGCAGCAACACAAACGCCGAACCAAACATATATAAGGTGTGAACATTAGCAATCTGACGTTCGGGCGAAATACTCCACAAATCGCCAAGCCAATTTAAAAACATCACCAACAAAGGTATCAGAGGCACAAAAAGAAAAGCCGGAACAATCTTTACAAACAAATGAGCCACCATTGTGCGTTTGCATGCTCGCGACGACCCCATTGCTGCCAACACTACCAACAAACTTGTGCCAATGCCACTACCAATTATCAATGGAAAAGCTTCTTCCAAACCCATTACACCCTCTTTGGCAAATACCATCAAAATACCTGTAAACATACAACTACTTTGCATAATGGCAGTTGCAAGCGTTCCAACAAGCACTCCAATTAATGGATTAGATGCGGAAGAAACCATTTCAAGAAACTGAGGAAGTTCTTTAAGCACTGATACCGAAATACTTAGCAGTTTCATTCCATAAAAAACCAAACCAAAACCAAGTATTGCGCTACCTGCATCGCGGAGCTTGTCGTTGAATCCTGCAGTTTTGAGTAAATAACCTATAATCACAGGAATAATAGCGTAAGCTGTTATGTCAAAGGCAATTAACTGACTCGTAAAAGTACTTCCGACATTAGCGCCAAGAATCACAGGAATGGTTTGAAAAAACTGCATCAAATTGGTTTCAACAAAGCTGAGCATCATAATGGTGGTGGCTCCCGTGCTCTGAGTAATTAACGTTAGCAAAATACCCGTTATAAGACTTGCAAAACGGTTTTTGTTTAGCTTAGTCAAAATTGTACGAATATTGCTGCCGAGACTGCTTTTAAGTCCGTTGCTCATCAGTTCCATTCCCAAAAGGAAAAAAACTAACCCGCCGAGAGTTCCTAAAATAACCGAAAACCAATTGATTTCCACGGAAGTATCCATAACACTACCTAATCACAGATGCAATTTTGTTAAGAAGTTCGATACGGTCGATAGGCTTGGCAATATAATCGGTGCAACCTGTATTCAGAATACGTTCGCGCTCATCGTCCATGCTAAAAGCGGTTTGAGCCACAATAGGAACCGAAGAATCAATTTTAAGAATTTCGCGAGCAGCAGCGTAACCGTCTTTTACAGGCATCTGCATATCCATGAGTATCAATGCAATATCGCGATTTTCATTAAAAAGCGATACACATTCTTCACCATTTTGCGCCCAAATAATAGTTGCGCCAGTTTTAGAAAGAATTTTTTCTAAAAGTATATAATTGATTCGAGCATCTTCGGCAATTAGAATTTTTTTCCCAGTGAAATTGTATTCGGCAGGAACAGAAGATTTTTTACCTAAATTATTATTAATCAACATTTTTTGGGGTAAACGAATACGAAAATCCGACCCCACTCCTACTTGCGAGTTAAGTTCAATGGTACCGTTCATAAGCTCAACAAGGTTTTTGGTGATAGCGAGACCTAATCCGAGACCATTGTTCGATTTTATAGTCCCCACTTGTGTAAAACGACCAAAAATCTTGGTTTGCATATCGTGAGGAATACCAATTCCAGTATCTTTAACCCTTAAAACCAGAGAACCGTCAGAAAACTCGTAACCAAATGTTACACTGCCTTTTTCGGTAAATTTGATGGCATTGCTAATCAAATTGATAAGTATCTGCGAAATACGTTGAGGGTCACCAGAAACGATACATTTAGGCACCATAATTTTATTACAAATAAGCTCAACATCGTTGCCTTTTTGTAATTTGTCAAGATAAATGCTACTACGCTGTTGAATTTCGTCAAAAAGAGCATTGAGGTCAAATTGTGTTTCCTCTATTTGTATCTTATTGTGTTTTAATTTGTTATAATCCGAAAAATCGTCCAACAAATTAAGCAACGACATACAACTATTGCGAATATAAGTTAAGTATTGCGAACGGTCGTCGGCACTAAGGCTTTGATCTGTAAGGATATCGCTAAACCCGATAATCGAATTTAGCGGATTGCGCAATTCGTGAGCCACATTAGAACAAAGGTCATCGTGTTTTTCATCAGATTTAGATGCTTCGTGAACCATCACAAAAACACCTTTCTTTTCAACAATTCTAACCAGAGTAAATTTACAACGTAAAGTTTTAGTATCTCCGTTTGGCATTATTATATCAAAATAATAGTCTGCCTTATCAGCAGAATGCTTGAGAACACTTATATATTTACGTTTTATTCTATAATAATCGACTTTGGAAATAATGTCTATAAGATTGTTTTCCAAAAACTTATAAGTACGACCTGTAATGCGGCGAAGTTCGTTGTTGACATGCACCAACTGTTTTTCATAAAATATAGCAATGCCTGTATCAATAGATTGTATAATCTGATTGAGAATATAATAATTTTCAATCAGTTTATCTTTAACCGTTAAACCGTGGTTAGCAATAGATGTATACATAAGCGAAATTGTTATAAAATTCGAATGTAAAAATAAGCAAAATTATTGGATAAAAACAAACGATTGATAATTTTAATCCAATTTTTTTTAAAAAAGGACGTTATAAATGAAAAAGTTTTTAAAATGATGTTTTACGCAAAAAGAATATTATTAGCCGTATGTATATGTATGTCAGCAACATTATGTATGGCACAAAGCAACATTAGCGCAGCCCTTACGGGGTTAGGAATAGATTTTGGCGACCGTACAAACGCACCTATCTATAAAATCAAAGCCGATAACGAAGGAAAAATTCAATTAGAACCCGGCATCAGGTTGGGTGGAGAAATCTACGCTTCGGATATCACAAGCATAAAATTTGCTCAAACCATTAAGCTCGACTGCATGAAAAAAGCCGCTTTTAGCACCCAAGTAATGCTGAGATTCAGAGTTTTTAAAATATACAAACATTCGCTCTCGGTGGGCATTGGTCCGTGCGGTTTTTATCGTCAAACTTGGGAAGAATCAGAAGGTTACGTAGAGGATAATGTATATCACAGCGGCAGCTTTCAAACCAAAATTTGTTGGCTCAGCGGCGAAATTGAATACAATTATTATCTATCCAAAAAGAACGATCTCTCGTTTGCCATTACACACTCAAATCCCGAATCAATGGGATTTGCAATTGGCATAAAGCATTGGATATCACGCAAAAGCAGTCATTGCAATACATGCCCGAGTTTCCACTAAAAGCTCTATTTGAGAAACCCGTCGGTATTTTTAAGATTCTTATAACTTTTTAGTTCACAGCGAATTGAGGCGATAGGCATATCAATCTTGATTTTTAGTGGCACATAGTTGCCATCATTGGTAAACCACGCCTCAAGGTCGTCTTCTTTTTTAAACACCGACTTGTCGCTCAAAACAGGAACAAATTTTAAACACTCTATTTTGCCAAAATCAGATTTCACGGTTTCGGTTTTTTTGTACTTGAGCGTTACAAGGTAAAGCTTTTCGTTAAACCAAGTGTGAAGAGGCATCAACTCGTTTTTTTCGTACTTTTTGTCAAAAATGAAACGGCGCGAATAAAAAAATGCCGATATTAAATCAAAAGTATGTGGCGGAACCTCGTGACGACCGCTTTTCATACTGTAAATCACGCAACTATCTTGACAAAAAATATCCTCGTTGTATCGTTTGTAGTTGTTTTCGGTAACGTTTCTAACAGCTTTCAACGGATATCCTGTGCAAATATCAAACAAGCTTTCGTAAATATCGTAAATATGCGCCACCTTGCTTACAACACCCGTAGAATAGCATACAGCCTTTACATGAAAATAATAATCGTAGCCCACAGCCTGCAAGCCAACATTGATTTTGAGCTCTCCGCCTTTAATAACGCCATATTTGAGTTCATAAATTAGTTCTTCGCCGGGTTGAAACGCCGTGTTTACCTTATATTTATCTTCGATAATCTGCACAGCCTTCGATTTTTCTTCCTGTGCAAAAGATACTCCGCACATCAAAAGAGATATAACAATAGCCAAAAAATTTTTCTTCATAACAACAAGATTATATTTGTGCACAAATTTAAGCATAAAAGAGAAAAAAAACTTTGCCAAAATCTTAAATAAATAAAAAAGTGAGCTTGGAATACGAAAAAATTTATAAATTTGTATTTTGCAAAACACAACAAAACGAATCAAAAAAAACAACAATAAATGCGTAATTTAATGATTACCGGCGCGATGGCGTTGGTTGTAATAACAGCCTTAACCACAGTATCTTGCGACAGAATAAGTGATTTCGGCAAAATACACGAAGGTAGAATAGTATATTCTATCGAATACCCCAAAGATAAAGAGCAGAGCAGTTTGGTTACCCTTTTGCCCGAAACTATGGAACTCAAATTTAAGGAAGACAACACTGTAATCAATATCAACGGCTTTTTTGCCATATTCAGCCTAATATATATCAGCGACCACAACACGCACACCAACTATTCGCTGTTGAGGGTAATGAATCAGAAAAAAATGTACAAAGCTGATACAATGGAAATTCCGTTTGGATACGAAAAAATGCATAATATCCAAATCAAGCACACCGACGATACTCTCACCATCTGCGGATACAAATGCAAAAAGGCACTTGCATACTGTCCCGAGGCGAGCGACAAGCCATACGAACTATATTATACCAACGAAATTGGAATTCGCAACCCGAATACCAACAACCCATTTAGGCAGTTAGACGGTGTTTTGCTCGGTTTTCAAGTGCGCCTCAGCAATATCAGCATGAATATGAAGGCAATTGAAATACACGAAGAAAAAATTGACGATTCGGTATTCAAAATTCCCGACGACTACGAAATTGTTTCGCGAGAACAGTTGGAAGAATTTATTGATTCGTTTACCAAATCAGACGACATTCCTACCATCTGACGTTGAAAATCCCATTCGTCTAATTCTTTTTTGATTTCGTAATCAGTATAATCAATCTTTACAGGGCAAACTGAAATATATCCGTTGGCAAGTGCATATTCGTCAGTATCAGTGGCTTCGGGTTCGTGATTGATAAATTTTCCACAAAGCCAATAATACATTTTGCGATTGTTGGGATGAATGTTTTCTTCGTAATACTCGTCCCACATGGCGTGGCTCATGCGTGTAACTTTTACACCCATTATAGGATGCTCCGAAGGATTGGGAATATTTACATTAAGGCACAACGATTGTTTACCCTTGTATTTCAATACCTTAGAGGTTATCAAACGTACATAGTCTGATACATCTGTAAAATCGGCATCCGACGAAAAATTCAAAATCGAAAAACCCACCGAAGGAATATCGTGCAACATACCTTCGAGCGCAGCACCCATTGTTCCCGAATATAATTGGTTGATACTTGAATTTGAGCCATGATTGATGCCGCTGAGAATTATATCTGGGCGACGATGCAAAATCTTGTACAAACCAATCTTGATACAATCGGCTGGCGAACCCGTACATTTATATGCAATCACCTCAGGGTCAAACGAATGCGAAGGACGATACCAAAGTGGCAAATCAAGCGTTATGCTATGTCCTTTGCCGCTCTGAGGTTTGTCGGGTGCCACTACAACCACTTGTCCAAGAGATTGAACTGCCTCTACTAAAACTTTTAACCCCCTTGAAAAAATTCCGTCGTCGTTGCTAATTAATATTAAAGGTGCAGAATTGTCTTCCATATAATTATTGTTTAATTTGTGTTAGTGTTACAGCCATTGCTTGTGGCGCGAAATCCTAATTCCAATAAACGCCATCAAAATTGAGAACACAAGTATCAAAGGCATAGCCCAAACCCAAGTTTCCATACCATTGGGCACATTCATTCCAAAGAAGCTGGCTATCAACGTAGGAATCATCAAGATAATAGAAACCGAAGTCATCTGTTTCATCACCACGTTGAGGTTGTTGGAAATAACACTTGCAAAAGTATCCATCATGCCGCTCTGAATGTTGCTGTAAATTTGCGCCATCTCAATAGCCTGCTTGGTTTCAATCATGGCATCTTCGATAAGGTCTTCGTTGATTTCGCTAAACATTGTCTTTTTGGAGTTTTTAAACTTGGCAAGAACTAACTCATTGCTTTTTAGCGAAGTAATAAAGAATACCAAACATTTTTCTAACTTCAACAATTTATTGAGTTCCTTATTACGGATTGATTTTTCTATCTCCTTTTCGATCAACGAAGTATGCTGGTTAATCTGACGCAGATAGTACATAAACGAATTGGCACTGCGAATAAAAAGATTGAGAGTAAAGTTGATACGGTCGTAAACTGGCTGCGACGAATTTCGGTACACCGACGGCTGATCAACAGGCAACACATTATTAGGCACATTACAAATGGTAACGGTATAATCTTCGCCCATAAAAATGCCCAAAGGGTATGTGGTGTAGTTCATCGAATCGCCCGTGGTTTCAACAGGAATACGCAAGATTATCATACTCCATTCGTCGTCCACTTCGTAACGAGGCCGCTCATCGTTGTCGAGAATGTCTTGAATAACATCCTGCGGAACTTTGAATTTTTCTTGCAAGAGTTCTACTTCCTCGCTGTCGGGTTGTACACAATGCACCCAGCAACCATTTTCAAGTTCACTGAACTTTTCTGCGCCCAGGAAACTTCTGTACATCTGAATCATTAATAAACCTCCAAAATTAAATTCCCACGCGAAGGGAGGAGGTTTCAAAAAGAAACGTTCTTACCCCTCAGGGAAAAATTTATAGTTTTCTAAATTATAAGGGTCTTCGTCCATAGGATAAAAACAATTGATTATGCTGCAAATATACTAAAAAAAATAATACCCCGCCAAACACGGGGTATTTTTTTATACAAAAAAATCGTATTAATCGCCCAATGTAGCCACCATAACGGCTTTGATTGTATGCAAACGGTTTTCTGCCTCGTCAAACACGATTGATGCTGGCGATTCAAAAACTTCATCGGTAACTTCGATAGAATCGAGACCAAATTTGTCGTAAATTTCTTTGCCAACTTTTGTGTCCAAATCGTGGAAGGCAGGAAGGCAGTGCATAAATTTTACATCGGGATTGCCAGTGAGTTTTAAGCAGTTGCTATCTACGCGGTATTTCAAAAGCATATCAATACGCTCTTTCCAAACCTCGGCGGGCTCTCCCATCGATACCCAAACGTCGGTGTAGATTACATCGCAACCCTTTACACCCTCTTCAAGATTTTCGGTAATGGTGATTTTTGCACCCGTGGTTAGTGCTATTGCCTTACATTTTTCTACCAAAACAATATCTGGGAACAATTGCTTTGGACCAACAAGACGGATGTCCATTCCTAATTTAGAAGCAATCACCAACAATGAGTTAGCGGTATTGCAATGCAAATCGCCAAGGAATGCAAATTTCATGTCCTTAACATCTTTTTTGAGATGTTCTTTCATTGTAAGCAAATCGGCGAGAGCTTGGGTAGGATGAAACTCATTGGTAAGACCGTTCCAAACAGGAACTCCCGAAAACTCAGCCAATTGCTCCACAATTTTTTGACCAAAGCCACGATACTCAATGGCATCAAACATACGTCCAAAAACACGAGCCGAGTCTTTGATAGATTCCTTGTGTCCCAACTGACTTGCCGAAGGGGTAATATACACTGTATGAGCACCTTGATCGGCTGCAGCTACCTCAAAAGCACAACGTGTGCGGGTAGATGTTTTTTCAAATACCAATGCTATATTTTTACCATTAAGGTGCTTAACCTCTGTATGTTGCGATTTGGCTTGTTTCAAATCGGCTGCCAACTGCAATAGATAATTGATTTCTTCTGTTGTAAAATCAAGCAATGTCAGCAGACTTCTGTTTTTTAAATTTACGCTCATATAATTATGTTATTTTTGCAAAAGTAACAATAATAATTGAAAACAAAGTAAGCGAAACACTAAAATTATTCAGCAGCAGAATAAACCTTAGCAAAAAAATCGCGCAGTTCGTCATAAGCCGACAGCTCAAAAAATGGAGAAGAAATATTTACATCTATTTGATATATAGTTTGTCCATTATCTTCACCAACAGAAAAATCAGCTCGAAGCCTCTCCCCTGCTCCAGAAAAACTATGTGGCGTAAAATCATTAGATATAGGTTGACTGCAAACCACTTTGTAAGTGTAATGCCTCGGCACCACAAAGTCTACTGGCACTGTGCGAACAATTTCGCTAAAAGGATTGCTGCCCATTAGCAAATGAAACACTGAATGTAAATTATTGCCAACAAATGAAAACGTGGAATCTTTTATTTGGTTTTCTTCAGCAAACAAGCCACTTGCATAATGCGTGATATGGCATTTTTCGTTGGTCAAGTGTGCAGAGAGTTGAAGTGTATCAGGAAAGCTCTGTTGCTGAGAAACAAAAAAATGCTTATCCGTTTCCATTACAAGATATTGATTATTAATATTTTGCTTATTCAACGAGCCCAACTGATGTTTGCCATTGGCTGCATCTAAAATTAAAGATTGCTGAGTATTATCGTATTCAAAAGAGACAAAGGCAAGTATATTATTGAATTGCAATCGATTAACATACAAAGAATCTACAGTTCCATAATCTCTTGTAGCCGACAATACAGGAAGGGCATAAAATCCCGCACGTCGCAAAAGGGCAACAAGCGTAGCATTGATTTCGGCACTATTGCCAACGCCTTGTTTCAGAACCGTTTCAGGATTGCGCTCGATATAACTTGAATAAACGCTATCCCATTTTACATTAGAAGTAACATAGCTATATAGCTGCTGCACAAGGGTGAGAGAATCAACAGCATCGGCATTGTCATAAATATCTGATAATTTGTCGTTTAGCACAAATGATTTAAGTATTGGTTTCCAAAACGAAGAACTTTTACGAAGCTCTTTTATAAACCGAACCCAATTGTTGCTCTCAAACTTAATATAACCGGGATTAACAATCTGATTCCAAACTTCAAATTTCGACAAATAACGGTTTCCGTGCTCATCGTATGCAAAAATCAGCCGCGTAAGTCTTCCCCAAACATCGGTAAGATATTGAGACTGATGAATATCCTCGGTAATACGGGTTGGCCGCATCAAAAGCAAACCGTCATAATAACGTTTCTGAGGCAGAAAGGCTAAAGAAGTATCCACAGGCATAGTATTACGGGCTGTAAACACATTCTGTATTGATGAAAACCTAAACGAAATCATCTCACCACGCTCAGAATAAGCATTAACAGGACCATTGAGCGATGAAAAATTTTCGGTAATAGTTTGAAAATGATAGTTTGTAGACCTATCCACAGGCAAATAATCTCCTGTAACACAAAAATCATATTCTATAAAATCGGGAAAATCTGTAACAGCCTGCGACACTATGCAAGGGTATTTACAGTGAAAATTCCACGCTTCGGGCTGCGAATAGTTAAACGAAACCTTGGTATACTGCACATCAACTATATCACCCGCTTTAATTTCAGGAAAATGAATAACCAAAAAACTCCGAAGGCTGTCGCGATTTATCACTTCGATATTTTTATATTTTATCTTGTGTTCACTAACTTTTTGATTTGCAAGACGGTAGATACGAGCTTTGGTGTTAAGTACTTTTTCATAATCATATCTACCACTAAAAGGAACCATTATTTGATTATTTTCTAAAAAATTGTCAACCAAGGCTTTATATCGAATATGATGGGTATTGAAAAACATCACCTGATGTTCGTAGACATTGAAAGTGCTTACCCGTTGATTAAGCAAAACCACAGCATCGTAAGCACCTGATTTTTCAATTTCAGAAGGGTTGAAATCGTCAGCTGTAATTGAGCCAAAACTCTTAACCAATGTATCTTTCTGCGCAAAAGAGTTTAAACAGAAAAGCACTGACAAACAGAAGGATAGAATATGTTTCATAAACTCCAAAATTTAAATATTCACAACAGACAATAATAACAATAATTCTATTAATAAAAAAAGGTGTTCCCCAAAAAAGAGAACACCTTGCACAAAAAAAATTTTACAACTACTAAATATATTTCGACTCGCGAAGAGCCTTGATTTTTTCATCTTCCATATAGTCTTCAAAATCCATATACTTATCAATCAAACCGTTGGGAGTGATTTCAAGAATACGGTTGCAGACAGTATGAATAAACTCATGGTCGTGAGAAGTCATGATAATATTGCCCGGATAGGTTTTCATATTGTTGTTGAAAGCCTGAATAGATTCCATGTCCAAATGGTTGGTGGGATGGTCGAGCATAATCAAGTTGGGATTTTGTAGCATCATACGGGCAATCATGCAGCGCATTTTTTCACCTCCCGAAAGCACAGTGCATTTTTTGTTGATGTCGTCGCCCGAGAAAAGCATCTTACCAAGATAACCACGAAGGAATACCTCAGTAGTGTCGTCGGTAAACTGTGCAAGCCAGTCTTTTATCGAAATCTCTTTTTGGAAAAATTCGTTGTTGTCTAACGGGAGATATGCTGTGGTAATAGTCTGTCCCCAAGCAAACGTACCCGAAGTGGGCTGAATTTCGCCGTTAATGATTCTGAAAAACGCAGTTGTTGCTCGTTGGTCGTGCGAAAGAAGTGCAATTTTATCGTTGCGCTCAATATTAAAGGATATATTTTTGAAAAGCACCTCGCCATTGAGTTCGTAGCACAAGTCTTTAATTTCCAAAACCTTATCACCAGCAGGACGTTCGGGTGTGAAAATTATGCCCGGATAGCGGCGTGTAGAGGGTGCAATCTGTTCGATGTTGAGTTTTTCGAGCATCTTTTTGCGGCTTGTGGTCTGCTTGCTTTTAGCAACGTTGGCGCTGAATCGCTGAATAAATTCCAAAAGTTCTTTTTTCTTCTCTTCAGCCTTCTTGTTTTGAGCAGCCTGCTGACGCTGAGCAAGTTGTGAACTCTCGTACCAGAACGAGTAGTTGCCCGAGAACATACGGATTTTGTTGAAGTCGATATCAACAATATCGGTGCAGACATTATCTAAGAAGTGGCGGTCGTGCGAAACCACAATCACAGTATTCTGAAAATTAGAAAGATAGTTTTCTAACCAAAGTACAGTATCAAGGTCGAGGTCGTTGGTAGGCTCGTCGAGCAAAAGGTTGTCTGGATTACCAAAAAGAGCCTGAGCAAGAAGCACTTTTACACGTTCTTTACCGCTGATATCTTTCATCAATTGGTCGTGAAGGTTTTCTTTGATACCGAGACCACTGAGAAGTGCTGCAGCATTGCTTTCGGCATTCCAACCGTCCATTTCGGCAAATTCGTCTTCAAGTTTGCCAAGAACAATACCGTCCTCGTCGTTGAAATCGGCTTTGGCGTAAAGTTCGTTTTTCTTCTGCATATTGTCCCACAGTTTTTTGTGACCCATAAGAACGGTGTCTAAAACTGTAAACTCTTGAAACTCAAAGTGGTTTTGTTTTAAAACTGAAAGGCGTTCGCCATGACCAAGTTCTACAGTACCACGTGTAGAATCAAGGTCGCCTGCAAGAATTTTCAAAAAAGTAGACTTTCCTGCACCGTTTGCGCCAATAACACCATAGCAGTTGCCGGGGGTAAACTTTAAGTTAACATCCTCAAACAGAGGTTTTTTGTCGAATTGAATCGCTAAATTTTGTACTGTAATCATTTTGCTGCCTAATTATGGCGCAAAATTATAAACAAAAATTGTTTTAAACAAAAATCCTTTGTAGTTAATCTGCATATTTTCAAATAAAAATAAGGAGAAATAAATAAATTATTTTGTACAAATTGTATAATTTATTACATTTGCGTACTCAAAAATCTAACGTATATGAACAAAATATTTTGTTTAGAAACCGAATGGGATAAATCTATTCAAGATTTAAAAAAGAAATCGGCGGCTAAGTCGCTTTTAGAATTTTTAGAGAATACAATGAATATTCCCTATGCATTTCGTCAAGTGGCTACGTCTCAAGACTTTGAATATTATATCAACCACCTCAATTATAGTTCGTACTCGGCTTACGATATGGTTTATCTGTGTTTTCACGGAGACAAAAGCGCCATTGAATTTGCCAACGGTGTAAACCTTAATTTACGTACTTTTGCCAACAAACACGAAAACCTATTCCTCAACCGCAATGTTCATTTCGGTTCGTGCAGTTCGCTCCGTATGAAAGAAGATGACATAAAGGCGTTTAAAAAACACACAAATGCGCGTATGATTACCGGCTATACACGCGATGTTGACTTTATGAATAGTTTTGTTTTTGAACTTTGGCTACTAAGCACCATTGCCGCTCATCCAAATTACACGGCTAAGGGTATTATCAATAGAGCCATTCAAGAGATGCCTCTTCACGTAAAAAAATTCGGTTTTGTGGCTTATTAAAAGATAAGTGCAATGCTTATAAATAGTTAACTAACAATCAATTGTGATTAAAAACATACTCAATGATATTAGCACCCATTTGCAAAGCTTCTAAGTGCTTTTGCGGCGTATCATTGTGAACTTCAATATCTTCCCAACCATCGCCAAGGTCGCATTCCCAAGTATAGAGAAAAACAAGGCGATCTTCTACAAAAATACCAAAAGCCACAGGAGCATGATTGTCGTGCTCATGGATTTTGGGCAAACCGTTGTTGAAATGGTATTTTTGATGAAAAATCAAATGCGAAGACGGAATCTCAACCAAAGGATTATCAGGGAAAACACGTTTCATTTCGCGAAAAACAAAATCACGTGTTCCATAATTGTCGTCGAAATGTAGAAAACCTCCCGACATAAGATAGAGCCTTAGATTTTCGATGTCAGAAGCCGAAAATTCAACATTACCATGCCCAGTGGCGTGAACAAACGGATAGTTGAAAATTTCAGCATTGCCGGGCTCAACGGTAGGTATATCGTTGCTAATGTTGGTTTTAAGGTTTTGATTGCAAAAATTAACAAGATTGGGCAGCGACGTAGGATTTGCATACCAATCGCCACCACCCGAATACTTTAATAAGGCTATTTTAAGAGTCTGCGATTGAGCCACAACCGCAGACATCAAAAGAAATATCGTAAGAAAAAACTTCACCTTAAATTCCCGTATAGTTAAACGGAGTTATTTTCATAAGTTCCTCTTTAACAGAGTCTTTTACGTCTAAGGTTTGAATAAATCCGTGAATATCCTCTTCGGTAATCTGACGATTTACACGGGTGAGTTCTTTAAGTTTTTCGTAAGCATTGGGCACACATTCGCGACGCAAAACTGTTTGAATAGCCTCAGCGCAAACTGCCCAGTTGCTTTCAAGGTCGGCATCAATAGATTCTTGGTGAAGAATCAACTTGTCGAGACCTTTGAGCAACGATTTCATAGCAATCATTGTGTGAGCAATCGGCACACCAATATTGCGGAGAACTGTGCTGTCGGTAAGGTCACGTTGCAAACGCGAAACCGGAAGTTTCTGAGCTAAGTGTGTAAATATAGCGTTTGCGATACCAAGGTTGCCTTCGGCATTTTCAAAATCTATCGGGTTAACCTTGTGAGGCATAGCCGACGAACCAACTTCACCTGCTTTGAGTTTCTGTTTAAAGTAGTTCATCGAAATATACATCCAAATATCGCGACAAAGG
>JAGCDD010000119.1 GCA_017651345.1 Bacteroidales bacterium | reverse complement strand
GGCGGTGGCGAAAAAGTTGCACCCGTGGTCGTAAGCCCTTCGCATAATGGCAATTGCGGTCTCATTGTCGGGACTAAAATACGCCGGCAGCACTGGCACCGACCCGCTCAAAATCGGAATCGTTCCAAAGCCAAGTTCCGAAACACGAAGGCCTGTATTTCCAAGAGTACGGTAACGCATTTTTATTCAGTTAATTATGATTAAAGATATACCAAATGAATATTTCACACGGCAAAATAGCAGTATCCAACAAAATTGGCCCGGGGTAACCAAAAACGGTAAATACCCATAGCGGGAAAGAACGCCTTTTGTGATAAATTTTCATCACATCCTTTTGCGAGACGAAAAAAGCGAATTGGTATGTTTTATTTGTAGAAAAATAATACTCACTTGTCAAAAACAGGACTTTTTTATTCATATATGCAGGAGAAATGTGAGCAAAGGCGAGGCTCTTTTCTTTATCAAAATCCTCGGCTGTACATTCGCTGACAATTACACCCTCGGCAGGCACTTTTTCAGATTTGGAAAATTCACTTTCTTGTGGTGTGCCGCCATAGTCAAGCCAAGGAATGTCCCCTGCCCTACGCGGAATTCGGTAGTAGTGATAATCGTGCCAATGCCAATCCTCTTCGTTATGCGGAAGTAAAATCTTGATGTACTTGTCGCTGTCTGTTTTTATGAGATTCTTGAACACAAAGACATCGTACTGACTGCCATTATAATCCTGCGTTCCGATGTAATATCCGTGGTTGTAAAGTTCAAATGGTTTCAGACAGTAATCGTACCGTCCATAACTGACAACCTCATCAAAATACTTTGCCGTTAAGCACCCCGAAAACAATAATGGTGCAAGCAAAATCAGACCAATGATTGCGTGTTTTATTGGTTTCATAAAAAAGATGAAATATTTAACGCTGCAAAATTAAAACTTTTATGATAAAAAAATAGTTTATTCTGCCATCAACTCACCTTATTTTATAAAGACGATTTCGACAAGAAAAAAATATTTGCCACTACGTTTATTTTTGCTACCTTTGCCTTTGATAATATGAATACCGAAAGCCAAAACATAGAGTTCAAGGAGACTTGGAAGGACGAGTATCTAAAATGGATTTGCGGCTTTGCCAATGCGCAAGGCGGAAAAATCTGTATTGGCATTAGGGATGACGGCTCTGTTTGCGGTGTCAACAATGCCAAGAAACTTTTGGAGGATATTCCAAATAAGATTGTTATGTCGATGGGCATCAAGGCGGACACCAATTTCGTTGAAAATCAACAAAATGGATATATCGAAATCGTTGTCAGTCCGTCGAATATGCCAATATCGTACAAGGGCAAATACTACTACCGCATAGGCTCCACCCTGCAAGAACTTTCAGGAACGGCCTTGCAAGATTTTGTCATTCAGAAAATTGGGCGATCTTGGGACGACGTAACGTTAGACAACGCCACATTAGACGATATTGACAGAAATGCAATAGATTATTTCATAATGAAATCGGTGGATGCAGGACGTATGAACCCCGACATCAAACACGATTCTACCGAAAAGATACTCAAAGGGTTGCATCTTTTAGACGACAGGACTGGCAAACTAAAAACCGCCGCCATACTGTTGTTCGGCAAAGACCCACTCAACTTTTTTACGTGTGTACGGTTCAGAATTGGGCGGTTTGGCGACAGCGAATCCGACCTGATAACGCAAGACGAGGTGGAAGGCAACATTCTTCAAATGGCAGATCGTGTTATGGTCTTGTTACGAAGCAAATACCTTATCGCGCCTATTCATTATAAAGGAATGCAACGCATCGAAAGGCTCGAAATCCCCGAAGACGCTTTGCGCGAAATACTCTACAATGCCATCGTCCACAAACTTTATCAAGGCGTTGATATTCAGTTGAAGGTTTATGACGACAGACTTGTACTTTGGAACGAGGGTGAATTGCCAATGGGCTACACTGTTGAAACATTGCTATCGGAACATTCGTCGCGGCCAAGGAACAAAAACATCGCTACCGTTTTTTATTTGGCAGGTTTTATAGAAACGTGGGGACGCGGTTTCGATAAAATACGCAACGGATTCGCATCCGCAAATCTTCCTATGCCGATGTTTGAAAGCAAGTTCGGTGGTTTGCAAGTCACTATTCAACGTCCCGAGAGTATAAGTAAGAGTACAAGTAACAGTACAAGTAACAGTACAAGTAACAGTACAAGTAATAGTACAAGTAATAGTACAAGTAACCAAGTGCTCCGCTTGATTAAAATATTGACTGAGGATATGTCTATCCAACGGATGATGAACGAGTTAGGATTCACAAGTCGTCCTATGTTTATTGAAAACTACCTGAACCCAGCCACTTCGGGCGGATACGTGGAGATGACACAGCCCAATTCGCCCAAAAGTCCTACACAAAAATACCGTTTGACTGAAAAGGGTATTGAATTGTTGAACTCTAATACGTCGAAATAGTACACTTCTCGCAATACTCAAACGCATTCTCCACCACTTCCGTTTCCCCACTCAAAATCACTTCTTCCAATGCTTCGCAAAATGCAAATGCTTCGGACTCAATTACTCGCACGGATGATGGGATAATGACCTTTTTCAGAGATTTGCAGCGGAAGAAAGCGCGTTCGGGGATGGTGGTGAGGTGGGTGGAGAGGTGGATTTCTTGAAGGCTGCAACAATGCTCAAAACAGCGTTTGCCCAATTCGGTTAAATTGTCGGAGAGGTCGATGGATTGCAATGATATACAACCCGAAAACGCCATTGCACCGATGGAAGTAACTGATTTTGAATTGGTAACGGTACGCAGCCATTTACTGTTTTCAAAGGCTGATTTGCCGATTTTTTCAGTTTCGGACGAGAGCGAAATGGTTTCCAAAAGGTGGCAATCTTGATAAACGCCGTCGCCAATGGAGCGGATGCCTTCGGGAAATGTGAGGCGCGTAATGTTGCCGGTG
>JAGCDD010000118.1 GCA_017651345.1 Bacteroidales bacterium | reverse complement strand
CCGCCCTCAAGCTCAACAACGCTAAAGTTTATTTGGTAGACACTGAAAATAACACTACCACCGAACTTGCCGAAGGTTTTGCTACTAAGATAGATGTGGCTAAGGGTACTAACAATTCGCGTTTCAAACTCGTCTTCGAGCTTCTTCCTGAACCCGAACCCGAGCCTGAACCTGAGCCAGAACCCGAGCCTGAGCCCGTGGTAGTAGAACCTGTGGTAGTTGAGCCTGTAGTTGTAGAACCTGAAGTAGTTGAACCAGTAGTTGTAGAACCTGAGCCTGAGGTAGTTGAACCTGTGGTAGTAACTTCTGAACCCGTGGTTGTAGAACCTGTGGTTGTAACTCCTGAACCAGTGGTCGTTGAGCCTATAATTGTTGAACCAGTGGTTGTAGAGCCTGTAATTGTAGAACCTGAGGTAATTGATCCTGTGGTTATTAGTAATCCTGAGGTGATTGTGCCGGAGGTTAATCAAAATGATAATGGTGAGTTGGTAGTTGGTGGCGATGAGGTTAGCAATCCTGTTGCTCCTGAGCCTGTTACTCCTGAGCCTGTGGTTCCCGAACCTGTTGTTCCTGAACCTGTGGTTCCTGAACCAGATGACAACGACAATTATGGTTTTGAGCCGATTGTGCCCACACCTGTAGAGAGCGTTGATGTTAAGGTTTATCCTGTTCCATCAAACGGTCCTGTTAATGTGGAGCTTGGCTCTCTGTTGGATGAAACCGGCTCGGTACAGATGATTCTTGTAAACGCTTCGGGACGTGTAATAATCACCAAAACCGTTTACGATGATACTATCTACTTAGACCTCTCGCATCGCGCAGGTGTTTACATCTTACGTCTCTCAACCCCGAGCAAGACCGTCGTAAAACGAATAATTATCCAGTAATGGAATACAGATTTTAATAATAAATTTTAAAGGTTAAACATTAATTTATCAGAATAAGACTGCTTCGGTGGTCTTATTCTTTTTTTGTTTATACCAATTGCATTAGATTCTAAATAACATTGTATTAGATTCTGATTCCAAACACTGTGATATCGTCGGTTTGTTTGCGAGCGCCACGCCATATATTTAGCGTTTTTTCGAGTTCTTGCTTTTGTTGTGAGCATGGCAGCGAGTCGTTTTTAGAAAGCAGATTGTAGAAATCGCGGCGCGAGAACTTGCGGTTTTCGCTCATGCCAAACTGGTCGGCAAAACCGTCGGTGGCAATGTATACCATATCTCCCTCGGATGTGTCGATGGTTTCGTTTTTGAATCCAAGGTGCATGGGATACATGCCTATGGGACATTTTGTGGGTTCGTACACATCTAAAACGCCGTTTGAAACCGTAACGAGCGGAATGTTGGCTCCGGCGTATTCAATCTTGTGCTGTTTCATAAACACCACGGCTATGTCTAATCCGTCGCGCAGAATAACAGAGTTTTGCAGTGTGGCAATCATCTTAGAACGCAGTTGTTCGAGCAGTTCTGCAGGCGAAAAACCAGCGTCCATGCCGTGAGTGTTGATAATATCAGTAAGCAGACTTGCCGAAAGTACGCTCATAAGGGCACCCGGCACTCCGTGACCTGTACAGTCGCCCACGATACAAACCTTCTTTTCGCCAATTTCGGTGATGTAATAAAAGTCGCCTCCCACAATTTCGCTTGGCAGATAAAGCACAAAATGGTCGGGGAAAACCTTGCCTGTTTTTTCGGTAGAGGGGTAAAACAATGCGTCTTGAATACGTTTGGCGTAGGTGAGGCTCTCTTCCATGCGTCGGTGAACGTTTTCGAGCTGAGAGTTTTTCTCTTCGGTTTGCTCAAGCGAGTTCATAAGGTTTTGGGTGAGTGCCTGCAACTGCTGTTCGTATTGCTTGCGTTCGGTAACGTTGTGTATTACACCTTCGTAGCCCGCCACATTGCCGTCGACATCAAAAAACGGGTTTATGTTCGCCTCGCAAAATAGCTGTTGACCATTGCGGTTTTTAATCTTAAAGGCAAAATCTTTTACATTGCCTGCCTTTGCCACAGCTGCCCAATCGATACTGTTGTCTACAATGTTGATTATCGATTGTCCTATAATCTCTTGCACGGTGCTGTAGCCAAAAGCCTCGCAGCACGAACGACTTGCTTGCAAAATAATTCCATAGAGGTTTACACGCAAATAAAGGTCGGTGAGGTTGTCGATAGTGTTTTGAAACAGACGGTTTTTTTCGATGATGTTTTGTTCGTTTCTGATACCTTGTGATATATCCATCATTACACAAAAAACGCCGTTGATTTCTTTGCCGTTGGTAGAGTAGGGGGTTTTAGATACGGAATAGCATTTTTCGGTGTTGGTAAAGCATTTGAGATATGCCATACGTAGCAGACGCTCCTTGCCAGAGTTGATTACTTGTATATCCTCGTTGAAAACTGCGTTTAGCTCTTCGGGTAGCGACATTGATTTAACATCCTTGCCAATAAAGTCGTCGGGTTTTAGTCCAAAACTTTCGGCAAAACGAGTGTTGACAAATTCAAATTTAGAGTTTTTGTTTTTGGCGTAGCATCTTGCCGGCATGGTTTCTAATATCACTTTCATATTGTTTTGCGATGGAGCGCCTTTGCGTTCGCAAGTATGCTTTATAAATATGTATCCTAATAGCAGCAAAGCGCAAATAATTGAGTACCATGTCCAAAACGATTTGCCAATAGCCGCATCGCTACCGCTAAATTGAAATTGAAGCACGCCGTAGTCGCGATTGTCGATTCCGTTGATAAATTCGTTGATTCTTACGGGGTTGAGCGATTGTTTGATTTCGGTGCGCTCTCTGAGGTATTCTACAGTCCACAAATCCGAGGGAAGAATAGTTTCTACCACGTGAGGCACGTATCCTATTGCCAGAAGGTATCCGCCTGCCTCGTAAAGAGATTTGTCGCTGCGACGTACAGGAACGGCAAAAATTGTAAAGAGCGAGTCGTTGTATTGTTTATAATAACGGTAATGATGATGAAACTTAACTTGTTCGCCAATTTTGCCAAGGTCGGCATTCAGCATTTTGGGGTTCATCTTGCCAGCTGAGCAAACAATTTCTTCGTTGGCATTGAGCAAGACGATAGAATATACATCGTTGTCTTTTACAACGGCTTCCATTTCAAGCTCTTCCCAAAGTTCGTCGGGGTGGTCGCTGTCTACCACCATGGCAAGGTCGTCGTAAGTGCCATAGTCTTCGAGCAAGCTAAAGTACTTGTTTTCTGAAATTGTAAAATATGATTTAACCCACGAACCTGCTGTAAAGTACGTGGTGTTGGCTATGCCGTTTCTAAAAAATATAAACACAGCCGTTATTACTGCAAATAACAGTATAAAGATAATTGATAATCGCTGTCTTGAGCCTAAGTTATTACACAACATTACTTAAAATTTTAAACAACATTGTAAGATTTTTTTGATAAAGGTACAAAAAATAACAATAAAATGAATAATTTTGCAGCATAATTTTTATGTAAAAAAAACGATTTTTAAAATGATGACTTCAAAGGAAATACGCAAAGCCTTTTTAGATTTTTTTGCGTCAAAGCAACATAAGATAGTGCCGTCGGCTCCGATGGTGGTTAAAAACGACCCTACATTGATGTTTACCAATGCGGGAATGAACCAATTTAAGGATATTTTCCTTGGCAACGAACCCGCGGCAAGCAAACGTGTGGCAGATAGTCAAAAATGTCTCCGCGTGTCGGGTAAGCACAACGACCTCGAAGAAGTTGGTCACGATACATATCACCACACTATGTTTGAGATGCTTGGAAACTGGAGTTTCGGCGACTATTTTAAGAAAGAGATTATCGACTGGGCTTGGGAATTTCTTGTTGATGTGCTTCATCTCGATACCAGCCGCCTTTATGCAACCGTTTTTGAGGGTGCTAAAGATGAAAACCTCGAACCCGACGAAGAGGCTAAGGGATATTGGCTCAAACACTTGCCCGCCGACCGCGTAATTATGGGCAACAAACACGACAATTTCTGGGAAATGGGTGCTACAGGTCCTTGTGGTCCTTGTAGCGAAATTCACATCGACCTTCGTAGCGATGAGGAACGTGCAAAACTCCCCGGCGTAAAACTCGTTAACCAAAGTCATCCCCAAGTAATTGAAATTTGGAACCTTGTGTTTATGCAGTTCAACCGTTGCGCCGACGGACACCTTGAACCCCTTCCTGCAAAACATGTGGATACAGGTATGGGTTTTGAACGTCTCTGCATGGCTCTCCAAGGCAAACAGAGCAACTATGATACTGATATTTTCCAACCCGTAATACAAGAAATCAGCCGTCTCACCGGCATTAAGTACGGTGCTAAGCAAGAAACCGATGTGGCTATGCGCGTTATCGCCGACCATATCCGTGCTATATCGTTTGCCATTGCCGACGGACAGTTGCCCGCTAACGCAAAGGCTGGCTACGTTATTCGCCGTATTCTCCGCCGTGCTGTAAGATACGCTTACACATTCCTCGGACAGGCTGAACCTTTTATGTACAAACTTCTTCCTGTGCTCCGTTCGGTTATGGGCGAGGCTTATCCCGAACTCAACGCTCAGAAAGACATCATCGAAAAGGTGATGGTAGAGGAGGAGACTTCGTTCCTTCGTACTTTGGAAACTGGTATCCGCCTTTTAGACAAAGTTGTGGAGCAAGCCAAGAAAGAGGGCAAGAAAGAAATCGACGGCAAAACAGTGTTTGTGCTTTACGATACTTACGGATTCCCCCTCGACCTTACAGAACTTATTCTCAAAGAGAAAGGTCTTACACACAATCAAGCCGAATTTGAACAAGAACTCAATGCTCAAAAAGAGCGCAGCCGCAACGATGCTAAAATCGAAAGCAGCGACTGGCAAGAGGTTAACAACTTCTCTACTGAGGAGTTCACCGGCTACGACGAAACAGCATCAGAAGTTAAAATCTGGCGTTACCGCAAGGTAGAAGCCAAAGGCAAAAACTTCTATCAAATAGTATTCAACAAGACTCCATTCTATGGCGAAATGGGCGGTCAGGTAGGCGACTGCGGCTATATCGAGGTCAATGGCAAAAAGACCTACATCACCGACACT
>JAGCDD010000117.1 GCA_017651345.1 Bacteroidales bacterium | reverse complement strand
TATGCGTTATATGTTTATGCACTGTGAAAGTCTCCAATCTATCGACCTATCGTGGGCTAATACTGCCAATGTTTATTATATGAATTATATGTTTTACGGTTGTGGCAATCTTAAATCTATTTTTGTAAATGAAAATTGGTCAACATCAGCACTCAAAGAGTCTACTGGATACTTTTTTGTAGGGTGCGAAAAACTTTACGGCGGTAAAGGAACTTCGGTAAACGATTTACAGATATTTGATGATACTTATGCAAAAATTGACGGTGGCACAAATAATCCCGGCTATTTTACTAAGTCGGGCGAACCTGCGTTTGTAGGCAACTATCCATACGTTGAGGTTAAGGATGGTGTCGCTACCTTTTTTTATAAACCAGAAGAATCACAAGAGTCGTTACCGTTGCCTATAAAAATTCAATCTATTGGGAATAATGATTGTGTTTGGACCGATGAACTGCGAAAGTCTATTACCCAAGTGGTATTCGACGAATCATTTAAAGATTATAAACCAACAAGTTGCGAGCATTGGTTTTATAACTTTGAAAATCTCACCTCAATAATTGGAATGAAAGACAATCTTAATACCGAACTCGTAACCGCTATGTACGATATGTTTACAAATTGTTACAGCCTTACCACGCTTGATCTTTCTGGTTTTAAAACCCAAAATGTTATCAATATGTTCTCTATGTTTGAGAATTGCAAGAGTTTGAAATCTATTTTTGTAGGCGATGGCTGGTTATTATCATCTCTTAAAGATGCTGATGATATGTTTTTGGGTTGTTCTAAACTTTTTGGAGGCCAAGGTTCTACACCTTTAAAATTAAATAAATATGATGCAACCTGTGCAAAGGTAGATGGAGGCGCAGAAGCTCCCGGCTATTTTACCAAATCTGGCGAACCCGCTTATATTAACAACGAACCATACGCCGTTATCGAAAATAATATTGCAACATTTTATTATAACGATTCTAAACCCGACAAGGCTTTACCTCTGCGATCAGAAGAAAACGATGACAATTGGTTAAGCTCTAAGTATATATCAATTACCAAAGTAGTTTTCGATGAATCTTTTAAAAACTATAAGCCATATAAAACTTCGTTATGGTTTTGGGGATTTGAAAAACTGACCGAAATCACTGGTATTGAAAACCTTAACACCGAAGATTTGGAATATATGAGCGAAATGTTTCAATTTTGCGACAACCTCAAATCGGTAGACCTTTCGGGATTTAACACCTCAAAAGTTACTGATATGACACGATTATTTTGGGGCTGCAACAATCTTGAATCGGTATTTGTTGGCGAAGGTTGGAATATATCTGCGGTAAAAAAATCTTCCGGTATGTTTGAAGATTGCTTCAAACTTCACGGTGGCAAAGGAACCGCCTACAACGCAAGTATTACCGACATAACTTACGCAAAAATCGACGGTGGTACAGATAATCCCGGCTACCTTACAAAATCGGGCGAACCGGCATTTAAAAAGTCTGCTGTTTCTATTGAAATCAGCACCAATCCCAAAACAGAATACACCGAAGGTGATAACTTTTCAGCAGCTAATGGCAAACTTACAGTCAAATACAACGACAACACATCCGAAATAATTGACCTTTCTGCCGCTACAATCACAGGCTACGATAAAAACAAAGCAGGTGAGCAGACTTTAAAAATTGAATATGATGGTGCTTCTATTGAATTAAAAGTTACTGTTAATGCAAAAATGCCCACGCCAGTTTCGGATATTTCTAATAATCAGGGAAATATCAAAGTTTGGGCATCATCTCACACCATCTTTATCGTCAACGCCCCCACCGACACCGAATACAAAATTATCGACACCAATGGTCGAGTCTTAACAACTTCAAAAACAAAATCTACCCACGAAGAAATCAAAATCAATAAATCGGGAGTGTTGATAGTTATAATTGATAATCAATCTTTTAAAGTTATCAATTAACCATTACCACACCTTATTATTATATAGGGTTGCGCATTTCCGCAGCCCTATTTTTTTTGCACCTTTCAAAAATATTTCCTACATTTACCGCGAAAAACTAAAAAGCCACAATTATGGAAACAGCAGAAAAATCTAACGCCACCAAATGTCCCATTACAAAGTATTGGAATATGGTAAAAACGCTTGACAATGCTCAGCGTTTAGAATTGGGTATTATGCTAATTGAAAGTGTTAAACCAGCACTTGCCGAAACCGCCGTTGATAGATACGAGCAATCATTGAAACAATATACTGCCGATGAGTTATATTCAATGCTTGAAAGTGCACGAGCAGATTTTGCCGCCGGTTTGGGAATCCCTGACGAAGAAGCTTGGGACGAAGAGGAGTTAGCATTAATTCATGAAGATGATTACAAAATGGCTGTATGAAAGTAATTTGGCATCCTTTGGCATTGGCAAACAGACGTAATATTGCCGATTATATCCTCAATAAATTTGGTAATAAATCAAAGAAAAAGTTTTTGAAAGCAATTACAGACAAAATACGCTTGATAAAACTGAACCCTGATATTGCGCCCATCGACCCTCTTTTTGAAACTTATACAGATATTTATCGCAGTGTAATTATTGATAGTCTTAGCAAAATGGTTTATTATGTCGAGACCGACACCATCCATATTGCAGGTTTTTGGGACTGCCGTTGCGAACCTTCTTCGCAAGCAAAACGGGTGAAGTAAATTTTGCAACAATCAAAAATAATCCCTACATTTACGCCGAAAAAAATCAACTCGACTATACAATAATGAAAACCATACAAATTGCAATTGACGGACATTCGTCGTGCGGAAAGAGCACTTTGGCAAAATCGCTTGCCGCACATCTCGGATTCCTCTATATCGACACCGGCGCAATGTACCGCGCACTTACTCTCTATGCGCTTAGAAACAATATTATCGCCGACGGTGGTGCTCCCGATGAGGAGTTGCTCCGTAAGCATATCTATAATATAGAGGTGTCGTTTAAGCGTATGCCCGACGGCACTATGCACACTTTACTCAACAACGAAGACGTTGAAAAAACTATCCGCACTGTGGAAATTTCGCGTAATGTGAGCGCAATCAGCGCAATAGCATTTGTGCGTGAGGTGATGGTAGATTTGCAGCGCAAACTATCTGAAAACAGTTCGGTGGTGATGGATGGTCGCGATATTGGCACTGTGGTATTCCCAAATGCCGATTTGAAAATTTTTGTAACAGCATCGCCCGAAGTCCGCGCACAACGCCGCTACAAAGAACTCATTGCCAAAGGCGACAACGTTTCGTATCAAGAAGTTTTCGACAGCCTTGTTAAGCGCGACAAAATTGACACCACCCGCGAGGCATCGCCCCTCCGTATGGCCGACGACGCTGTGCTTGTTGACAATTCTGAAATGACAATCGAAGGGCAGTTTCAGCACGTTCTCAACCTTGTGCAGAATCTTGCTGCGTATAAGCAACTTACATAGAGATGATTATCGATATTGATCAAAACGCAGGTTTTTGTTTTGGCGTTACCAACGCTATCAAAAAGGCGGAAGATGAGATTGCCAAAAGCGGTTCGCTCCTCTGCCTTGGCGAAATGGTGCACAATCAAGAGGAAACCCAACGGCTTACCGACCTCGGAATGAAAACCCTTTCGTACGATGATTTCCGTACAACGCATTATGCCACAGTGCTTTTGCGGGCTCACGGCGAACCACCGTCCACTTACGATATAGCCTCTGCCAATCATATCAATGTTATTGATGCCACTTGCCCGATAGTTTTGCGGTTGCACAAATTGATTTACGAAAATACATTGAAATATCCTGAGGCTCAGACTGTTATATTTGGCAAAAAAGATCACGCCGAAGTGGTTGGGCTTGTTGGGCAGGTGCGTAACGGAGGAGTGGTGGTGATTTCGTCGATAGACGAAATCGACAGCATTGATTTTTCAAAAGATATATTGCTATATTCACAAACCACAATGAGTTACGAATCGTACGAGGCTCTTGCCGCCGAAATTGACAGCCGCGTTAATAAAGAGGGTAACAATGTGAAGTTCTTGAAATTCAATACTATATGTTCAAGCGTTAAAAACCGTGTAAGCAATCTCGACGAATATGTTAGGCGTTTTGACGCTGTTCTTTTTGTAGCAGGAGCCAACAGCAGCAATGGCCGTTATTTGTTTTCGGCTTGTCAAAAAGCCAATCCTCGTACTTATTATATCTCTCAAATAGAGGAAGTTACACCCGAAATGCTGCAAGGTGTCCAACGGCTTGGAATTACAGGAGCCACCAGCACACCAAAATGGCTTTTGCAGAGCGTGGGCAAGGCTGCTCTTGACGTTAACGGCGGCGCAAAAAGTTAAATAAAGTTAAATTCATACCGTTATAAATTCAAATAGCGGCTTTTATTTTTTTTATGGAAGTTAATTATTATACCTTTGCATTAATATAAAAAAATAAATAAATGTGTGGACAACATAGAATAGCAGTTGTGGGCGGAGGCAGTTGGGCCACTGCCATTGTTAGTGTATTGATTAACAATGTGAAAGAGGGCAACAAAGTTAATTGGTATCTCCGCAAGAAGGAGCATATCGACTATGCCCAAAAGCACGGTCAAAACCCCAAGTACCTCAACTCGCTCATTTTCGACACCTCTAAAATTGAGTTTTACAACGACATCAACGATGTTGTTGCCAATTCTGATATTGTTATTTTTGCAGTGCCTTCGGCTTTTATCGAAAGCACTATGCAGCAATTTACCGGCACGCTCGAAAATCATATCGTGGTATCGGCTATCAAGGGTATGATTCCCGACAAGAATATCCTTATGGCAGACTATTTTAATCAGACCTACAACGTGGATTTAGACAAAAATTTCTGCGTTTTAGCAGGTCCGTGTCACGCCGAAGAGGTGGCTATGCAGCGTCTTTCGTATCTTACCATAGCATCTAAAAACCTCTCAACTGCCGAAGACATAGCCACTTGTCTCGAATGTCGCTACCTTAAAACCTCCATCACCGACGATATTTACGGCACAGAATACGCCGCCGTGCTCAAAAATATATTTGCTATCGCGGCAGGTATGTGTCAAGGCTTGGGCTATGGCGACAACTTTCAGGCGGTGCTGATTTCCAACGCCGTAACAGAAATGAAACGCTTTGTGGATACCGTTCATCCAATCACCCGCGACATCAAAACTTCGGCATATCTGGGTGATTTATTGGTAACTGCGTATTCTAAATTTAGCCGCAACCGTACTCTTGGCGTAATGCTCGGACAGGGTTATTCGCTTCAATCGGCAATGCTCGAAATGAAAATGGTGGCAGAAGGCTATTACGGCAGCAAATGTATTTTTGAAACCAACAAGCAGTACAACATCGACCTACCTATCTGCAACGCTGTTTACAACGTGCTCCACATGGGCAAACCGGTGAAATTTGAAATCAAGTTGCTGACTGATAAGATTAGGTAATGTGATCGAATCCAAATTATTCAAAGATGCTTTTGCGTTGCAGAGGGAGAATTCAGGCCTGATTTTCAATGGGTTTGGATTCAAGCATCACGATGATGTTACCAAATATTACCTTCATCCCGACAATCAGTCGCCAAAAGCGAAAACTTCTTTGTGCCAACCTATTGCCGAAGGTGTGGTAATGTTTTTGGAGATGCTCAAATCGTATTACGACAAAAAGCCTAAGGGCAAACTTTTTTACAAAAAAGCCGACGGCGACTACATTGTGCATTTTCAGATTTCCGACGAATGGCACAACCAAGGCGTATTTCACAATGACATAGCATCTTATCGCGTGCGTGTAAAACAGCACAACATCACCCTCTGCGCCTACGATTCTGATGATAACGCAATTCCATCAGTGCCCGACAACATCTCAGAGAATGAGTATTTTGATACCATTACCAACAAAACCGAAGAGGAACTTTTGCTCGAACATTACAAGATTTGCGCTGCTTTTGTGGCTCTCGCAGCCAAAGATTTTATCAGCGACAACGATATTCAAGCCGATATTTACGAATTACTCAACAATTACGGCGAAGAAAATTTTGTAATCCTCTGCGAAGATTTTTATCAGCGGCACAAATATGCCAATTATAAACTTACCTACGCCGATATAAAATCCTTAAAAACAAATACATACGTTTGTTTTGCGCTTGATGCTGACCTGCAAAAAGACGCTCCCGAAATTGAAATCGCCAAATTTCCTTCATACGAATTTTCTGACGAACAACTTGCCCTTATTCCTGCGCTTGGTGCGGAGTTTAGATTAGATTCGCAACTTGTAAGTGTTTGCAACGCAATTACTTCGGGCGATATTAAATCATTGCTTCTGCACGGTCCGGCGGGAACAGGCAAAACAATGTCGTGCAAACTTATATGTATGTCTACCGGATTGCCAGTGATGGAAACCGTAAACTGCACCGAAAATCTCGACGAATTTGTGCTCGGTAAGTATATCCCCGAAGGCGACAAGATTGTTTTTAAGGAAAGTTTTGTTACAAAGGCAATTAGAGACGGCGGCGCGGTGGTTTTTGAAGAAATTAACTTTGCCAAACCGCAGTATTTAGCGTTCCTCAACTCGCTTTTAGACGACAACGGTTTTGTGCGTTTAGATAACGGCGATGTGGTGCGTCGTCACAAAAATTTCCGTTTTTTTGCCACTATGAATGTGGGATATTTTGGCACAAAACAGTTGAATCAGGCACTCTACAACCGTTTCAACTCGATTGTGGAGGTGGCGCAACTTTCCGACAAGGCTGTGGAGCGGATGTTGGTTTACCGTGTGCCCGAATGTACGCCGTTTGTGTCAAAAATTATAAATGTTTATCACAAAATCAAGAAAAAGATTGAGGCAGAGGAACTTGACATTGTAATTTCGCCCCGAAACCTCGAAAATTGGGCGCGGATGGCGAAATACGAGGGGTATCCGCTCGCCGCCGAAAAAACTATTATCCCCATTGCCAAGTGCGACCGTATGTTAGAAAAAACTTTCCGCTCAATTATTGGCGTTTATCAATGGGAATAATGGACAAGCACAATTGTTTGAAACTCTTTTTGGGCGATGATAATCGCAGCCGCGAGGAGGATTTTTGCCGTACTTTTTCCGAAAAAAACACTGTTAGTTTGGTTTTTAGCCACACTCAAAATCCATCCACCAATGGAGCCGTTATCACCAACGACCCGCAGTTTTTGAAAATATATGCCAATCAGCCACTTTTGCATCGTGTAGAAAACCATCTCGGCATATCACCCAAGGTGTCGAACGATGTTTGGATTGCCCTGAGTATGGTTACCCGTGCACTTTCGATTCACGAATGTCTCCATATCTTGTACACCGATTTTTCAATTTCAGTACCAAACGATGTAAAGTGCAGAGGGTCAAGAAACAAGATATTTGTAATGCACCATATTTGGAACACCATTGAAGATAGTTTTATCGAATCTTACGGCGCATCGTATTACCAAAATATCATCGGCTACCTCAAATTTTTGAATATGTCAATCGCGTATAGTCCTGATAAACAAGATGATGACGAAATTGATATCGACAACCCAATTGCCAAAAAACAATTCCGCAACCTTGTGGATTATCTGCAATATATGTTGTGGTTTTTGATTTATTCTCCGTTTGTGAAACGTGAAAATAAAAACGCTGATATTCAGCCATATATCAACCAAACCAAGGATTTGTTTCTCAAAGGCTCTATTCTAACCACGCCCAAAAAGCGTTACGAATATGTTCGCAAAATTTTTGATATTATTCTGCCGCTAATTCCCGACGACGATAAGGCAGATTTAAATTCTCCGTCGTTGAGGGATAAAATCAAGTCATCGTCGCTTAACGACCTTTTTGTAGGAAGCAGTGTAATTAAACCTCAATGCACTGATACAAAACCTATTACCCGCCGACTATTTACTGATTTAAATGGAAATCTAATCAATGGCGATGAGGAGGCTACTCGCGACCAATTGTTGATGGATATTGTTGATTTTGAGGATAATATGGCACGACAATCTGCCGAATCAAAACAACCCGTTATCGAAACAGTAATAATTTACCCATCGAACTACAACATGCAGAATATTTTTCTGCACCGAAATATCAAAATTACTCAAAACCGCAAGTCGCCCGATTTTGCCCAAAAAAACGATTACTATCAGTTGCAACGTAAGTATCAGAGTGTAATAAATACTTATAAATCAAGAATATATGATATTCTTCAAGCCAAAACCGAAGTGATTGTAAACCGTCAGATATTTGGCAACGGCATTTCGTCGAAACATTTTGGCGACCTTAAAAAACGGTATTGGTACAAAAAAGAGCAAGGTATTGACCTTCCGCCAATTTCTTTTTTGTTTTTGATAGACGGCAGCGGTTCGATGAATGGACAAAAACTCAAAAGCGCGCAAACCGCCTCGCTAATTATGCACGAAGTTTTGCAGGCCAACGGCATAGAACATTGCTTTGTAGAGCATCGTGCGGGGGGTAATCAACCCACAATCGAAGTAAATGTTTTGTTTGATTTTAATTCTCAACCCTCGCAAAAATACAACCTTATGTCGATGTGCACCTCCGGCGACAACCGCGATTCGCTTGCCTTGATTTGGGCAGAAAAATATATCGACACCTACGCCACCAACGAAGGAAAAGTTATCATTGTGCTTTCCGACGGTGTTCCCGCCCACCATTACGACCATTATTATCCCCCTGCCTCAATTGAAGATACAGCCCTGACAGTCAATCGCATAACCCACCACGGCACCAAAATTGCCGCCATAGCCCTTTGCAACACCTACACCGCCCTACGTCCCATCTATCCCAACCTCATTGCCTGCGACGATCTATCTCAACTCCCGGCATTGCTGTTTAAAATGATAGCAAAGATGTTGGAGTAAGTAACTATAAATAAGATACATAACTATAAATCGCTGATATTTTGATAATTAATATAGCCATTTTCGGGATTTTGACTTTCAGAATTGCCTGTATAGATAATGCAACAACGAGTATTTTCCTTTGGAAAAAGGGTATTAAAGTATTTTAAATTCTTATAAAAATCGGAATTAATCGACGGTGCTATTTTAACTTCGTAGGCGTGATATTCGTTGCCGATTTCTTGAACAAGATCTACTTCTTTTTGACTTTTATCCCTAAAATAGAACAAGTTGCTATCAAGTCCACGATTGTATTGCTTTTTTAGAAATTCGCAGACCACGAGATTTTCAAACAAACTTCCTCTAAGTGGATGAGTTTCAACTTGATGTGCTGTGTTGAT
>JAGCDD010000116.1 GCA_017651345.1 Bacteroidales bacterium | reverse complement strand
TGTCTCTTTTTCATCCAAAAGGGTTGCGATGGCTTCCATTCTCGATGAAAGCTTACTAATTTCTTCTATATCAGTGATTTCGCCTGAAAGTTTTTGTTCTATTTCTTGCTTTTCGGCGTTGAGTTTTTCTATTTCGGCTGTAACCGACTCATATTCTTGTGCTAATTTGTAGGTAAAGTTTTTCTTGCGCCGTTCGCGTTGGTATGCTGGGGTTTTGGTCTGATTTTCAGTATTTTGCTGAGCATTATTTGCCTCGTCTTCTTTTTGTGTAATATAAACAGTGTAGTTTCCGGGAAAATTACGAATAATTCCACCGGGTTCAAATACAAAAACTGTATCCACCACTTTGTCTAAAAAATATCGATCGTGCGATACCACAAGAAGGCAACCCGCAAAACACGAAAGATAATCTTCTAACACATTGAGAGTTATTATATCAAGATCGTTGGTAGGTTCATCGAGTATTAAGAAATTTGGATTTTTGATGAGCACCGTCATAAGATAGAGTCTGCGTTTCTCACCGCCACTGAGCTTTTCAACAAGAGTGTAGTGCATTTTGGGCGGGAACAGAAAATATTCTAAAAACTGCGATGCTGATAGTTTTCGTCCATCGCCAAGTATTACCACTTCGGCAATATCTTTAATAATATCGATAACTCTCTGACCATCTTTGTATTCGATGCCTTTTTGACGATAATAACCGGGGACAACAGTTTCGCCAAGTTCTACGGAACCCGAATCAGGTTGTGTTTTGCCCATTATAATATCTAAAAGTGTGGTTTTGCCGCATCCGTTGTGTCCGCAAATTCCAATCTTCTCGTTTCGCTTAAAAGAGTAGGTAAAATCTTTTATGAGCTGTTTGTCGCCAAAACTTTTTGACAAATTTTTTATCTCTAAAACTTTATTACCTAAGCGATTAGCAGTACCTACGGTAAAATCGGCTTTACGTGTGTCGATACGTTGCGAAGCTTCCTCTTTGAGTTTGTAAAAGCTATCTATACGGTATTTTGCCTTTCCTCCACGTGCCTTTGGCATACGCGAAATCCATTCTTGTTCGCGTCTGAGAAGGTTATTAGCCTTGTCGATAGCGGCAGCCATATTTGCCAATCGTTCTTCGCGTTTTTTTAGGTAATAACTATAATTGCCTGTATATAAATATATTTGATTATTATCGATTTCTATAATATTATCGCAGACGTTGTCGAGAAAATAACGGTCGTGAGTTACCATCAGCAATGTGGTGCGGGTGTTTTGAAGGTAGTTTTCGAGCCACTCAATCATATCGGTATCCAAATGGTTGGTAGGTTCGTCGAGTATCAAAAAGTCAGGACGCTCAATTAGCGTATCAGCAAGGGCAATTCTTTTCTTTTGACCTCCAGAAAGTTTAGCAATTTGTATATCTAAATCGTTGATTCTCAATTTACCCAAAATCTGTTTCATATCCGATTCGTATTTCCACGCGTCGGCAGAATCCATTTCGGCTTGAGCCTGTTCTATTAAAGTATGATCTCCTGAAGCAAGGGCTGATTCGTATTTTTGCAACACTTTAGATAATGCATTATCCGACGAGAATATCTGTTCTCTTACGGTAAGATTGTCGTTGAGTTCGGGATCTTGACGCAAATAGCCGATTTTTAAATCGTTTTTGAATACAACGCTACCAGAATCAGCACTTTGACGATGTGCAATGATATCAAGCATAGTACTTTTACCCGCTCCGTTTTTAGCTATGAGCGCAGTTTTGCTATCTTTACCTACCGAAAAAGTTATGTCTTTGAATAAAACTATGTCGCCAAACGACTTGGAGAGGTTCTCCACTTGCAAATATGTAATCATCTTATCTTATTTCTTCGGCAAAGATAAAATGAAAAAACGAATCATCCACAAAAAATTTTACACAAAAACTTGAACAATAAAAAAAATGTTGTAATTTTGTGGCTACAATTTTGACGAAACGGCGTTATTTAAAGCTTTTGTCAGAAAATATAACTATATGATTAAAAACGTTTTAGTTTTTTTAAAGGGCTTTGCAATGGGTTTGGCAAATGTAATTCCCGGAGTTTCCGGAGGTACAATTGCGCTTCTTGCAGGTATTTATCAGAGGTTTATCAATGCTCTAAAATCATTCGATTTAGAAGCGTTAAAGCTTTTATCCAAGTTTAAATTCAAAGAATTTGCACAACATACTGATTTATTATTCCTTATAATATTGTTTCTTGGCGAGGGATTGAGCATTCTTACAGGAGCTAAATTGTTGGAATGGCTGTTTAAAAATTACGAAACTTATGTTTGGGCATTCTTTTTTGGTTTGATTCTCGTTTCGGTTTATTATGTAGCCAAAATGGTGAAAAAAATCAATTTGTTTTCTGTAATTCTCGCGATATTAGGGGCTTGCGTAGCTTTCGGATTTTCTATTATTTCGCCAGCTAACGAAAACGACAATATATTTTACCTCATTTTTTGTGGAGCAATAGCCATTTGTGATATGATGTTGCCCGGAATTTCGGGTTCGTTTACACTTATATTATTAGGTAATTACAAACTTATTGTAATTGATTCGATATCTCACCTCAATTTTGCTGTGATATTACCTGTTGCAATTGGTTGTTTAATAGGTTTTGTAGCATTTTCGAGATTTCTCTCTTGGCTAATGAAAACATACGCCGACCAAACTATTTCGGTTTTAACTGGATTTATTTTTGGATCGTTGGTGTTTGTTTGGCCATGGAAAAAACCACTATACCTTATGCAAAATGGTCATGAGGTGTTTAATTCACACGGTGAGGCTGTGATACAAGGTTACGAGAAGTTTTTTCCCGACTTTTCGCCACAAACTTTCTGGGCTATAGCATTTATGATTGCCGGAATGGTGATTCTATGCGTTATCGAAGAATTTTCGGCTCGCAAAGCCAAATCAAAAGAAGCAAATATTGAAAAAGAATAAATAACTTGAGTATAAACAATTTATAATACAGACAAAGTGGAAGTTGAAACTTTTAAAATGACCGCCACGACCTACGAGGGTCTGGAAGATGTGTTAGGACGCGAACTTATGCGCATGGGCGCCGACGATGTTAACACCGAACCGTGTAAAGTTACTTTTACCGGCGACAAGTACTTGCTTTACGAAGCCAATTACGAGTTACGTACTGCTTTGAAAATTTATAAAGAGATTCTCAACTTTTCGTTTGAATCCAAAGAGGAGTTTTTGGAACAAATTAAAAACTTCCGTTGGAGCAAGATTCTCAATATTTACAAAAGTTTTAACCTCAAAGTTTCCGCTAAAACTGATTTGTTTGAGTCTACTAACTTGGATCAACAAATTATCGATATTATATGCGAATACTTTAATTTAAAATCGCACAAAACTCCCCCTCACAACGTTCCAAATCCCGCAGTAGTTATCGAAGTAGAAATCACCGACAAAACTTGCGCTCTATTGCTCGATAGCACTGGCGAACCTCTTTCTAAACGTGGTTACCGTGCTTCTTCGGGTTATGACGCTCTCGACGAAGTATATGCCGCAGGTCTTGTTCAACTTTCGGGATGGAAAGCCAACACTAATTTTATCGACCCAATGTGTGGCTCTGGAACATTGCTTATTGAGGCTGCTATGTTTGCTTATAATATTCCTGCTCAGGTTTGTCGCGAAAACTTCGGTTTCTTCACTTGGCGAGATTTTGATGCCGAAATGTGGAAGGATATCAAGAGTGACGGCAAAATCCGTATCAAACACAACGGCGAATTTGCTCACAAAATTCTCGGATACGATATTTCTGAGCCAGCCACCAAAGCTGCTATGCAAAATGTAAAAAAGGCAATTCTTGACAAATATATCAACATTTTTACAGCTTCTTGCAAGGATCTTCAACTGCCCGATGGCGAAAACACCGTAATTTTAGATCCTCCGGCAATCGATGTTTACAAAAAAGAAGAGACAAAAAATCTTTTTGCAAATATTTCGCAATTTATTAAACATAATATCAAGAATTCAAAAATATGGTTGCATACTGATTATCAAGAAATTAACAAAGCAATCGGCGTTAATCCGCAAAAAGAACACATTGTTGTTCTCAACGGAAAGGAACAACATTTGCAGTTATTTTAATTGAATTGAAAAAAAAGTGATTTTTTTATTCATATATAAGAAAAATTGCATATATTTGTAAAGTTAAAAGATGAAATAATTCGACAGCCTAATGAGAGAAAAAATACATAGTCTATTTGAAAAGGTAGTGAAGGGCGATGTAATATTGTCGTTCGAAGGCGTTATTACGTCCGAGCTATTAGACGATGTATTTTCAAAGGTTGAAGACCAACTTAAAGCTCTCAACGAATCTCCACGTATTATCAAAAAAGTATACAACATACTTGTGGAGGCACTTCAAAATTTGTTTCATCACCTTGAAATTCCACCAAAAGAATTTTTTGAAAATTCGGAGTTCAAGAAAGACAGCCATTATGCATTTTTCTGTATGACTCGAGAAGGAGCTGGTGTGTATCGTATTACTACTGGCAACTTTGTTAAAAATCAAACCGGTTATTTTTTGCGCGACCGTATTGAGCAACTTAACTATTTATCACAAGACGAATTAAAAGACCTTTATAAAATAGTCCTTAACAACGATGAATTTTCTGCCAAAGGCGGCGGAGGCTTAGGTTTTATCGAGATGGCTCGTAAATCTGGCAACAAATTTGGATTTGAATTATTGCGACAAAACAACGATTATTCGTTCTTTATTTTAGAGGTTCTTATTTCATAATGTATACAAAAACTAAATTAATTAAATAAAATGGATTCAATAAATATAGAGGGAACACCAAAAACACCGTCGGTATCGTTTGAAGCGGCTACGGGTAAATTAGTCATTAAAGGCAGATCAATCCCCGAAAATTCGATAGAGTTTTACAAACCTCTCGTAGATTGGATTGATAAATATACTTCTGAGGCAAAAGGAGTTGTGGAAGTTAATATGCAGCTTGAATATTTTAATACAAGCTCGTCGTAGTGTATACTCGACGTATTTAAAAAGTTGGAAAATCTTCACAACAAGAGCGTTGCCGAAGTAGTTATCAATTGGTATTACGAAGAGGACGACGAAGATATGCTCGAGGCTGGTGAAGACTATCAGTCTATACTCAAACTCCCCTTTAAAATGGTGGAAATAAGCACAACCGCATAGGTTTTTACTTTATTGAGTTCATTTATATTTTAAAGTATAAACGCTTGTAAACTAATTTGTTGGTTTCAACAATTCGTTTACAAGCGCTTATTTTTTTTGTTTACAAATTTAATCTTCTTTGCATAAATACATCACAACGGGAAGATGGTCGCTGTATCCGTTGAGCCATTTCCCACTTGCAGATGTTCGTTTGGGTATACCTTTGTATTTACCCTCCTGATTGATAAGGTATTTGAACCTAACAATCTCTGATCCGCAGTAGGTGAGGGTTTTCTTATCGTGCTCCACTTCTTTCTCCACCGATTTGTTGCGTTTGGTGAATGTTTGAATGTGAGGTTTATCCAAAATATTTTCGGAAATCAATATTTGGTCAAACAAATTCCACGAACCTCTGTACTGGAGCGTTCCTGTTCCTGAAAAAAGTATATCCCACCAAGGGTTGAATAATCCTAAGGGTTCTACCGATGATAAATCTCGTCTACCTCCAAGCACATCGCACATACTCTTGTCGTGGGGGTCGTCGTTCATATCGCCCATGATAAATAATTTTATCATCGGATTCAATTTTTGTAGTGAATCTTTTATAGCCACAATTTGTTTTGCGCCGAGTTGCCGATAATACGCTGAACTATAACGGCTTGGAAGATGGCATACTATTACTGCGATAGTTTCGTCACCTAATTTTCCGCAAACGGTTAAAAAACCTCTTGTTGCTTTGTTTCGGTCAGAGTCGTTTTCATAAACGTATGGAACAAGTTTGTAATCAATTGGTTCAAATAAATCTGGATTGTACAACAATGCGCAGTCGATGCCACGTTGGTCTGGCCCTTCTTCGTGTATATATTTGAAACCACGGTCGGCAAGAGGCTTTTGCGAAATCAAATCGTTTAGTACGTTTTTGTTTTCTACTTCGCTCAATCCAATAAAAGCACAGCCTTTCGACACTTGATCTGTACCCATATCAGCCAGAGCCTGCGACATGTTGTGCAATTTGGCAATGTATTTTTCGCTATTCCATTTATATGTGCCTTTGGGAAGAAACTGATTGTCGTTTTTACCAACATCGTGTATTGTGTCAAAAAGGTTTTCTTGATTGTAAAAACCGATGGCAAATTTTTTTTGCGAGTTTTGCGCAAAACTACTTGCACACAATAGGACAAGCAACGTACAATAGACCACAAACTGTTTCATAACAAAGTAAATTAGGCTTTAGTTTTTTCCATCTTTAAGATTGATAAGGAAAACTCCATTTGCCCCTTGACATCCGTAGATTGCAGCCGAACCGTCTTTCAATAGTGATATTTCTTTAACATCACACGTAGAGATATAGTCAATTTCGTCTACTGTTCGACCGTCAACCACGTACACCGCGCAGTTGGAACCATACACCGAGTTGGGTCCACGAACTATAATGCAACCATCAGGACGGATGTTGATGCCGTTAAAGTGTGCGCGAATCAACTCATATATATCAGTGTAATTGCAATAATTTTTGCCACGTTCAATATATTCAATGGCCTGTGTCCTATACTGCGAAGGGAGATATCCGTATCCAATAGCCATTTCTACATTTTCGGGCGTTGGTTCAAATGTCAACTTAACATCTATAGTGTTAGGTGTTGATTTGCGGATAGTGCGTTGCGATGTGCGGAAAGCTTGTGACTGAAAAACAAGATAATCTTTTGGTTTACAAGCGATTGTATACCTTCCGAGAGAATCTGTACTTGTGGCAGTCAAAGATTTTTTTGCTTTAACTGTAATACCTGATATTGGTAAGTTGTTGAGCACAGTAACTGTACCTGTGATGATTTTTGTTTCTTGTGCATTGGCAGAGAAGAAACTAAACGCTAAAAGTAAAAGTATTAATGTTCTCATGTCCTTCATATTTTTAATTGTATACTTATTAAGTATACGGGTGAGCATTAAAAAAAGATACATTTGTTTTATTATAATTATGTTTTGTAATCTTTTGACTTTATTTTGTGATTTTGGTTTAATTTTTTTTCAAAAAAATTTTTTTTTTTCAAAAATCCTTTTTTACTTTGCGGCGTTATTAAAACAAAAACACAAATGAGAAATTTTAACGCATATAACAATTGGTGGTGGCGCTTGCGGAACTTCAATTCGTGAGTGGTTACACCTTTATATATATAAGAAATTTGAAAGGTCTGACGGAAACTCACGTCAGACCTTTTTTTTTGAATCACTAATTAAAACTAATTAAAAATGTTCAGTTACAAAACTAATTCAAAAACAATTCTGAGCGACATCTATACGCCCGTGAGCGCATATCTTCGTCTCAGAGATTCGGGTGTGCAAAGCGCACTTATGGAGTCAAACGACTATCATTCTAAGGAAAATTCACGCTCATTTATAGGCATTTATCCCTTAGCAAGCGTGGCTATCAATCACGGCAAGGCAATCTTTAAATATCCCGACGAAAGCGTTGTTACTAAGGAGATTACAAAAAATTATAGAGTAGAACACGCCTTGAAAGAGTTTTTGAGCAACTTCAAGGTGGAGGGCGAAAACTCAAATTATTGCGGTCTTTATGGATATACGGCTTTTAATGCTGTAAGATATTTTGAAAATATCCCCGTGGAGGATACCACAATGAAAGAAAACGATGCTCCCGATATGCTCTATGTGCTGTTTCGTACTGTTTTGGTTTTCAATCATTATCAATCGGAACTCACCATTGTGGATATGACCGAAGATGGCGAAAACAAGGTTCACGAGGTTGACAAACTTCTTTCGAAGGCAGGTGTACGAAACGATGGTTTTAATGTTACTGGCGAAACCACATCGCCCATTACCGACGAACAGCATAAGGACAATATCCGCAAGGGTATCGCACACTGCAAACGTGGAGATGTTTTTCAAATTGTTATATCACGCAGATTTATACAGCATTACACCGGCGACGACTTTAAACTCTATCGCGCTCTTAGGTCGATTAATCCTTCGCCTTATCTGTTTTACTTTGATTTTGGTGGTTTCAGAATTTTTGGTTCATCGCCCGAAACTCACTGCCGTATCGAAAACGGCAAGGCTTACATCGACCCCATTGCCGGAACTACCAAACGCACTGGCAATCAGGAAGAAGACCTCAAAAATGCTGAGTATCTTCGTCGCGACCCAAAAGAAAATGCAGAGCACGTAATGCTTGTAGACCTTGCCCGCAACGACCTAAACCGCAACTGCGATAATGTGAAGGTTGATTTTTACAAGGATATGCAATTTTATTCGCACGTTATCCACTTGGTGAGCCGTGTAAGCGGAGATTTGCGTCCTAATGCCGACACTATCAAAACCTTTATCGACACATTCCCCGCAGGCACTCTTAGCGGTGCGCCCAAGGTTCGCGCTATGCAGTTAATTTCAGAAATTGAGCCTCATAGCCGTGGTATTTACGGTGGTTGCATCGGATTTCTCGGTCTAAATGGTGAATTGAATCAGGCTATTACAATCCGCACTTTTGTGGCTCGCAACAACGAACTTTGGTTTCAGGCAGGCGGCGGAATCGTTGCCAAATCCGACCCTGAATACGAACTTCAAGAGGTTAACAACAAACTCGGTGCATTACGTAAGGCAGTAGTATCTGCTCAAAACATTTAATTATTTGAAAATGAAAACGATAATAATAGACAATTACGATTCTTTTACTTACAATCTTTACGGATATGTTACAAAACTCGGCTTTAATTGCGAGGTAGTGCGTAACGATCAATTTAAAATCGAAGATATTGCCGAATATGATAAAATAATACTTTCACCTGGTCCCGGAATCCCCTCAGAATCAGGACTTCTATTGGATGTTATCAAGCATTATGCCGAATCAAAACCAATTCTTGGCGTTTGCCTCGGTCATCAGGCAATAGGAGAGGTGTTTGGTGCTAACCTTCTCAATCTCAACGAGGTATATCACGGCGTTGCCACCAACTGCAAAATCATCGGCGACGACTATATTTTCAAGGGTCTCAATAGCGAAATTGAGGTTGGACGCTATCACTCGTGGATTGTGGAACGCAAAAATCTTCCCGAAGATCTTGAAATAACTGCCATTAGCAACGAAGGTTCAATTATGGCTTTGAAACACAGAAAGTTGGATGTTCACGGTATTCAGTTTCATCCCGAAAGCGTGCTTACTCCCAATGGTGAAATTATTATCAGAAACTTTTTAATCAACTAAAAATGAAAGAGATATTAGAAAAATTGATTTCGGGCGAAACTTTTACCCGCGCCCAAATGAAAAATATATTGATTGCTATCACTGAGCAAAAATTTTCTAACGAGCAGATTGCCGGACTCTTAACTGGCATTCAGATGCGCTCTATTACCACCGACGAACTTCTTGGACTTCGCGACGGCATATTGGCTACCGGCAAACCCGTGGATTTATCGCCCTATAAAGTGGTTGACATTGTGGGAACTGGCGGCGACGGCAAAAATACTTTCAACATTTCTACCTGCTCGTGTTTTGTGGTTGCAGGTGCTGGCTACAAGGTGGCAAAACACGGAAACTACTCAGCCACATCGGTTTCAGGTGCAGGCAATGTTTTGGAAGAACACGGTGTAAAATTTACCGCCGACAACGACAAACTTAAAGCAAACATTGAAAAATGTAACTTTACCTATATGCACGCACCTCTGTTTGCATACGCCATGAAATTTGTTGCACCGGTTCGCAAGGCTCTGCAAGTGCCCACCTGCTTTAATCTTTTGGGACCCATCGTTAATCCCTGCCGTCCGCAGTATCAGGTGCTTGGAACTGCAACGTTAGACCAAATGCGTCTTTATCACAGTGTGTTGCAGCAAATTAGCGAGGGATACTCGATTGTAACTTCTCTTGATGTTTACGACGAGATTTCGCTCACCAAAGATTTCAAAGTGATTTCGTCGAGTATGGAGCAGGTTTTCAGTTGTTCCGACATTGGTTTTGAGCGAATCAATCCTGCCGAAATTTATGGCGGCAGCACCAAGCAAGAGGCTAAAAAGATTTTCGACGATGTTTTAAGCAACACTTCTACTGCCGCTCAGAAAAATGTGGTGCTTGCAAACTCCGCATTTTCAATCAATTGCATCTGTCCCGAGAAAAACATCCGCGAATGCTTTTTGGAGGCAAAAGAATCGCTCGAAAGCGGCAAGGCTAAGGAAGTGCTTAAAAAATATGTAGAAATGAACTCATAATCAATATAATACATCACTAAAATGAGCAAATATTCGATAGACCAAAACGGCTATTATGGCGAATTCGGAGGTGCATTTGTACCCGAAATTCTCCGCAAAAACGTTACTGAATTAAAGAATAATTATTTACAAATAATTGAAAACGTACAATTTCAGAAAGATTTCCAAAAACTTCTTCACGATTATGTTGGTCGCCCAACACCGCTTTATTTTGCCAAGCGTTTGAGCGAAAAATATGGTGCAAATATCTATCTCAAACGTGAAGACCTCTGCCATACAGGTGCTCACAAACTCAACAACGCCCTCGGTCAGATTCTTTTGGCGCAAAAACTCGGCAAAACACGAATTGTAGCCGAAACAGGCGCAGGTCAGCACGGTGTGGCAACAGCTACCGTTTGTGCACTTATGAATATGGAATGTGTGGTTTATATGGGCGAAACGGATGTTAAACGTCAGTTTTTGAATGTACAGAGAATGAAAATGTTAGGGGCAAAAGTTGTCCCTGTGATGTCGGGCAACCGCACTCTCAAAGATGGCACTAACGAGGCTATCCGCGATTGGTGCTGCAATCCCAAAAACACACATTATATTATAGGTTCTGTTGTTGGTCCCGACCCGTATCCCGATATGGTGGCACGTTTCCAATCGGTTATAAGTGAGGAGATTAAGAGTCAACTTGAATCTCAAACAGGTCGCAACTATCCTGACAAACTTATGGCTTGCAACGGTGGTGGTAGCAATGCCGCAGGTACTTTTTATCACTATATCGACGACGAAAGGGTTAAATTCTTTGCTGCCGAAGCCGCCGGGCTTGGTCTTGATGATCCGGAAAAATCAGCTGCCACAATTCACCTTGGTAAAAAGGGAGTTTTACACGGAAGTCTTTCGATGGTAATGATGACCGAAGATGGACAAATCGTTGAGCCATACTCAATTTCGGCTGGTTTGGATTATCCGGGCGTTGGTCCTATGCACGCATTTTTTGCCAAAGTGGGACGCACCAAAGTGCTTGCCGTTACCGACAGCGAAGCAATGCAAGCTGCATTGGAACTCACTAAGTTAGAGGGAATTATCCCCGCTATCGAAAGTGCTCACGCTCTTGCAATGTTGCCCAAAATGCAGTTCAACAAAGGCGAAAATGTGGTTGTAACTATTTCTGGTAGAGGCGATAAGGATATGAACACTTACGCATCATACTTTAATCTATAACGTGCTATGGCTACAATTTTAGACGAAATAGTCGCAAACAAAAAGATTGAGGTAGAGCAATTTAAGCGTAGTTTGCCCATTGCAATGCTTCGTGAAGGCGGTTTTTTCTGTCGCGAAACTTTCTCATTTAAAAAGGCTTTGATTGACAGTTCTACGGGTATAATCTCGGAGTTTAAACGCCGTTCGCCTTCAAAGGGAGATATT
>JAGCDD010000115.1 GCA_017651345.1 Bacteroidales bacterium | reverse complement strand
GTATTCCATTGGCGGTTTCAACAGTGTTTTTGCCGTCGATTTCGCCTTTGCGATAATTTTGTAGTTCGTTGTTTACCCAACCAGAATTTTGAACTTCGTATGTCCAGTCAGAGGAGAGAGATGCTTCATCAAATTCGTCATGCCATACAAGTTTGTAACCTTCGGGGACAGTGATGTCGCCACTATTGAAACTTGCCTCATCGTATCCCTGCTCGATGTTGTAATCAAAATAAGTTTTGCCACCGAGAAAAGTAAGTACTGCTGTGCGATTTGCATCAGAGGAGTTTTTGGTAATAGTAGCCTTAATTACAGTTTCGCCCTTGATTCCGCCTTTGCGGTCAACAGTGCAGAAATCTGATTTTGACGAAACGCTCCAGTCTCCATCGGCAGTAACGGTTAATTCTATTACACCGCCTTCAAAGCCTATTTTAGCATTTTCGGGCGAAATGGTGATGTTCACTTTCTTTTCGGGTTCGGGTGCGTCATCGTCGTTGCTGCTGCAGCCAAACACAGCAAGCAGCGAGCAAAGTAATATTGTTAAATTCATCGTTTTCATGGTTTTTTGTTTGTTTTTTAATTGAGTAAAAAAGGGTGAGGCTTGTAGATCAAGGTGGACTCAAAGCCATCACCCTCAATTCTAACTCAAATAATATACACTATTCTCAATTCAAAAAATGCTGTTTATTTAGACTTCTGAATTGCAATATCAAAGATTTCGATATCGCAGTTGGCGGGATTGCCACCAAAGTCGAACAAGATTGTAAGACCGCCTGTCTGATCTTCACCGTTGTCGAGTTTTTCAGGAGCAGAGCCATCGTTGTTGTATCTGGTGGTGATTTCCATTGCGTTTTCAGCCGAAACTCCAGCAACTACAAACTCGGTAACTACGTCTGCGTCAATATCTTTGCGGATACCATCGCCTGTAAAGTTTACATTCTTTTCGTCGATTGACAAGAGTTTGAATGTAGCCTGAGGAATGTCTTTGTTAGATTTTACCTTGATGCGCAAGTCGTATTTTTGACCAGCTTCGGTGAGGTATTGGCTAACAAGGCGGAACTGAGCTTTCCACTGTCCATCGGTAGCGTTGTCGTAGTGGATTTTGTAGTTGTTGCCTTCGCGAGTTACAGTCCAGTCGTTCATGGGAGCCCAACCGCCATCGCCGTGATAGTTGGATGTTTCCCAAGTTTTAGCCACGTCGTCAATAATGCTGCCTTCTGCGTTTTCCTCAAATACTACCTCAGGTGCGGGTTTATCTTCAGGAACTTCGCCATCGTATTCAGCCACAACAATATCGTAAATATAAACATCGAATTTTTCGGGCTGACCACCAAAGTCGAATACAAGATTTAATTTATCGGCATCAACACCTTTGGCAATCACTTCAAATGTCTCAGGCTTATTGGCTTTGAGCTTATACTTGCCTTCGTTGGCAAAAATGAAGTTTTGGTCGTCGGTATCGTCGGTAAGCTTAATAGTGATGTTGTCGTGCTTAGAAGTTGCCACCATTGTGGCGCGGAAAATGTAGTTTTTAGCAGCGGAAGAGCTCAAATTGCTGTGGAGGTGAACCTGAGTTTGCCATGTTGCCTCATTAGCTGTAGGAGCTTTTACGCTAAACATCTCATTGTTTTGCGAAATAGAGAGCTGTTCGGTAATATCTTGCCAGCTGCTTGTGGTGGCGTAATATTTTGTAATCTCAACATTGTTGTCCCAGAGGTTGTTGCCATCAAATTTTGTACGTTCGCCAAAATCAAGAAAAGATTGATCAAACGAAAGGGTTTTAACGATGCTGCCATCGCAAACACCATTATTGTTGTACATTTTTACCTCCACAGAGTATTCGCCAGCAATAGGGAATTGTTTTATAAATCCATTAACAGTGCTTTGGCTTCCATCGTCGAAAAACCAAATCGGGTTGCACTCAGGATTTGCAATAGTGAAAATTACCCTATTAGAATCGAGCATTTTTAAATCAACGTTGAGATCCGATGCCGAAGGACGGGCAGCAGGATTGATATCGTTGTGGTCGTCTTGACAACCGTACAATGCAACCGCTGAGGCTGCTATTGCTAAATATTTTATTATCGTTTTCATAATAATATGCTATTTAATGATTATTGAATAAAATCCTTTTCGTTTTAACGGAAAAAGAAAAGGAAGAAACAAAACCAACGTTTTTTAGTAGCCAGGATTCTGCTTGAGGTTCTGGTCGGCAGAAAGATCTTCTTGAGGAATAGGCAGATACTTGTTGTAGTCGGCGAATTTGCCATTTTGTGCCATTTGCTCAGCAGTGTAGGTATATTTGCCCGAATTGTCGTTGGCAGCACCTACAAAGATGTTTTGAGCGTTAATTCCGTTTTCGCCATCGTTTCTGAGCACAAAGAAGAAACGTTTGCCTTCGCCAACGAACTCTCTTGCGGCTTCTTCTACGATGTCGGCAATAGAACTTCCTGAGTACGAACCACCACGGGCTTCTCTAAGAGTGGTTAAATAACCTTCGGCTTTACCGTTGCCAAGCTTAGCCGAAAGTTCAGCAGCATTGATATAAGCCTCTGCCACGCGGAAAACTCTTCGGTTGTTGCCATACGAAAGGTTGGGGTCGCCCGAGGAAGCAAGATTTTCGGCACGAGGTGCGTATTTTGCATTGTAGAGGTAGGTGCACTGGTAACGTCCCGAAGTTGCTTTGCCACGGGCATCGATTATCGAAGCATCTCTGCGCTGGTCGCCATTGGTAAAAAGATCCCAGACAGATTCTTTGATAGGAGCAAATCCCCAACCAGAACTGCATTGACCTTCAAGAGCCTCGGCAGGTCCTACAAAAGCGGGCAATACTGTGCCGGCAGCCACACGGTCGTTGTCGTACCAGTCGCGTGAGCCTATTTTTACATAGTTGATTTCAAAGATACTTTCGCTGCACCATTCGCCAGCTTCGGTAAAGATTTTTGCATAATCTTTTTCCAAAGGATATTCGGCAATTACGTCGTCCATATAGCCGAGTGCTGTGCTGTAGCGGTCTTTATCTCTTTGATAAAGTACAAAGTCGGAATAGAGCATTTTGGCAAAAGCCTTGGTGGCGTGACCTTCCTCACCAGCTGTTTGAGTGGAAGGGAAAGTGGGTTCGTTGATTGCGAGTTCAAGGTATTTGATAATTTGAGCGTAAGATTCCGATGGCGAAAGTTGTTTTGCCGAGTAGCCATTATCTACCGAAGGCGAAGGAAATTCTTCGTTACCTTCATAGTAAGGAATATTACCCCAAAACTTCCAGAGGATATTATAGTAATAAGCTCTAAGAGTGTAAACTTCGGCAAGCCACTGATTTTTGGTGCTGCCTTCAAAACTATTGAGATAATTGATACAATCGTTGCATCGTTTTACACCCGAATAGCAGTCGTCCCAAAGGCTTACGGGAGTGTTGTTGGCATCAGCCGACCAGTTGCCAATTTTTTGGAGAGCAGGCTGGTCGGTAGAATTGCTGCCACCCACAAACATCTGGTCTGACATAAAGTCGGCGATTAAAACAGGGTCGGCATACGAGCAATCTTTGTGAGCGTTGTAGTCGAACCAGTGCAGAGGCGCATACGCAGCGGTAATACTCGACTGCATTTTTTCTGGATCAGAAAAATACTCTTCCAAAGTCAACTGTGTGGGATTTTCAACATCTAAGAAATCCTCCGAGCAAGCACTCAAGCCAATTGTAGCGAGTGCCAATGCCATTGCTGAAAGTTTTATATTGTTTTTCATAGTATTTCAAATTTTAATTACGAATAACATATTATTTTAGAAATTTACATTAACACCAAAGGTCAAAGATCTTGCTTGAGGATAGATACCTTTGTCGATACCTATAGCAGTGGTGCTTTGTCCGATTTCAGGATCGAAACCTTCGTATTTGGTGGCAGTAAAGAGGTTTTGACACGATACAAATACTCTTGCTCTTGAGATAAATGCCTTAGATGTAAACTGCTGAGGAAGAGTGTATCCGAGTTCGATATTTCTTAAACGGAGGTAAGAGCCGTCTTTTACAAAGAAATCAGAAGAGTGTTTGTTGTAAGAAGTTTCGTCGAAGATAGGAACAGTGTTAGAAGTGCCCTCGCCTGTCCAGCGGTCTTTGATATAAGCTGGGAGGTTAACATATTTGATGTCGTTGCGTCGAGTAGCGTCGTAAACATCTGCGCCAAGCACGCCTTGGAATTGTGCCACAAAGTCGAAACCTTTGTAATCAATATTGAGCGAGAAACCGTATGTCCAGTCGGGCATTCCTTTACCTATTTTGGTATTGTCGGCATCGTTGATAAATCCGTCACCATTCTGGTCAACAAAAATCAAATCGCCGGGTTTGGGAGCTGCGCTTGACTCTTCGTTGCCGTATTTCAAACCAGAAGCCTCTACTTCAGCCATATTTTGGAATACTCCTGCAGTCTGGTAACCATAGAAGTAAGGATAAGGTTCGCCATTTTTGCAGTGGGCAATTACACCGAATCCTGCAGCAGACATGCTTTCTACATCGTTTTCGCCACTTTCGGTACCATAGTCTACGAGTTTGTTTTTGAGATAAGAAGCATTGGCTGCAAAACGGAATTTCATATCATTGATATTCCAGCGGTAAGATAAATCAAACTCCCAGCCGGTGTTTTCCATTTTGCCAATGTTGCCAATGGGTTTTGCCTCGCCAACGTATGTTACGATGGGCTGAGTTTGCAACATTCCGTCGGTGGTTTTCTTGTACCAATCAACGCTCAACGAAAGAGCCGAGTTGAAGAAATCCATGTCGATACCGGCATCGTGCTGAATATTCTCTTCCCAATGGATTGCTGAGTTAGGAATACCAGATGCTTTTGCACCAGTAGAAATTGCGCTTCCCTCAGGACCGAAGAAATAGTTGTTGATATGACCAGTAGAAGTATTTACCATGTAGGCAAATGCGCCGATGTTTTCGTTACCGTTTTTACCCCAAGAGTAGCGGAGCTTTGTGTTGTTCCACCAGCGGGGACGGTTTTCGAGGAATGATTCGCGAGTGATATTCCAACCTACAGAGAACGAGGGGAATGTAGCGTAGTGATTGTCGGGACCAAAGTTTGACGAGCCGTCGCGACGTACAGTAGCTTGAAACATATAGCGGCTCTTATAGTCGTAGCTTACACGAGCAAAAAGCGATGCAAGAGTGTGGTCGGCATTGTCGGCACCCCAGCCGTTGCGTTCGTCGGCGTTGGCAGCGTCGCCTGTGGTAAAATCGGGATAGAGTCGGTCGTAATCGATGGCAACCAAATATTTAGATGTTGCGCCAAGGTAAGCACCTTTGTTTTTCTTAGCCGACTGACCAAGTAAGATTTGGAATGTGTGTCCGCTGATAGTTTTGTCGTAGCTCAAAGTGTTTTCAAGCTGCCATGTAAAACCTTTGTTCCAGCTCATTTGTGCGCTCGAAACCGACGGTTTTTCCATAGTATTTATATAGTGAGGAATTGTAGCGCTGCGGTTGCCCCAGAAACTCATATCTGTGCCATAAGAAGATTTGAATTTGAGATTGTCCCAAAGAGTAACCTCTGCATAAAAATTGCTTACAAATTTGTCGCTCCAGTTTCCGGGATCGGGCAAAGATAAGAAAGCCATCGGGTTTTTAAGCTCTTGGAGTTTTTCACCTTGGAAATTGTCTACTATAGAATATAAGTATCCGTTTTTATCGGTAATAAGCCAAGGATCGCCAGCGTGAGCAGCTCTGTCGGCTTCGGGATTTTCAGAATATACAGGCATTAGAGGAGGGTTCATAAGAGCAGAACCAAGGGGAGAACCAAATTCTGAGTTGGTTTCAATTCCTTTAGAGTTGATGTGAGTGTAGGCGATATTGATACCTACATTTACGTTGCTAAGCCAATTGCGGTCTTTAGCGTCAACAAGTGTAAAAATGTTGTTGGTGCGGAAGTTGAATCTTTTGTAGTTAGAACGGTCGTAGTCGCCGCCGATGATACCTTCTTGATCATAGTATCCTGCCGAAAAATAGTAGTTGACTCTTTCGTTTGCACCCGAAACACTCAACTGATGGCTTTGAACAGGAGCATTGTAGTTCCAGAGACGACGTTGCCAATCGGTGTCGATACCTTTTGCTTTAATTTCCTCAACATCAAACATTGGGTTGAATCCCGAATTGTATTGATATTCGTTCCAAATAGTAGCGTATTCTACAGCGTTGAGCACGTCGCGGGTTTTGGTGGTGTTTTGGAAACCGTAGCTAAAATCGTAAGAAACTACAGGTTTGCCGGTTTTACCTTTTTTAGTAGTAACAATGATAACGCCGTTGGCTGCACGTGCACCGTATACAGCACCCGAAGCAGCGTCTTTCAATACCTCAATAGATTGAATATCGCTGGGAGCAAGATAATCGATACCTCCGTCGATTGGCATTCCGTCTACTATATAAAGGGGATCAGAATTGTTGATAGTGCCAACGCCTCTGATTCTAACCTGTGAACTTGCACCGGGCTGTCCTGATGTAGCAGTAACAGTTACGCCCGAAGCAGCACCTCTAAGAGCATTGTCTACTCGGTTGGTGGTGCCTGCAATATCGTCGGCATTGATACCCGAAATAGAGGCTGTTACCACGCTCTTTTTCTGAACGCCGTAACCGATAACCACAATTTCTTCAAGACCGATATTGTCTTCTTCAAGCACAATGTTTTGTTCGCCACCTTTAACGGCAATTTCTTGAGTAACGTAACCAACATACGAGGCTACGATAGTGGCACCTTCGGTGCACGAGATAGAATAGTTGCCGTCGAGGTCGCTGATTGTACCATTAGTAGTACCCTTTTCGGCAATTGTAACGCCAAGCAGAGGTTCGCCGTCGGTTTTGGAAACAACCTTACCATGAACGGTTACCCTGCCGTTCTGCGCCCATGCGGACATTACCGCGAAGCACATAATCGTAATAAATGTTAGCAGTCTTTTCATATTAATAAGTATTAAATTGTTGATAAAAATTGTTTGCTGTTTTTTGCCAATGTTCGTCGCTCAGTTGCGATGTGCAAATCTACAATCGTTATACGTGAGTGTCCAAATTATTGTGCTTTCTAAACTACTGCAACCCCTTAGAAAAACTACTGCAAACATACGGCAAACCATTTTTCAAAGTATTTTTCAGCAACATTTCTACTACTGCAAACCGACGCCGCGAGCAGTAGCATTGCAGTAGTGATTTGCCCCCTTTGCAGTAGTATAAAATAACATTAAACGTTACAAAAAATATCCTTTTTGCGTAAGTTTGCATAGAAATTTATGTGATGTACAACCCCTAAAAAAACACAGTTATGATCAAAGACATTATTAAACTTGCGCCGATAGCATTGCTTGCTCTTTCGGCTTGCGGCAGCGGCGACACTGTTAACAATGGCAATGCCGAAGACCGTTTTGTAGACAGCGTAGTAAATAGTCTTTCGCTAAAACACAAAATTGGACAGCTCAACCAAGTCACCGCAGTTGGCGTTGAAGAAATGGAAAAACTCGCTGCCGAAGGTATGATGGGCAGTATTCTCAACGAAACCAACCTCGACAATCTGCACCGTATACAAAAAGCGGCTGTCGACAATCCCCCTCACATTCCCGTGCTGATTTCGCGCGACGTGATCCACGGGTACAAGACAATTTTCCCTATTCCGCTGGGTCAGGCAGCAAGTTTCGACCCAGAACTCGTTCGGCAAGGAAGCGAGATCTCAGCCATTGAAGCTGCATCAGATGGCATCAGATGGACCTTTGCCCCTATGCTTGATATTGCCCGCGACCCTCGTTGGGGACGTATTGCCGAAGGTTATGGCGAGGACGCTTATCTTACTTCGGTGATGGGTGCCGCAGCTGTTAAAGGCTATCAGGGAGATGACCTCAGCAAAGAAACTTCGATTGCCGCATGTGCCAAGCACTTTGTAGGCTACGGAGCTGCCACCGCAGGACGCGACTACAACTCCACCTTTATTCCTATGCGTCTTTTGCGCAATGTTTACCTTCCACCTTTCCGTGCTGCTGCTCAGGCTGGATGCGCCACCTATATGAGTTCGTTTAACGACAACGACGGTGTGCCTTCTACTGGCAACAAACTTATACTCACCGATATTCTCCGCAACGAATGGAAATTCGACGGTTTTGTAGTTTCCGACTGGTTTTCGGTGGGCGAAATGATCAACCATGGTTTTGCAGCTGATATGAAAGATGCCGCCGAAAAAGCTATCAACGCTGGTTTGGATATGGATATGGTGGCAAATGCCTACAAAGATTATCTCGAAACTCTTGTATCTGAGGGCAAAGTATCCGAAAGCAAAATTAACGAGGCTTGCAAAAACGTTGTTCGCATCAAATACCGTCTCGGACTATTTAGCAATCCCTATCCTACTGTATCGCAAGATGTAAAATATGCTCCCGAACATCTCGAAGCCGCACTTCTCGCTGCTGAACAATCGGCTGTAATGCTTAAAAACAATGGCGCACTGCCGTTGAAAAACGTTAAGAAGATTCTACTCTGCGGACCTATGGCAGATGCTCCTCACGACCAACTTGGCACTTGGGTTTTCGACGGTGAAAAATCGCACACTATTACGCCGTTAGCAGCCTTCAAAGAAGCTGGATATGATGTTACATACGTTCCTGGACTCACCTATTCGCGCGACAGCAACACTTCTAAATTTGCCGAAGTGACCCGTGGTGCAAAAACTGTTGATGCTATCATTTTTGTTGGCGGCGAAGAATCGATACTCAGCGGCGAGGCTCACTGCCTTAGCAACCTCAATTTGCAAGGTGCACAGTCTGAACTGTTAGAAACTCTCAAAAAAACTGGCAAACCTGTTGTGGCTGTGATTATGGCAGGACGTCCGCTCACTATCACCGACGACATTAAAAATACCGACGCAATTCTGTATATGTTCCACCCCGGCACTATGGGCGGCAACGCACTTGTAAACCTTGTAGCAGGCAAAGTAACACCTTCGGGAAAATTACCTGCAAGTTTCCCCAAAAACGCAGGTCAAATTCCTGTTTACTACAACCAAAACAACACTGGTCGCCCCGCATCAGGAAACGAAATTCTTTTGGACGATATACCTGCCGAGGCTGGACAAACTTCGCTTGGCTGCACATCGTATATGTTAGACACCGGTTTTGGTCCGCTCTATCCCTTTGGCTACGGATTGAGCTACACCACTTTTGATTTTTCTGATTTTGCTATCAACAAAACTGAATTTCTTGGCGAAAACGACGAAATCAAAATTACATTCTCGATTAAGAACACAGGCAACTACGAAGGTGCAGAGGTAGCGCAACTCTACGTCCGCGACCTTGTGGGCAGCATTACCCGCCCCATCAAAGAATTGAAAGGCTTTAAAAAAGTATATTTGCAAAAAGGTGAACAGCAGAATGTAGAAATCACAGTTCCGCTCTCAAACCTCAAATTCTATGGACTCGATGACAAAGAGATTCTCGAAAAAGGCGAGTTTGAAGTATGGATTGCCACATCCAGCGCCAATGAGGATATAAAATGGAAAACTAAAATTGAGGTAAAATAGTAAATAAATAAGATTGAAAAAAAGAGCGGATATTTATGTCCGCTCTTTTTTATTATCTATCTTAGCGGCGATATTTTATATTTTTAATAATGCGAGAAGATACTTATACTGTTAAAAATCCAAAAAGAACTGAGTTACAGACATTTCTTCTGATTTGTAGTATACCATTATTTATTGTGGTGTTTGCAATTATTTCTATAATAAATGTGCCTGATAGTTTATCTGATTGCTATTATTCTCAAGGTGGATTACTCGTAAATAATTCTTATTATAAATCAGTAAATAATTCTCGTTATAAATCGGTTTTTTTAACTTTTATAGATAATTCTAATCCTATTGATCCTAATATTCCATGTGCAAAAATTACAGATGATTTTCACCATTTAATTAATCGAGATTATAATAAAATTGATTCTTTTATAAAAAATGATAGTACTGAGCATTTTATACAAATATGGTATCAAGAACATCGTAATTGGTCTCGAACTGGACCTAACAAGTCCAGAGAGATTTTTCAAATAATCATTGATGGTACAGTTGTACTTCCTTTTAACAAGTGGAAACATCAACAAACCAGTTTTATTATGATGATTATTGGTGTTTTGCTTTTGGGGTTATTAATAAAGTTATACAATCTTAAACGTCATAACTCATATTTTATAAAAAAATACACCAAAATATACTTCAAAAACAAAGAAGGATTGTCATCTTTAGCTAATGAACTTATCTCTCAAAATTTTTCTGAACCTACTGAATTCCGCCTTGGAGAGGTTAGAGGTTCTGAGTATTTAACTAAATATAGGAAAGTGCGTGTATTTTCTTTCAATCATGTAGGATGTTTTAGCAATTTAGTTTGGTTTCACCGAGAACAAAAAAATCGCAACGGCAATATTTGTAGCTTAGAAAAATGCCGAAATTTCAAAAAACACTATCCCAAATGTACAATCTATTCAGGCGACAATTATCCCAAAGATACCGACACAGACTGCATGTATCATATCGAAGGCGATTGGTATATTAGATTGCCGTAAAACGATAAAAATAAGGGAGATACAGACCTTAAAGATTATTCAGCCTTGCGAATCTCCACGGCCGTATATCCGTCTTGTTTTTTCTTTTTGTCAAACGATGATATAAATTCGCCATCAACAATATCGCCATCGTTGATATCTTTATCTTTGAGCAACTTAGGAGCGATAAAAATACCCACACCGTTGAACTGTACAAAGGCGAAGCCACCTTCGTTAATTTGGATTTTGCCTCTAAACGGAAACGATTCCGATGAAAGGTCTAACTTGCTTTTTCTGTTATTAGACATTGTAAATATGTATTTTAGAATTTGGCGCAAAGTTACATAATCAACTATAATTATGCAAAAAAAAGAGGTGCAGAAAAAATCTGCACCCTTAAATTATTAAAAAAACAAATTAGATTAATTAAAATCCCATCTTAACAAGAATTTTGTGAGCCAATCCAAGATCTGGAATACCGTAGCCGTATGTATCATCGGGCATATTGTATTTCGAAGCCGACAGTCTGATAGCTTTCATAATGTCGGTAGGATGAGCTTTGGGATGAGCCTCTATCAAGCAAGCAGCGCAACCTGCCATTAGCGGTCCCGAGAAAGATGTTCCGTTAGATGTTGTAGGATGTCCCGAACTTCCTTCTACAGTGGTGTTTAGACCCTTTGCGCATACATCAGGCTTAACACGTCCATCTTTTGTGGGTCCGTGCGAACTAAAGAAAGCAATTTTACCTTTATTATCTACAGCACCAATAGCCATGCACGAATCGGCATCGGCATGAGCGGTAATGTATTTCCAAGGTTCGTCGCCTTCGTTGCCTGCACTAACATTTACGTAGATACCTTTGGAGGCAGCAATGTCGGCACCTACGGAGCTAATACAAACATCGCCATTAATCTCATCGTAAACGTAAGATGTTGTCTGATCGTCAAATTCGCGGTATCCAAGCGAACTATGAATAAGGTCGGCACCAATGCTGTCGGCTTTTTCGCAAGCTTCTACCCAGTTGAACTCTTCGATAATGTACTCAGTATCTTCGTCTTCGGTGCGGCAAAGGAAAGCTGACACGCCAGGAGCTGTTCCTATCATTTTGCCGGGTTGATTGGCAGCAATACAAGAGAGCACGTTCATTCCGTGTGTACCTTGGTCAAATGCATAATCATCGTTGTCTACCAAATCGGCAACACCTAAAACCCTGCTTTCTTGAAACATAGGTTCAAACACTGGCATTTTGTCGGCCTTGGTAAAACCTGCATCAAACACTGCTATCAAAACACCTTTGCCTGTAAAACCAAGATTGTGTAATGCCTGAACATTGAGCATCTGAATTTGATTTTCAGCATTTCCGTAGTCAAGTTTAAGCGAATTGTCAAGTACATCTTTCGATACTTTTGGGCGTTTAAACTTGGTTTCTTTGGCTATAGGTTTTGATTTACGCTGACGAAAATTGTAATCAAAATCAACAAACGAAATATTTTTCAGTTCGTCTAACTTCTCTTTAGGGCACTCAACCCAAACACAATTGAGCCATTTTGATGAGCCTTGAATCAAAAAGCCCATATTTGCGAGCGAATCTACGTATGATTTATTTATAGGAAGATCCTGCTCTGTGATAGCGATATTGTACTTTGCCCGACGGTCTAAAGCCCTCTGCGACAGAAACTGCTGCGGATTGCTTATCGAATATGGCGAATTATTTTTGTCGGTAAATTTTACTGCGTAAATACCTCGGTTTAAAACGGTTGAGTCTACGCGCATATACGATCGCTTAGGCTTACAACCTCCATAAATTCTGTACTGTGCCATAGTCGACTGTCCCACAATCAACAGCACCGCCAAAATCAAAAATTTGTGCATTAATCTCATATCTCAATAATTATTTATATAACATTGCCTAAAAAAGTGGGCACCGACAAACGATGCCCGTTGAAAATACTGTAAAATAATAGATTATTTACCTCGTAATAACTTGAATATAAACAAGATAACAACAGCACCGCCTACGGCTACAAGAAAACTCATAAAGCCGCCTTGAGCGTGTCCGCCTAAAAGACTGAATAGCCAGCCGCCTAAAATACTACCAGCTACACCAAGTACCAAGTTGACAATCAAGCCATGACCATGGCCGCTGAATAACTTACCTGCTACAAAGCCGGCAAGTATACCTAAAATAATCCAAATAATCCAATCTACCATAATAGTAAAATTTATAAGTTAATATATTTGTTTTAATTTCACTTCAAAATTAAACAAAAAACATACAATTATACGTTATTCATTTTGTTTTTTTTCCAAAAAATGCCATTTTTAATTTTTTACGCAAAAAACGCAACCCATAAATAAAAATTTTTGTATCTTTACAGAGTAATTTTTTTTAACAGATGATAACCAATTTAGAACAACTACTGCCGTTGGCGCAGCAAAAGAGGGGAATGAAACTTTCGGTGGCGTGTCCATACGATGCGCACACCATTTTGGCTGTGCAAATGGCTCAAAAAGAGGGACTTGTAAAACCCATTTTTGTAGGTAACCAAAGCAAAATCAAATCTGCCGTTGACCAATACGCTCACGATTTAACAGATTACGATATATTAGATATTGCCGACGACGAAACCGCTGTGGTAGAGGCTGTTAAGATTGTCTCCACGGGCAATGCCGATATGCTTATGAAGGGGCTTATCAGTTCCGAGAAATATCTCAAAGCCATTCTCAGCCGTCACAATGGACTTTTGTCTAATTCGGCACAAATAACGCACGTTACCGTGTTGCAAAACAGTCGTTTGCAGAAACTTGTGATTTTTGGTGATTCGGCTATAATTCCAAATCCCGACTTGAAACAAAAATTAGTGATACTCAGCGCATTAGAATCTATGGCTAATGTTTTGGGCATTGCAAAACCCAAAATTTCGATTATTGCTGCCACCGAGTTGATTTCGCCGGCTATTGATGCAGGTGTGGATGCGGCTATCATCTCAAAAATGTCGGACCGCGGACAATTACCGTGCATTGCCGACGGACCTATGAGCATTGATATTGCCATCGACCCCGAAACCGCTAAAATTAAGGGCATTAACGGACCTATCAAGGGCGATGCCGACTGTCTGCTGTTTCCAAATATCGAGGCGGGTAATGCGTTTTACAAATCAGCCACCAAACTCGGCGGAAGTGAAATTGCAGGTTGCCTATCAGGTACAAAATCGCCCGTGGTGATGACATCACGGGCAGATTCGACACTTTCTAAATATTATTCTATTTTGATTGCGATGGTTACATCCGCTCCAAAACATTGATACCCAACATATTCAAGCATTTTGCGATTACCTTTCCAGTATTGTCGCTGAGGATGATGCGGAATTCGCGGGCTTGGGCGTTTTCTTCTGAAACTATCTTGCAATCGTGGTAGAACTGGTTGTACTGTTTGCTGAGTTCGTACACGTAGTTGGCAATCTGTGCGGGCGAACAAAGGTTGCAAGCCTCGGCTACTACGTTGGGGAAGTCGGCGATGCGTTTTACAAGTTCCGCCTCGGCTGCGTTGAACTGCTCGTAATCGGGGTTAAGGGTTACACGCTCAACCGATTTTTCGTCTAACTTGCGGAAAATAGAGCGGATACGTGCGTAGGTGTAGAGCACAAACGGACCTGTATTGCCGTTGAAGTCGATACTTTCGGCAGGGTTGAAAAGTATGGTCTTTTTGGGGTCGACCTTTAATATAAAGTATTTGAGAGCAGCCATTGCAATTGTGGAGACTGTAACGTCTTGCTGCTCAGGGGTCATTTCGTTAAGTTTGCCAAGTTCCTCAGAGGTTTTGCGGGCGGTTTCGGTCATCTCGGCAATAAGGTCGTCGGCGTCTACCACTGTGCCTTCGCGCGATTTCATCTTGCCGTTGGGCAGTTCTACCATACCATAAGAGAAATGCTTGATGGCATCGCTCCACGCAAATCCCATCTTTTTGAGAACGAGTTTGAGCACTTTGAAATGGTAATCCTGCTCGTTGCCAACCACATAGATATGTTGGTCGAAATGGTACTGACGGTAGCGGAGAGCGGCTGTGCCAAGGTCTTGGGTCATATACACTGTGGTACCATCGCTGCGGAGAAGAATCTTTTTGTCGAGACCGTCGGCAGTGAGGTCGATGTATGTGGCGCCAGTTTCGTCTTTTTGGCAGATTCCTTTGTTGAGAGCGTCCACAACGTACTGTTTACCTTCGAGATAGGTCTCCGATTCGTGGTAAATTTTGTCGAACGAAATGCCCATAAGTTTGTACGTTACGTCAAAACCATCGTAAACCCAATTGTTCATCTGTTTCCACAGAGCCACGGTGTCGGGGTCGCCGGCTTCCCACTTTTGAAGCATTTGGTGAGCCTCTATAATAGAAGGTGCTTTTTGTTTGGCATCGTCTTCGGTAAGTCCCTCAGAAATAAGTTGTTTGATTTCGTCTTTGTAATGTTGGTCAAAAAGCACGTAATATTTTCCTATAAGGTGGTCGCCCTTCATACCCGACGATTCCGGAGTTTCGCCGTTGCCCCATTTTTGCCAAGCAAGCATCGATTTGCAAATGTGTATGCCACGGTCGTTTACAAGGTTTACCTTTACCACATTGTTGCCACCGGCTTTGAGAATGCGCGAGATGGAATCACCAAGGAAGTTGTTTCTGAGGTGTCCGAGGTGGAGGGGCTTGTTGGTGTTGGGCGAAGAAAATTCTAATAAAATTTTAGGAGATTTGTCGGTAATGGGCGTTACTCCAAAATCTTCTACCGAATTGATATGAAGCAAAAGTTTTGTGATAGTATCTTGTTTAAGAGAGATATTCAAAAAGCCTTTTACCACATTAAATTTGCGGGCGTGATCCCAATTTTTTACCAAGTATTCGCCAATTTCGTTGGCGGTGTCCTCGGGTTTCTTTCCCGAAAGTTTCAACAGCGGAAAAACCACCACAGTAAGGTCGCCCTCAAACTCTTTTTTTGTTTTTTGAACCTGCACCATCGCGGGTGCGGCTTCTTTGTTATAAATATCGGCAACTGCCTTAATTACAATTTCTTGTAGATTTTGTTCTATATTCATTATTGAAAAAATTATTATTCTATAAACTTGTCATCCACATCATCTGACGTCCGCTAAACTCAGCCTTCTTGGGGCAGAGGAGTTCGGTATCGTAGAATTTTTCCACATCAACAACCTTGGTTTCCGATGCCACCACTTCGAGCGGCGAGGTGGTGTATTTTCCGCTGCGCAGGGCTGTCATTACGCCGAAATTCTTGTTGAGAATCGACTCCATAGCCACGTTGGCAAAGCCGATGGGCACGATAGAGTCAGAAAAGTCGGGACATCCTGTGCGCACAAGGTATCCGAGGTTTTGGAAAATGGTGTCGATGCGTTTGCCGCCGTTGTATTTTGCCGAGGCTTTGCGCAGACGGTAAGCAAGTTCCTCACCGCAGCCGTGTGTGAGATGTCCTGTGGCGTCGGGCTGAGGCTCAAATCCGTTGAACTTGGCACCTTCGGAAACCACCACGGTAGAAAAATGGTCGGGACTTTTGGCGCGGTCTTCCACAAGGAGTTCTGCCAATTGGTTTACGCTAAACTTGTATTCGGGTATCACACAGCGAGTTGCCACTCCTACTACGGCAGGAAGCATTGCTGTAAATCCGGCGTAACGTCCAAAAACTTCTATCACCAAAAATCTCTCGTGGCTACCTGCCGACACGCTCAGAGTGTTGATAAGGTCGATGGTGCGGGTGATGCAGGTGCTGAATCCGAGACAGTAGTCGGTGCCGGGCACGTCGCCATCCATTGTTTTGGGTATACCCACAATCTTAACTCCCTCGTTGTGAAGGCGTAAGGCATATTTTAATGTATCATCGCCGCCAATTACCACAAGGCAGTCGATACCGAGATATTCGATATTTTTGATAACCTCGGGGGTGAGGTCGTTGGTAGGCTCGTTGTAAAGGTCTTTGAGATGCTCAGGCACGTCGTCGGCTTTGAGTTCCGACGGTTTTGTGCGCGACGAGTGCAGAAATGTCTCCACGTGCATACTTGTGGCGTTGAGCACACTCTGCGAAAACTCTTCAAAACAATCGCGGTTGTCGACATTGCGGCTGCGAACCATTTCTACAAGACCTGCCCATCCGCGTTTGATTCCGAGCACTTTGTAATTTTGGGCAATAGCGCTGCCCACGATACGGCGAATGGCAGGATTTAAACCCGGAACGTCGCCGCCGCCGGTGAGAATGCCAATAGTGCCGTGATTTTTAAAGACTTTCATTTTCCAAATAATAATTCAAACCTACTCAACGGGATTCCTAAAAAATCCCCATAAATTTCGAGTTATAAAAGTAGAAATAATTTTCGGATTACAACGGATAAGAACAAAAACTTAAACTTTATTTAAGAAATGAGGGGGAATAGTTGCCTTTTTTTGCTAATTTTGCCCCAAAATTTATCAATAATGGAAGAAATCAACATCGTAAAAATAGGCGGCAAGGTTATCGACGACGAAAACGCACGCAATGAGTTTCTCGCACGTCTTGCCAAAATCAAAAAGAACATTGTGCTTGTACACGGCGGCGGAAAGGTTGCCAATCAAGTGCTTACAAGTATGGGCATCGAACCCAAAATGGTGAACGGAAGACGTATTACCGATGCCGACACTCTCCGCGTGGTAACTATGGTTTACACGGGACTTATCAACAAAACCATCACCGCAAAACTTAATTCGCTCAACCGCTGCTCGGTGGGCATTTCGGGCGTTGACGGTGTGCTGTTAGACGCTGTTAAACGTCCCGTAAAGGATATCGACTACGGTTTTGCAGGCGACATCACTCCCGAAGGCGTTAATGCTCAACTGCTTATCGACCTTGTAAGCAATGGTTACACCCCCGTAATTGCCACTATCGCTGCCGACAAGAACGCCCAGTTGCTCAACATCAATGCCGACACTGTGGCGTCTACTCTCGCGGCGGGACTTGCCCAAAAGGTGAAGACCAACCTCTTTTTCTGTTTTGAGAAAAAAGGCGTGCTTATGGATGCCAACGACGACAACAGCGTGATTCCTCTTCTCAACAGCGAAAACTATCCAAAACTCTCTGCCCAAGGCATTTTTTCCGACGGTATGATTCCCAAACTCGAAAACGCCTTCAACACTATAAATAAAGGTGTCAACAAGGTGATTATCGGCAATTCAAACGATGTGGAGGGCTTTTTTGAGGCTGAACACAAAGGCACGATGATTTGCAAGTAAATCTCGTTGTTTTCCCCAAAAAATACCAGTATATAGTGAGGAAATGTGCAAAAAAAACATATTTCCTCAATGTATACAGGGTAATAGTTTTAACTAAAAAACTGATTTAGAAGTATTTAAACATTAAAGATATTTTATTAATCACCTCCGCCATCGCCACCGCCATCGCATCCACTACCAAAATCTCCCCCATCACCACCACCATCAAATGATGTGTCGAAAATAAAAAATGATGCACTCGAATCGCCATCCACATTAAATAATGTATCTAAAAAATTGTTGTCGTCTCCCCTATCATTCAAATCTGTATCGACATAATCTTTCTGATTATTAATGGAATATGTATTAGGAGAACTACCCTCTGTAATATTATCGTACATTTTTTTCATCATCTTCCTTTTTTTTCGATAATCATTTCGATGTGATCTTTTTTTTGTATCTGGATTAGAGTTATTTTGCAACTCTTGGGCTTTAAACATTTGCTCTGCTAACCTTTGTGCTTCTAACTTCTGTGCTTCTAACCTCTGTGCTTTCAACTCTTGCCTTTTTAACATTATTTTTTTGTAATCGTGTCGCTGTGAATATGGAATTCCATATTTTTGTTCCCATCTTATTGACACATAAACTCTTTGAAATACATATAAAACGAGTAACAAAACAACTACCAAAATAAGATTCGTAGGAAAAGAAAAGAAAGTCATCAACGTAGCAAAACTCACACATACAAAAATCCTTATAAAAAAAACAATAAACGGATTAGATTTTCTTTTTTTGTGTTGGGTACTATCCATAACTCCTCTTTGATTTTGCAACTTGGGTAACTTTTGCAAAGATAAAATATTTTTGATATACCATAATTTACCTTTGATAAAAAAAATGAAATAATATTTACCCTCCCCCATCCGTATTTCCCTTACTCACCATAACAAAATCTCGTACCCCCTACGAGTAAAAACTCGTATATTTTTTTATTACCCATTACGAACAATCGGTATTGCATACAAGATTGTCCCGCCATAACTTTGCGGTGTAAAAAATAACAAAAACTCGCTTTTTCATTATGCATTGTGCATTATGAATTATGCATTTAAAACATTATTATTATGTGCGGATTTGTAGCAATACTGAATATATGCGACGGAATGTCGGCCAAAATGCGCGAAAAGGCGTTGCTGATGTCGTCGAAAATTAGACACCGCGGTCCGGATTGGAGCGGAGTATATAGTAGCAAACGTTGTGTGCTGGCTCACGAAAGACTCGCTATCGTTGACCCGCTTTCGGGTGGGCAGCCCCTTTACACCAAAGACAAAAAGGTGGCGCTGGCTGTCAACGGCGAAATTTACAACCATCAACAGATACGTGAACGTCTCAAAGGCAAATACGAGTTTCAAACCGGATCTGACTGCGAGGTGATTCTTGCCCTTTACAGAGAAAAGGGTATCAATTTTATCGAAGACCTCAACGGTATTTTTGCTTTCTGCCTTTACGACGAGGAAAACGACACTTTCCTTATTGCTCGCGACCATATCGGAATTATTCCTCTTTATATAGGCTACGATTACGACGGAACTGTCTATGTAGCAAGCGAGTTGAAGGCCTTGGAAGGGTTCTGCGAAAAATACGAACCTTTCCTCCCCGGATACTATTATTACAGCAAGGAGGGCAAAATGCGCCGTTGGTGGCACCGCGATTGGTTCAACTACGATGCCGTAAAAAACAACAAAGCCGACGTAACAGAACTTGGCGATGCTCTCAAAGCCGCTGTTAAACGTCAACTTATGAGCGATGTGCCTTACGGAGTGTTGCTTTCGGGCG
>JAGCDD010000114.1 GCA_017651345.1 Bacteroidales bacterium | reverse complement strand
ATTAAACTGCCACGGGGAATAGACTGTATTATATTCCAACGCATCCGCAGGCTTGCTTTCTGTGTAATAGAATGTGAGAGTGCCGTCTTCTAATAGAGCGTATGGATAATTCTCGGATTCGGCAAATGCCGACATTGTACTAAAAGCGAACAGAATGGTCAGGATTGCCGAAATGAAAAATCTTCCCCTCCACGCCTTGCATTTTTTAACAGTTTGGTTCATAATTGCTAATTATTTTGATGTTAATATTAATAGTTATCCGCAGTAACGGATAAATTTTATCTCATTATTATACGATTTTTTCAATGTTTTGTTCAACAAATATCGTACAATTATTATTTTTCTTTTTTTGGGGGGATGAGCATATATAGTTGTCTTAACAATAGAAAACTGAAACTTTTAAACCTTAAATCTTAATCCGTATGATAAGACCAAAAATTATCTGTGCAATGTTAGCCATATCGCTCATTATTGCAGGCGTATCGTGCCAAAACGACAAAAACGATGTTGCTCCTACCCCATCGCGACCGCCCTCTCCTGCCGACAGTTACGAATCTGAAAACACCGAAGCTATTTCAAAAGCCCTTATTTCAGGCAAAGCTCCATTAAAGGATGCTTTTTGGAACGAAGGTTACTCCGATTTTGTAAGAAAAATCAACCTATTTTCTAACAAGGTGACTACAAAAATAGGCTTTAACCAAGAAAAAAATATTGCAGTGTCGCCGCTCTCTATTTTTATGGCTCTCAGTATGGCAGCCGATTGTGCCAATGGCGATACACGTCAAGAATTGTTAGACGCCCTCGGCATCACTTACGATGAATTAATTGCCAATATCAGCCTTCTCAATAGTTATTGCAACAGAGTTTTTTCAAACGAGGAGGATTCTAAAAAGGCAAATTTGATAAAATGCGTTAACTCGTTGTGGTTAAATGCAAATGCCAAAGCCAAGCAAGATGGTGTCAATAGTCTCAACACATTATTTTATACCGATGTATTTAAACTTTTGCCCAACACTGATGTAAACCAAACCATTACTTCGTATATCAAAAACGAAACCAACGGATTGCTAAGTCCTGATTTGCAAATCCGACAAGACACCTACATGGTGCTAATGAATGTGGTATACTTGCGTGATATTTGGAACGATTTTGCCAACGACCTTGAACTTACAAGCAACAAATATAAATTTCGCAATTACAGCAACTCCATCAGCCAATTGCAGTTGCTCACAGGTACTTATTTTCCGGGAAAGGCTGTTAGCACCGATTCGTACCGAAAATTTTACACCAAAACCAACAATTTTACACTCACTTTTTATGTACCAAACGAGGGTCATTCTGTAGACGAAATATACAACGCCGACGTGTTCAACGACGATACACAATATATTTTAGAAGACGAAGATTTCTCGTACACCACCCGCTGCCTATTTCCTGAATTTACAGCCGAATACGACGATAACATTGCCGGCATTATCAACGACTTAGGTGTAAAAAAATTCTTTATTGATGGCGAATGTGATTTTAGCAATATCACCGACGCACAGGTTTGTTGCAGCAAAATCAAGCATGTTACCAAGTTAGATGTTAAACGCTCGGGCATCGAAGGCGCAGCGGTAACGGCTATTAGTATGGTAAATTCTGCAGGATTCGGCCCCGAAAAGAAAGAAATCAATTACGATTTTGTTGTAGACCGCAGTTTTGCCTACGTTCTAAGTTATGACGGCGTGCCAGTTTTTACTGGCGTTGTAAAAAATGTAGAATAATTTGTTTTTAATAAAAAAAAGTAGCAACTTTGCCGTTGCTACAATTAAAGCCGCACCTCTAAAATTGGAGCGGCTTTTTTATTAAAAACACAACTTTATGAGATACAACAACATATCAGGAGCCGAAGCCATCACGCTTGCCCTCATTGCCGAAAACGTGGACATTGTGTTCGGCTATCCGGGCGGAGCAAACCTGCCTATTTACGACTCGTTTTACAACCACGGCGAAAAAATATCGCATATTCTCCTCCGCCACGAACAAGGAGCGGTGCACGCCGCCGAGGGATACGCTGAGGCATCGGGCAAGGTGGGCGTGTGTATGGCCACATCGGGTCCCGGCGCTACCAACCTGCTCACCGGCATTGCCGACGCTATGCTCGACAGCGTGCCTATTGTGTGCATCACGGGTCAGGTAAACTCCGAAGATTTGGGCTACGACGCATTTCAAGAAACCGACGTGGTGGGATTCTCTATGCCCGTTACCAAATGGAACTATCAGATTACCACCGCCGACGAGATTGCCGAAACCATTGCCAAGGCTTTTTACATTGCCCGCAGCGGTCGCCCTGGTCCTGTGCTGTTGGACATTACCAAAAATGCGCAACTATCTATCATAAAGGAGTTTGAATACCATCAATGCACCAAGATAGCCAACTATCATCCCAAATGGAAACCCATTGTAGACAAGATAGACACCGCCGCCGCTCTGCTCAACAATGCCGAACGACCGTTTATGGTGGTGGGTCACGGAGCATTAATTTCCAAATGCCGCGACGAGGTGCGCACCCTTGCCGAAAAACTTAATATACCCGTAGGCTGCACGCTCAAAGGTCTTACAGCTTTTTCGAGCGACAGTCCGCTCTTTGCCGGAATGGTGGGTCTGCACGGCAACTACGCCGCCAATATGATGACCAACGAGTGCGACGTGCTGCTTGCCGTGGGTATGCGTTTTGCCGACCGCGTAACAGGCAACGTAAAAAAATACGCCCCAAAAGCCAAGATTATACACATCGACATTGATTTTGCCGAACTCAACAAAGTGAAACGCGCCTACGTGCCCATCAATGCCGACGCAAAATCTGCCCTCAAACTTATCAACGAGCGTATCACACCCAAAGAAAATCCCAAATGGGTGGATAAAATTTCATTCTACCGACAAACCGAACTTGAAAAAATCATCAACCACGACCTCGACCCCAACGCCGAAGAACTCCGCATGGGAAGGGTTGTAGACGCTGTTTCGTCGCGTTTGCCAATGGGTGCGGTGTGTGTTACCGACGTGGGACAAAACCAGATGGCTGCGGCAAGGTATTTCCGTCACACGGTCTCCGACTGTCTGATTACCAGCGGCGGACTCGGCACTATGGGTTTCGCGCTTCCGGCTGCTATTGGTGCGGCAAACGCCATTCAGGGCTGCAACATTGTGGCTTTTATGGGCGACGGCGGTTTCCAGATGACTATGGAAGAACTCGGTGCTATTATGCAATACCGTCTGCCTATCAAGATTATCATCCTCAACAACAAATACTTAGGAATGATTCGCCAGTTGCAAGACCTTTACTACAAGGGGCACGATTATTTCAAAGAACTTCAAAACCCCGACTTTGTAAAAATTGCCGCCGCATACGATATTCCCGCCCGACGAGTAACCACTCAAAGCGAATTAAATAAGGCAGTTGAGGATATGCTCACCACGCCAGGACCTTTTCTTATTGAGGCTCAGGTAGAGAAAAACACCAACATCTACCCCGTAATCAAGACCGGCGGCAGCGCAGGCGACCAAGTTTTTGAACTTCCTAAAAACCAAGAGTAATGAAAAAGAAGTACACCTTTTTAATATATACCGAAAACCACATCGGACTTTTGAACCGCATATCCATCATTTTTACGCGGCACAAGGTAAATGTAGAAACCCTCAACACATCGTCGTGCGTACACGAAGGGTTGCACTCGTTTGTTATCACCATAATTTCCACATTAGAGCAGGCTAAGCACCTTGCCAAATGTATCGAAAAGCAGGTGGAGGTGGCAAAGGTGTTTCTCTACCGCGAAGACCAGATTATTTCGCAATGCCTCGCCCTATACAAAATAGCAGTAGACAGCAAAGACACCCTCCGCCGTATCAAAAGTCTTGTAGACACTTGGAACGTGCGTATTTTTGAACAAGAAGAAGAGTTTGTGGTTCTCGAAAAAACAGGAACCCAAGCCAACCTCGAAATGTTTCTCAAAAACAACCTCCGCGATTTCGACGTGCGCGAATTTATCCAATCAGCCCGCATCATAGTTACCAAACCAATGGGCAAACTTCAAGATGTGCTGGCAAGGAGAGATGACGCCGAGGAGAGGGAGTAAGTTTTTTCAAAAAAATCCACTAATTTTACCTCCATTAAAAAATAATCTCTACCTTTGTGCACAATAAAAACATAACAAATCATAAAAAAACAATATAGAAATGGCAAAGATGAATTTTGGCGGCGTTATCGAGAATGTGATGACCCGCGAAGAATTTCCTTTGGAAAAAGCACGTGAAATCTTAAAAAACGAAACCATCGCCGTAATTGGTTACGGTGTACAGGGTCCCGGACAATCGCAAAACCTCCGCGACAATGGTTTTAATGTAATTGTTGGTCAACGCGCCGGCAAAACTTTCGAAAAAGCTAAAGCCGACGGTTGGAAACCCGGCGAAACTCTTTTCTCAATTGAAGAAGCCTGCGAAAAAGGCACTATCATTATGTGTCTTCTTTCGGATGCCGCTGTAATGTCGGTATGGCCTACTTTGAAAAAATATCTCACACCTGGCAAATCACTCTATTTCTCACACGGATTCGCCATCACTTGGAGCGACCGCACAGGCGTGGTTCCTCCCAAAGATATCGACGTAATAATGGTTGCCCCCAAAGGTTCGGGCACATCGCTCCGCACAATGTTTCTCGAAGGCCGCGGCTTGAACTCTTCTTACGCTGTATATCAAGACGCTACCGGCAAGGCTCTCGAAAAAACTCTCGCTCTCGGTATCGGTATCGGTTCGGGCTACTTGTTTGAAACCACTTTCCAACGCGAAGCCACATCCGACCTCACTGGCGAACGCGGCTCGCTCATGGGCGCTATTCAAGGCTTGCTTTTGGCTCAATACGAAGTGCTCCGCGAGAATGGTCACTCTCCCTCTGAGGCTTTCAACGAAACAGTTGAGGAACTCACACAGAGCCTCGGACCTCTATTTGCAAAGAACGGTATGGACTGGATGTACGCCAACTGCTCTACCACAGCACAGCGCGGCGCACTCGACTGGTTCCCCCGTTTCCACGACGCCATCAAACCCGTGGTTCAGAAACTTTACGAAAGCGTAAAATGCGGCAACGAGGCTCAGATCTCTATCGACGCCAACTCTAAGCCCGACTATCGCGAAGGTCTCGAAAAAGAGCTCAAGGCTCTCCGCGAAAGCGAAATGTGGCAGACTGCGGTAACAGTACGCAAGCTCCGTCCGGAAAATAATTAAGTATTTTAGTTGTTTCCATAGATTAACCGCAGCCTACATTGATTTCAATGTGGGTTGCGTTTTTTTTTACCCTAAAAACATTTGTCCACTTATAATAATCATTTATCCACCTTGGTATTAGGCTATTGTTGTATCTTGCAACACCAAAACAAAGGAATGCAAGTTTACGACAATTGTCTCATAAAGTTAATATACAAAAAACCCGTTGGCAAAGTTTCCCAACGGGTTTTTAATTAATATTCAACAACTTAAAATGCTATTTCACTTTTTTACCCCAAAGTGTGTATGTGAGTTTCCAATGCGAACCAGCAAACACAAGTGTTACATTGCCTTTTTCCCAATCGAGTTCGCGCTCAACGCATACTACTACCGAGCCAGTGGAATTGGGCAAATTTTCAGAAGTTAGGGTAAGCCATTTTTTAGCGGCATCGAATGTCCAAGTGCCTTTTAATGCGCCCGACATTGTGCCATCGGCATTTAAAACAAGGTTTTCAGCCTCTGGCTCATCTTGTTTGCCATAGTTGTAGCCAAGGTTGATAAGTTCGTATTCGCCTGCTATTTCGTCTTTGGTAATATCTGTGCTGTATCCGCCAGAAGCCACATTAGCATAGCGTTCGGGCAATGCAATAGGCCAAAGGTCGTCGGGCTCTTCGGGCGAACGCGGACACCATACCAACTTGCGCACTTGCCCCATCATCAATGCATTAGAATATTGATTGCCGCCTACGTTGGCAGGGAATCTGCCTTGCGACATATAAAACCACTCTTTGGTCTTATCATCTTGAAATACAGCACAGTGCGAAATTCCAACCCAACCGTTGCCGTCTTTAAACTTGTAAGGATGAGTTACAATGGGGAAAACTTTGGTGGCCTCGTCGCCAGCGGTAAAGTTTGCGCCACGATTGGTCAGGTAAGGACCTTCGATATTTTGCGAACGTACCACACGAGTATTATAAGGAATATCAAGACCGTCCCACGCCATAAACAAGTAGTAATAACCATCTTTGTATATAATTTCGGGAGCTTCGGCAGCCTGCCATCTTGATAATCCACGTGTGGCAATACGTTTGCCATATCGAGCTTCAAGGTCGGATGCATTATCGGCGTAAGGTTCGCCAAGTCCTATTAAATCTTTGCTGTTAAGGGCTTTACCGGTTACGGGATTAATTTCTAAAAGGGCAAAACCCGAATGCCACGAACCATATATCAAATAATGCTTACCATCTGGACAAACGATATATGTAGGGTCGATGGCGTTGTAATAGAAATATCCGTCCCAGTTGTTTTTAGAGGTGCGTTTATAGTTGAGCCCCAAATCCGACGACGAAGATGTAACGTAACCCAAATCAGTCCACGCCGATGGACCTCCTGCGGGGTCGGTAGTTTCCATCACGCCAATAAAAGCACGCTCGGTCCAAGTGCCGTCGTAGTTGGCGTCGCCAGCTTTGCCGTTGCCGATAAAGTTGTCGCATATTACTGAATAATAAAGTCTTACCTTACCATCAACCACACGAGCGCACGGAGCCCAGAAACCTTCGGCAATGTCGGCTTTTTTGATTTGGGGCAATCCCATACGAGAGCGAATAGCGTTGAGCGAGTCGGCAGCCCACTGCGGGTATTCGTTCATAATGCCGGGAATCCATTCCCAGTTTACAAGGTCGTAAGAGCGTTTGCCCTGAAAATGTTTTCCGTTGGTATTTTTGAGATGTTCGTTGCCGTACGAAGCATCGGTGCCAAACATATAGTACATACCGTTGTAAAAGAAAACCGTTGGGTCGTGAGTGTTGGCAAGATTCCAATTTGCGTGATTTTCCCATCCGGCATACGAAGCGTAGTTATCTTTGTATACTTTGTTAGGAACAATGAAATCGGGATTTTGCGGCAACTCCGATGGGTTATTCTTTTTGGTGGTGTCGATATTAGGCATAGGGAGTTCGCCGTTGCCATTATCGTCCTTGCTGCAAGCTGTAATCAATGTTGCCGACATCAATGCAGCTATTGTAAAAAGTTGTTTTTTTCTCATAATCGTAAAATATTAAAAAATTCCCTGCCAAAGATACGACAGGGAATTAATTAAATCAATCTATTTTATACAATATTCTAAATAATCTACTTTCCAGCTTCGTATGTGGCTTTAACATCGGCAGCGTTGGGAGCAGTAGATGAAACTGTTACTTCGGAATACATACAAGGTAGGTCAGAATCGCCCCAGCCATTGGTTTGTGCACCTCCGATGGCAAAGAAATTGATATTTGCCAAGTCGTCGATAAATCCAGTGGTTGAATTGCCATCACCTCCATCGGGAGTATATGTGCTAATTACTTCGCCGTCAACATAAAGTGTCAAATCGTTGGCAGCAACAGTTGCTACCACATAATGCCAGTTGTCGTTGCCGTTGAGCCAGTCGTTTTCTGCCGACCATGTTGCAGACAAGGGACTATCTACCCATCCTGCGTAATTTACCAACAGCTGACCCTTATGACGGAAGATGTAGTATAGCCATTCTGAATTAACATCACCGTTTTTAACCATAAATACGGGCGACCATTCGCTGATTATTTCCTTGCCGTAGTTTTTAATCCAGAAAGATATTGTTACACGTCCGGCAGAGGCACATGCGTTGATTTGGTCGGTGGGCAAAAGAAGATAGTTTTCGCGAACTGCAACATTGTCGGTGTTGTTTTTAAACACTGTGCCAAACTTAGAGTCGTTGATAAACTCGCCTTTGCCTACAATTACACCAAACACCTTGTTGCCTCCAAATGCACCATCCACCGAAAGATCTTTACCATCAGCGGTTTTGTACGATACGGTAAATTTGCCGTCGGCATCTACCTTAGAGATTGTAAGTGTAGCATTGTCGAGCGTGATGGCTTCGTTGTTTGATTGAATGCCATTAACCACAAGTTTGCAAAGAGCAGCAGGGTCGGCACCAGGGCAATAATCAACAGCAGAAAGGTCGGTTGTGATTTTCAAAGTTGTTATTTCCAAAGGAACTACCTCAAATACAAGTTCTGCCTTAACATTTTGTTGGAATTTACCAGCAAATGTGGTGTTGTAGTATACCGAGAGGGTCTTTTTGCCAACAGTAGACATATCGGGAATCAATGTGGCGATAACGTCGGATGTTGTAAGATCTTGTTCGCGGATTTCGCCGTCTACTTCGTAGGTTACTTTGATTTTTACCTGTTCTAAAAGGTTATCGTAAGTTGTTCCAAAAGTAACAGTTTCAGGACCTTCGATAGTCAGCGATTTGATTTCAGATTCCTTGGGCACAACGCTTGCAGAATAAAAATCAGATGTTTTTACGTATTCCACATTTCTAAGGGTGAAATTGGCAATATATCCGCCAAAGTTTTCGAGGTTGGGATCGCATCCTGCTCCAATCACCAATTGACCTTCGTTCAATTTGGAGAGAATGCTCTTGATATTTGCACCCTGCTCAGGAGTAAGTTCGTGAGCAACTGATTTGATACCATTAACATAAATGCAGACTTCAGCTGTAGAATAAACATAGTCGAAGTGATACCATTTGTTGCAGTTGGCATCGTTTAATCCTGAAAAATAGTTGTATGGATTATTGTCGGCAGTACCGCCCATTTTATTGCCGCTAACCCATGCGCCACCGGGGAAATATGCGTCGTAGGGGTCGCCAACACGCTGAATAAAACCGATTGTGCCATCAAAATAGGCTAATGCACCGCCAGCCTCTACCGCTGCCGAAGCCGCAGTATTGCCAATGCCGAATACATAGTTCCAGTCTGAACCGTTTACCGTAGGATAGGCATCAAAAGATATTGTGGCTACATCTTTGAAAGAGATTTTGTCTTTTAGCCATCCGTCTTTTTTAAGGCTTACAAAGTTACCGTTTTTGCCACCCTTTCCGGTTTCTATCAAAAGAATCTCCTTTGTGAGCATTTCGGCACCACCGTGAAATTCAAATGCATCGGCATCTTTTACAAGGTCGATTAACACTCCGGGCACATCGTCGCTTACAAGTGCATTACGCGCTGCTGCTGCTGAAATACTATCTTGTGTCCAGCCAGGGACTTCTATATCATAGAGTTCTCCTTTGTAACAGCCTGTTAAGCTAACTGCGGCAATACCTGATGCTAAAAATGCCGCTGATAATATTCTATTGTTTTTCATAATAATTCAATTTAAAAATTGGTTTAAAATTTTATTGAACACCTATTCCTTTAACAACATTATGAACGCTTAAATTATGAGCGGCTTCTTCGCCACGGTTGGCAGAATTGCCTTTGAGGTTAGAGTTTGCATTCATATTGAATGTGGTGATAGGCAGATACTCGTGACCGGGAGCCCAGTGAGAGAACGGGTCATCATCGGCAGAGTCGGGAGAATCGGGAAGAACGCCAACTTTTGCATCATCGTTCCAATATGTGCAGCCGTGTTTGCGGAGCAGAGCCTTGCGACCCTCGTTGTAGAGCCATCCCCAACGGATAATATCTTGCATACGACCGTGTTCGCAGCCAAACTCTGTGGGACGTTCTACATTGGCAATCTGCTCAAAGAGTGCGTCGGCATTAGCAAAATCCTCAGCTTTTAAATTTTCAAGACCTGCACGAGAGCGAACCTGATTAATCCAATCAATAGCCTGTGCGGTAGGACCAGAAATCTCGTTTTCACATTCAGCAGCGCGAAGCAATACGTCAGAGTAACGCATCAAGCGGAGATTTACACCGCAAGAAAGACCTGCGGCAGCCACCTGTGCATAAAGGTTTTCGCGGGCTGTGGTGTGCTTTGCAATAGAAATGCCTTTGCGTGTGCCTGTGGTTACATGCTTGCTGTATTTTACGGTAAACGCCTTGTTTTCAAAACCATTCATTGTGTTGTAATCGTCTTCGTAAGAAATCAATGTCCAATAAAGACGAGGGTCAACTGTTCCATTTTTGGTAGTTTGACTCTTGAAAGTTTGATAGAGCCAAGGAGTAGCGGCGAGGTCGTTCCAGCCAAGAATATCGCCATTGCCAAATACGGTTTCGAGAGCCTGACCTTGTGTAGACGACTTAGAGTTGTTGGCAGCTGTCCATTCCATATCGCTACCGCCTACACCATAATCGAGAAACTGAACTTCCCAAAGGCTTTCGGCAGTATTTTCAACAGTAGAGCGGAAATTGTCGCCATAGTCGGCGTTGAGTTCGTAGTGTCCATATTTTCCAGCAATGATTTCTTTAAGAACTTCAAGAGCATCGGCATATTTTTGACGGAACATCAGCGTACGTGCGTAGTATCCAGCAGCAGCACCGCAAGTGGCACGTCCTTGTGCCCATTCGCCACCTTCATCACGCGAAGGAAGAAGTTCCATTGCCTCTTTGAAATCTTTTTCTACTTGGTCAAAAATCTCATCCTGAGTGTTGGTAGATGCCATAAGGTCGTTGATTGATACGGCATTAAAGTCGGTAATGAGAGGAATATTCTGATAATAGCAAGCAAGTTCATAGTACGAGATAGCGCGGATAAATAATCCTTGACCTTTGGCACGCTTATACTCCTTGCTATTTGGGTCGAGTCCCGAATTTTCTACATAAAACAGCAACTGATTGCAAGTGTTGATGGTGTAATAAAAATCGCGGAAAATCCAGTGGAGAGGACTATCATCGTTGGTAACCACCTGCGATGCGTTAAGATAATCGTATGGTCTCCACCAATCGTTGTCAGAATAAGAGTTTACTTCGTCGCCTGCAACCACATCCAAAAGGTAGCCCACACGAGCGTAAGTACCCTCGATACGGATTCGGTTGTAACATGCGATTACGGTTTCTTCTAAGTCGGAAGGTTTAGAACCATAATCGGCTGTTGTCTGCTGATTTGGGTTTACGAGGTCGAGATTGTCCTCGCAAGATGTTATGCCGGTAAGTGCAACAAGTCCGGCCAACGCTATATTTTTTATTTTCATAATAATCTAATATTAAAGATGTTAAACGTTTAGAAAGAACATTGTAAGCCGAACATTATTGTACGCGGAGTGGGGAACGAACAGTAGTTTAAGCCAGGGGTAAATGTGCCAGGAGCATAGTCGATATTGTAACCTTTGTAGTGGCTGAAAGTAAAACAATTTTGTCCCGAAACGTATGCTCTAACGTTAGTTACAACACCCTTAAACCAATCGTCGTTGAAATTGTAGCCGAGTTCGATGTTGGCAATTTTCCAATAATCAGCGTTTTGAATTTTGCGCTCGCTGAAAAGGTCGTTCCAAGCGTAGGGCGAATGTCCTGCCTCAGAAGCTGAGTAATAAACATTGGGATATCCGTCGCTCATTACCTTAGGATCTTTGTTGCCCACGCCGTAGCAACTTGTAAGCTGATTGTAGATATGGTCGGTAACGTGGTAACCAAGTGCGCCAAATGTAGAAACTGTAAGGTCGATACCCTTCCATTCGGCTCTTGCGCTGATACCAAAGCTGAGTTTAGGCATGCCAGATTCCAAAATATCGCGGTCGGCATCGGTGATTTCGCCATCTTGATTAATATCTTCGTAGAGACAGTCGCCAACGCGGGCACCTTTTTGATATTCGGCTTTGCCTTTTTCTACGGCGTAAGCGTTCCAAGCGTCGAGCTGCTCTTGACTTTCGATAAGTCCAAGATATTTGTAACCGTAGAAACGACCAAGTTCTTCGCCAATGTTTGTCATATAGTCGCCAGTGAGATAATCGCCCTGACCAAAACCAAGCGAAACTACTTTGTTTTTAAGAGTAGAAGCGTTGACGGTAATGTCGTATTTGATTTGGTGTTTGCTGTTGTGATAAGCTGCACTCCATTCAAAGCCTGAGTTTTCCATTTCGGCAGCGTTCATAGTTACTGTTGTGTTGCTTACACCTGCTGTAACGGGCACAGGAACTTCGTAAAGAAGATCTGACGAAACATTTTTGTACCATTCAAATGTAAATTCAAACTGATTGCCAAACATTCCAAGGTCGAAACCTACGCTTGTAGATTTTTTCTTTTCCCAAGCAATCTGAGTGTTAACAAACGACGACACAGCCGATCCGTAAACAATGTTGCCACCAAAAGAGTATGCAAAATTGTTGCGGTTCATAGTTTCCATATAGCGATAGTTGCCGATATTTTCGTTACCAAGAATACCGTAGCTACCACGGAATTTGAGAAGGTTTACAATTTGGTCGCTAACAGGGAAGAAATCTTCGCGGTCTAATCTCCAACCAAGCGAAACAGAGGGGAACCAACCCCAACGGTCTTCGCTCGAAAGACGAGAGCTACCATCGCGGCGTACAGTTGCCTGCAAGAGATATTTGCTATCAAAATCGTAGGTTAAACGTCCGATGTAAGATGCAAGGGTGTGTTCGTCTTCGTAAGATGATGCATCGCGCTCGGCAGCATTATTAATTTGAAGGAATATAGGAGTAGAAAAATCGTAACCCCATGCTGCAAGATTGTGATAAAACTCTGATTCGTAGGTTTGACCAACAACTATATTCAAGTGGTTTTTGTCGCCAAATGTGCCTTCATAATTAAGAGTATTTTCGATAAGGGCATCGGTGTATTGACGGTAACCTTGGTCGAGACGAGCGTCGGCAGCGGTGTGTTTGATTTTATCAGATTGAAACCATGTGGGAATCCAAACAAAATCCTTAGCGTATGTTTTGCTGTAAGAGAGGTTGATATTGTAAGAAAGTTTGTGATTATCAAATCTTTTTCCAAACATTCCAAAAAGGTCAACATTTGCGCTTGCAGTACCCACGATACGGTCTACCTGATAGGTACGATCAATTATATTATTGAGTACAAGCGGGTTAGACTGAGCGATTTCGCCGTTGAGCTTTGCATCATAAACGCCATATCCGTAAGCATCGTAAGGAAAAGCGGATGCACCAGGATAAATTCCATCTAAAACCCATGTAGAACCATCGAATGCGGGAATTGTGGGCTGCATTGTAAGAATCGACGACATAAGGTTGCCTTGGTCGGCACTTAAACCTTGAATATATTCGTTGCCGTTTGACATAAACATATTGTTTTGGTCGGAATGAGAGTAAACAATGCCAGTTTTGAGTTTGATAAACTTAACGTCCATAGTATTGTTGACACGCACGGTGTAACGTTTGTAGTTTGGTCCTGAACCTTCTACCACACCTTTTTGATCAAAAAAGTCGAGACCAACGTTGTAAGTAGACTTATCAGAACCACCCGAAAGATTAACATTGTGGTTTTGACGTGTACCAGTTTTAAAAACGGCCTCAAACCAATCGGTGTTGCGGTAGTTTTCGGGTTTAAGAAAATAATGTTCAGAATAGGGGTCGTAACCTTGCATATTGGTAAGCGGAGTGCCGGCATTTTCGGTAGCTTGCTGAATATACCAAGTAAATGCTTCGGTATCCATTACATCGTAAACAGGTTTGTAAACCTTATCAAAACCGAAATAACCGCTATAATCAACTCTCAAAGGCTGATTTTGCTTGCCTTGTTTTGTGGTGATGATTACCACACCGTTGGCAGCGCGGCTACCGTAGATGGCAGCGGCAGATGCGTCTTTAAGAATTTGGATAGTGGCAATGTCGTTGGGCGAAAAATCACGGATTGATGTTCCCATTGGCACACCGTCGATTACATATAAAGGTGCGGTGCTACCAAACGAACCGATACCGCGAATACGTACATTCGGGTCGGCACCGGGTTGACCGTCGGATGTAATCTGCACGCCTGCAACCTTGCCTTCGAGCATCGACGAGATGTTTGATTTCGACACCTTTTTCATTTCGTCGGCGTCCACAATGGCAACCGAACCAGTAAGGTCAACTTTTTTCTGAGTTCCATAACCAATAACAACTACTTGATCAAGGGCTTTGGAATCCTCTTCCATTACAATAGTTCCGAGGTCGCCATTGCCGTTTACATTCACCTCTTGTGTAATGTAACTTACATAAGTGAAAACGATAACAGCGTCGGATGCAGCGGAAAGTTCAAAATTTCCGTCAAGGTCGGTAATAGTGCCGTTGCTTGTGCCTTTTACCGAAACGGTGGCACCAATAAGCGGACTATTGGTTTCGTCTACAACTTTACCTTTTACGGTAACCGGGCTTCCATTTTGTGCAAATGTCGGCGACATAAGCAAAAGCCCCATAAGAATTAAAACTAACTTTTTCATATTTACTAAATTTAAGTCTAAAAATTGTAATTTGTTTCTGTTGTAAAGATACGATACAAAGCGCCAAACAGGGGTGGACATATTTCCCAAATAAGTGGATTAACGTTTTTATTTTACTTTTTTGCCCCAAAGCGAAAAACCGCACGAATCCACTGCCGAAAACAGTAACGTATTGGTTTTCAGTTCCCAATCGTGTCCAGCAAACACTTTTACACCTTTGATTTTATTATTATCCACCTCTAAATCGAATGTATTTTTGCTAAAATTTTGAATATTACTGCTCAAAATCTCAATTTTTTTCGACATATTGGTTTCCTCTGGCAAAAGATGATTGTCGGTTACCTGACCATCTTCTCCTGTGCGGCGTTGCTCGTTGTCTTTGATTGTAATAATTTCCCAAACACCATACAAATCGCTCTCGTTTAGGTTAATATTCTTTTCTCCGGCATATCGTTGGGGCGAAACCAAGGGCCAACCGTCGACATTAAAATACAATCGGCGGATATGCAAATCCATCATCATATTTTCGGGTTGAAGCCGTCCCTGCGATGCAATATAATAGTTGCCCTCACCATCGTTAAACACGCTGCAATGCGCCAAACCTGCCCAACCGGGATGGCTCTCAAAACGGTAAGGTGCTGTAAGTATCGGCAATGTATTAACCTCGTTGCGTGGGTCGGTGCCAAAATAATCTTGGTAAGGACCTTCGGGACAATCTGCCACCAAAACCCTTACGTTATAAGTAGTTACCAATGGTCCGTAGCTTACAAAAAGGTAATATTTCTTGGTTTCGGGATTATAAACCACCTCAGGAGCTTCCATATTATCTTGCTGATAATTAGCCCTATGAGCCACAAGATGACCTTGGTCGCCGTCTGTTAGTGCTAAGCCTGTTTCGGGATTTAGCTCCATGGCAAAAATTCCTCCGAAAAACGATCCGTAAATCATCCAAAGTTTATGATTTTCAGCATCTTCGATAATTGTTGGATCGATGGCGTTCATTACCGAACTATCATCAGTTTTTACCACACAGCCTTGGGGTTGCCACGGACCTTCGGGATTTGCCGATTCTGCCAAACCAATGTACGACACCTTTTTGCCAAATGTAGAAAGGCAGTAGTACATTCGATACACACCTTTATAATTATATACAAACGGAGCCCAGAGTCCGCGCGAAGTTTTTTCGCCGCTGATAGGGTAAACATAATTCCACGCTTCTGACGGAATAGAATCAAACGCCCATCCGAGAAAATCCCAATTAACCAAATCTTTGCTCTTGCGCATTTGGATATTGCCCATCTTGATGTGTTTGCGTTCCTCACCCTCTTTGGGAGGTGCAAAATACACCGCATCGGTAGAATATGCGTAATAAGTGTCGCCAAATTTACGCACACAGGGGTCGTGAACATTGTAAGTGCCCCATTTTTCGGGATTTTGGATAAATGCAGAATAATCATCGTCCCACGGATTGGGCGATGGCGAAGGGGAAAAAACCTTTTCAGCGCACGAAGACAACACCCCCGCTGCCGAAATAGCCAATAATAGAATTTTAACTTTGTCCATAATATCAGTATTAGTGATTAGTATGGGCAAAAATAGCGCACCGAGCTGTGAGAGGGGTGGACAAAGAGGCGGAAATGGTGGACGATTGCACACAAAAACAACACGACACGGTTGGCACACAAAAACCCCGGACACCATCGCCGCAGGGCGGCTTGGTGTCCGGGGCTACAGAGATACCGTCTTCCAGACGGGTTATAGGGCGATTTTAAAAGATTTGCCGTTGATTACAACAACAAATACGCCTGAATTGGGGAGATTGATTTCTTCTTTGGTTGATTTGGTGGTGGCAGATTTTATGGTTCTGCCGTTTAAGTCGATTATTGTGTATGTGGTGT
>JAGCDD010000113.1 GCA_017651345.1 Bacteroidales bacterium | reverse complement strand
AGTCTCATCAATAAAGCCCCATTTGCCGTTTAATCTAATAGCAGCCAAACCATTTTCTGCAAAATCATAAGCACCGTCGATTTGAGGGTTAAGGTTAATAACCCAATTGCCAGTTTTGTCAATAAAACCCCATTTGCCGTTTAATTCGACAATAGCCAATCCGTTTTTAGCAAATTCGCCTGCATCGTCAAATTGCGGATTAATAACCCACTTGCCTGTTTTGTCAATAAAACCATATTTGTCGTTTAATTTGACAAGAGCCAAACCATTTTCGGCAAAATCCCAAACCCAGTGAAAATGAGGGTTGATAACCCACTTGCCAGTTTTGTCGATATAGCCCCATTTGTCGTTTAATTCAACACGAACCAAACCGTTTTCGGCAAAATCCTTGGCATCGTCAAATTGTGGGTTGATAACCCACTTGCCAGTTTTGTCAATAAAGCCCCATTTGTCGTTTAATTCAACACGAGCCAAACCGTTTTCAAAATCATCAGCTTCATCAAATTGCGGATTGATAACCCAATTGCCAGTTTTGTCGATATAGCCCCATTTGTCGTTTAATAAGACAGGAGCTAAACCGTTTTCGGCAAAATTTCCAACTTCGTAAAATTGCGGGTTGATAACCCACTTGCCAGTTTTGTCAATATAGCCCCATTTGCCGTTTAATTTAATAGGAGCAAAACCGATTTTGGCAAAATTCCTAACTTGGTAAAATTGTGGTGTAATAACCCACTTGCCAGTTTTGTCAATAAAGCCCCATTCTTTCCCAAATTTAGCAGGAATGAGAGTAGTATTATTATTGTTTTGCGTTGTGCAACCAACCAAAAAAGTTGCAGCTAACATTATTATTGCCAACAATTTGCATTTCATAGTTCATCGGTTTTAAACGTGAAAACAGAATAAATATCACTCAAATATAACAATTTCCAACCATTTCCACATCGGCATGGAAAATCCTGATTCTGGCTGGCATCGGCGCATCACACATTTTTTGTTTCGCAGCCAACAATTGTTATAAAAAAATTTTGCCAATAAAATCGGATTGTCTATATTTGTGTTTCGAAAAAAAAGATTAATTCTATGAAAAGACATTTATCTATCGCGGCATTATTGTTAGTTACAATACCCGCATTTGCACAACAGAAACAAAGCGAAGTCGTTGCTTCTGCTGGCGGTTTCGGTGAAAAGGATGGCTATTCAGTCAGCTTCACCATCGGAGAAGCCGTTACAGGTACATTGGCCAAAGATGGTTTGGTTGTAGTTCAAGGTTTCCAGCAAGGTTATGCCATTGGCGGAGAGGTAAACCCGGCCGTCAACGATGACTTTGCCAGCCAAGTTGACATCTATCCTAACCCTGTCAACACAAAATTGTTTGTGGCTTTGGGTGCTGAACCCGAAGGCGAATGCATCGTTAGGTGCTTCGACATGACTGGTCGTTTGGTAGGTGAAAACAACTTTGAAGGCAACACCCGCCTGACAATGGATGTTGAGAATCTGCCACAAGGCGCCTATTTTGTTAAGGTGTTTGTTGACGGAATGGCCGTTGTCAATCGCAAAATCATGAAATACTGATCCTTTGCTCAAAGAAATTAGAACAAACCTAATAATTAACCTACGATGTGGCGCAGTGGTAGAGGGCTAAATGCTCAAAACCAAGTTTTCAAACGAAAACAACAACGCTGACTCGAATAAAAAAAACATATAAAATGAAAAAATTATCTATCAAACTATTGGCAACCGTAGCTTTGGTATTCACGGCAACAGTGGCAACCTTGGCCCAAGGTAGTTTTGCCTACCAAGCTGTTATTCGCAACTCTGACGGTTCATTAGTAAGCAACAAAGACGTAAAAGTGAGATTTACCCTGCATCAAGGGACAACAAATTATTACGTTGAAACTCAAGATTTAAAAACCAACGCCTACGGCAACATTTCAGCAATGGTAGGTAGTGGTAAAAAAGAATCAGGCGACTTTATGTCAGCTCCTTGGAGTTCGATGAATGTAATGCTCAAAATTGAAGTTGACGCAGGAAAAGGATTCATCGATTTGGGCTCTATCCAACTTCAGCCTGTTCCTTATGCTTTGTATGCAAAAGAAACCGGTAAGGTGACTCAAACTGCCACCGCAGGTGACGATGAAGCCATTTTTGAAGTAAAAGACAGCCAAGGCAATCTTGTATTTGCTGTTTATCCTTATGGTGTGAAAGTTTTTGTTGACGACAGCGAGACTGCTGACAAAGTACGCCGCAGCGGATTCTATATCACTGGCCGCGAATCGAAAGATGGAGATTCTGACTACTTTGCTGTTAACGCCGAAGGTACTCAAGTGTTTGTTGACGACACTGAAAGCGACAAAGTACGCCGCAGTGGATTCTATATCACTGGCCGCGAATCGAAAGATGGTAGTGATAACAATTATTTGAAAATCGATGGCAGTGGCACACAAGTGTATGTTGACCTTGACGATAGCGACAAAGTACGCCGCAGCGGATTCTTGATTACTGGCCGTGACGCGTCAGCGAAAGGCGAAGATGTTGACATATTCAAAATTGATGGCAAAGGCACACAAGTATTTATTGACGATACTGAAGATGGTGACAAAGTTCGTCGTAGCGGATTCTTGATTACTGGCCGTGATGCATCAGCGAAAGATGGCGAAGCTACAGAATACCTTTCAGTTACAAGCGAGAGCATCGATTTCAGTTCTTCATCATTCAATGTTGCCGACAAGAAAACATCTAACAAAGTGCTCGCCGTTACAAACGGTAACGTACACGTGAACTCAGACATGTTGTTGACTGGCGAGATTGGTAAGGTTGAAGCTTATACCGAGGATGCAGATGAAGTAGAAGAAGATATGCCCGAAGGAAACAGTTATTATCAGTTCTCTTATGTTGTAGATGGT
>JAGCDD010000112.1 GCA_017651345.1 Bacteroidales bacterium | reverse complement strand
ATTTTTATAGCCTGAAATTACAATTTTTTGTTGTCAGACATTATAAACTTAATTATGGAAAGGAATATTAACAATGCATTGTACCACGAACTCAAAGACGACAACCTGAGTTTCATATACTTAGGTAAATTCGACAATACTGTTCTTGGTATGGTACCCGAGCTTTGGAAAGGATATTTAGGCAAAAGTTCCGACACCGAAGGTCAAAAAAATAAGCTATCGTTTTTGATGATCGAAAGTTTTCAAAACATTCTTCGCTACGGACTTTCGGGCAGAAACGAAGACGAAAACGCAGGAGAAATATTTGTTGTTCGCCGCATAGGCAATAGCTACTACATAACTTCGGGCAATTTTGTCGACAATGCCAAGGTTGAACTTCTACAAAACAAGCTCAACCGCGTTAACACTATGACCAACGAAGAATTAAAACAAGTTTTTGTTGAAACTCTCACCAACAAACAATTGTCAAAAGAAGGCGGCGCAGGTCTCGGTTTTGTAGAAATGATACGCAAAACCAAAGAAAAACTCGATTATAAATTTACTCCCGTTGACAATAATCGCGCGTTTTTCTATTTTCAACTGCGACTCAAAATCAGCGAAGACAATACAGAGCCTTTGCCTGTAGACCGTACCGAATATCTCAAAAACCTTATGGAACAGCATCATAAGTTTTTGGCAGTAAAAGGCGATTTTGACCGAAACACTGTAAACCAAATACTTATAATGTCAGAAAACAACATTGCCGAACTTGACTCTGAGCTTACCACCCAGCGAAAAGTATATCACATAATGGTAGAAATGATTCAAAACATTTCAAAACACGCATCTTCGGCAAATTTAGGTAGCCACGATGGACTTTTTTCGCTTGGCAAACATCAATCAAAATACACCATTACGGCATCCAACAACATAGACCCCAACTACACAACCCGTTTAAAAGATTATATCGACTCCCTTAATGCTCAATCGCCCGAACAACTTGACGCCTATTATAAAAAAGTGTTGCGCAATGGGCACGACAATCTTGATATTTCGTCGGGACTTGGTCTTATTGACATTGCCCGCGAAAGCAAAAACGGTATTATCTGCCAATTTGACAACGATAATACTTTAGTAACAATAGAATGTAATATTTAACTCAACAACACTAACAGAAAAATAAAGTTACTTGATATAATTTTTTTATTTAATTAGTATCATCTAAAATTTTTTTGTTATATTTGCAAGCAAAAAATAAATGCAGATGCAGAAACTATATATAGAAGCCACAAGCACTACGCCGAGAATCGTATTCGAGCCCGACGAAGGTAAATTAATGATTTCAGGACGCTCTATGCCCGAAGATAGCGATGCTTTCTATTCGCCTGTATTTTCTTGGTTAGAAGAATACACAGCTTCGCCTAAAGAGCATACCGAACTCGTGTTCAACTTTGAATACTACAACTCAGCTACATTGCGTTGTGTACTTGAACTTATGTCGATTTTAAAAAACGTAAAAGAACCTAACACACTTAAAATCATTTGGTATTACGAAGATGGGGACGAATCTTCGCAAGAAAACGGAGAAGACCTCCAATACACAATCAATTTCCCAATAGAGTTGAGAGTTCTTGAATCGTAAATTAATCAATGAGCACTAATCAAATCCGCGATATAGCACAACGGAAACCTAATTTTTTCGCACTTTCGCCGTTGCTCGTTTTCTTGGTGCTATATTTAGTTACTTCGCTCATTCTCAATGATTTTTACAAAGTACCTATAACTGTGGCGTTTATTGCTTCAAGTATTTACGCCGTAGCCGTTACCAATAAACTTACTATCAATCAGCGCATAACACGTTTTTGCCGCGGGGCGGGCAACAAAAACATTATGCTTATGATTTGGATTTTTTTGCTTGCCGGTGCTTTTGCCCAAAGCGCCAAAGCTATAGGCGGTGTGCAAGCAGCTGTAGATATGGCACTTACAATTCTTCCGCAAAACTTTATTCTCCCCGGAATGTTTCTCACTGCGTGCTTTATTTCGTTGGCGATAGGTACTTCGGTGGGCACAATTGCTGCTTTAATGCCAGTAGCTGCCCAAATGGCAAGTCAAACGGGAATCTCCACAGCACTAATGGCAGGCGTAATTGTAGGCGGCGCATACTTTGGCGACAATCTTTCGTTTATATCCGACACCACAGTTGTTGCCACCAAGACTCAAGGATGCATGATGAAAGATAAATTTCACGAAAACATCCGCATAGCTCTTCCTGCCGCAATTATTACCGTAATAATATACTTTTTTGTTGGACGCGGATATGCAATAGAAGCTCCTGCTACCGATATAGAGTTCATCAAAATAATTCCTTACATAGCAGTTTTGATATTGGCAATAGTTGGTGTAAATGTGCTAATAGTACTATTGGTAGGCGTTGTTTTGGCTGGATTAACTGGCATATTTACAAACTCTTTCGATTTATTTGAATGGCTTTCGCAGATGAGTACTGGAATGCTTTCAATGTCGGAATTGATTATTGTAACACTGCTTGCTGGCGGAATGTTAGAACTTATCCGCTACAACGGCGGCATGGATTATCTTGTAGAAAAACTATCAAAAAAAATAACAGGTTCGCGTTCGGCAGGATTCAGCATTGCTGCACTTGTATTTTTTGCCGACATCTGCACTGCAAACAACACTGTGGCAATTATAACGGTAGGCAATCCGGCGCAACGCATAGCACAAAAGTTTGGTATTTCGCCCAAACGTGCTGCAAGTATCTTAGATACTTTTTCTTGTTTTGCCCAAGGCATAATACCCTACGGCGCACAAATGTTGCTTGCCGCAGGGTTATGCGAAATAGCCCCGTCAGAAATAACGGGGTATCTCTTTTATCCATTTTTGCTTGGTGCCGCTGCAATTGTGGCAATTATAGTGTACGGAAGCAAACAGGAAAAACAACCTATTTTATCGTAACTTCTTTTTCTACCACACTCACACCCAACTCCTTAGTACGATTTGATGGAGCTGCACCGCCAATGGCAAATTTGTAAACGCCTTTGCGGAGTTTGCTGCTACCGTCGGCTTCTACTGTTTTGAGCTGAGCTGCGTCGATGGTAAACGATACTTCGGCTGTTGCATTTGCATTGAGTTCCACACGCTTAAATGCTACCAACTGTTGCAAAGGAGCATCTTTTCCTGCACCAGGTGCCGATACGTAAACTTGCACGGTTTCGGTGGTTTTTATTGCAGAATTATTTGTAACACTTACTGTTACAGTGGCAGTTTGATTTTTGTTCCAAACTACAGAGGGAGATGAATACGATATCTTGCCATAACTCAATCCATAGCCAAAGGGGTAGAAAATATTATCGCTCATATATTTATAGGTGCGATTTTTCATAGAGTAATCCTCAAAGTCGGGTAATTTAGCGCCATCAGCAGGGAATGTGATGGGCAGACGGCCTGAGAAATTGGCGTCGCCAAAAATCAAATCGCCAAGGGCGTAGCCGCCTTCCTGACCCGAATACCAAGCCATAATTACAGCATCTGCCATTTCAGAAATTTCTCTTACATCAATGGGGCTTCCGCCGGTAAGCACTACTATTATGCCGCTTTCGCTATTGTTGGCACCGCCGCGCATTTTGGCAAAGGCTTGTTTGCGTTGGTAAATTTCGCGGAGATAATCCATTTGACTTTTGGGCAATGCAAGTGAAGTGCGGTCGCCTTTGGTGTCAGAGTCGATTGATTCACCTTCTTCACCTTCGAGATTGCCGTTGTTGCCCATTACAATAATAGTGTATTGTGTACGGGCGGCTTCGCCAACTGCATAGTTAAGTTCGTTTTTGGTGGGTGTATTCTCCAAAACGCCGGGACGATAGTTTACGGCCGTGCCGCTACTTACCTTAGATATAATTCCTTGCAAATAAGTACAATAGCGGTCGGAAATTCCAAAATAGTTACCCATCAACCAAAAAGCATCTGCCGCACCTGCTCCTGTTACAAATAGAGTGTGAATATCTTTTTTCAAAGGCAAAACTCCATTGTTTTTTAAGAGAACCATGCTCTCTAAGGCTGCCTTTTTAGAGAGGGCGGTGTGCTTAGGCGAGCAAATATCGCTTTCAGAATAATTGTTGTAGGGGCAGTTGTCGTCTTTTTGAAGAATACCGAGTTTCAGACGGGTCATCATCAAGGGAATGAGTGCTTTATCGAGTTCAGCCTCGGTAATAAGGTTTTTCTCCACTGCCTCTTTAAGAGCAAAGAGCGAATGTCCGCACTCGATGTTCAAACCGTTTTTGATGGCAAGCGCAGAAGCCTCGGCAGCGGTTTTTACTATGCCGTGACCTTTGTAAATATCGTCTACGGCATCGCAGTCGGAAACTATATGACCCTTGAATCCCCACTGATTGCGCAAAACATCGGTAAGCAAGTATTTACTGCCAGAGCAACTTTCGCCGTAAACACGGTTGTAAGCACCCATAATTATTTCAACATTAGCATCTTGCACCAGCATACGAAATGCGGGGAGGTAGGTTTCCCAAAGGTCGCGTTTTGAAGGGTCGATATTGGCAGAGTGTCGAGTAGATTCGGGTCCCGAATGCACGGCAAAGTGCTTGCCGCAGGCTGCAACTTTCAGATACACAGGGTCGTTGCCTTGCATACCTTTAACAAACGCAGTACCGAGCGAACCGGTGAGAAAAGGATCTTCGCCATAGGTTTCCATTCCCCTACCCCAACGCGGATCGCGAAAAATATTGATATTAGGCGACCAAAATGTCAATCCTGTATAACGGGCGTAATTCTTATTTTTGCGAGCCACAATATATTTTGCGCGGCTTTCGGTAGAAATAACATCGCCTATTTGATTGATAAGTTCGGTGTCGAATGTGGCACCAAGACCAATGGGTTCGGGGAAAACGGTTGCTCTACCGTTTCGTCCCACGCCGTGGAGACCCTCGTTCCAATAGTCGTAAGGTTCAATACCAAGACGCTCAATTCCCGGCGTAGTATTCATCATTTGCGAAATTTTCTCCTCCAAAGTCATTTTGGAGATAATTTCTACAGCCTGTTTCTCAAGACCTTGAATGGTCGTTTGGGCTGCAATAGGCATAACGGCAGTCAACGACACTGCCAAAAGTGATAGAAATTTCTTCATATAAATATTTATTATTAGTGATTTTTACGGTGTAAAGATAACCATTTTTTAGAGTTTTAAAAGCGATTTTGAAAAATAATAAAAGCAATAGAAAAATATTTTTCCGGCATTTTTTGTTGTAATATTCTGATTATTTCACATTTTTACCCTAAATTTGCACCCGAAAAAAACAGTTGCAAATGTCGTTTCAAGTAAAAATACTCGGCTGCGGATCGGCTCTGCCATCAAAGCACAGATACGCCACAGCGCAGGTGGTGACTCACAATACGCACCCCTTTCTTGTTGACTGTGCCGAATCTACACAGATTCAGATGAACCGCTTCGGCATACGCACGGCAGCCATTAAGCATATTTTTATATCACATCTTCACGGCGACCATTTTTATGGTTTGTTCGGATTGCTGTCGTCGTACGGTCTTTTAGGACGCGAAAACGACCTATACATTCACGCACATCCCGACCTTCAAAAAATGCTCGAAGGCGAATATTCGCCCATAAAACTCAACGAACTTGGTTTCAAAACTATCTTTGTGCCATTAACTTACGATAGTGTGCAACTTATCTACGAAGACAAGGCTATTGAGGTGTACAGTGTTCCTGTAAATCATCGCATACCCACCTGCGGCTTTATTTTCAAAGAAAAACCGGCATTAAAAAATATCCGTCCGGAGATGATAACCAAATATGACCTTTCAATTGCCGAAATAGTGGCAATAAAAGAGGGTTCTGACCTTCATCTCCAAAACGGCGAAACCATACCAAACACTGAACTCACTATTGAGCCTCCAGCACCCAAATCGTATGCCTTTATCACTGATACTCTTGCACTTAAATCAGTAGAAGAGGCGGTAAAGGGTTGCAATGTGCTTTATCACGAAGCCACTTACGACAAAACTTTGGCAGAGCGTGCAAAACTCACCTTTCACACCACCACAGCACAGGCTGCGCAGATAGCCAAAAACGCCGGAGTGGAACGGCTAATAATAGGTCATTACTCGCACCGATACGGCAACGACCAAATTAAATCGCTCTTGGAAGTGGAAACACAAGAGGTTTTCAAAAATTCCACCGCCGCCGAAGATGGTATGGAATTTACTGTATGACAATTAATTAAACAAACACCAATATGCAGCAAAAAATAATAATTCTTGATTTCGGTTCGCAAACCACGCAACTTATAGGACGCCGTGTGCGCGAATTGGACACCTTTTGCGAAATTGTGCCTTACAACAAGTTTCCAAAAGACGACCCGTCAATCATCGGCGTAATTCTCTCCGGCTCGCCGTACAGTGTTTACGACCCCGAAGCGTTCAAAGTTGATTTAGAGCAGTTTAGAGGAAAACTCCCCATCTTGGGCATTTGCTACGGAGCACAGTATATTTCGCACACAGTGGGAGGAAAAGTAGAACCCGCAGGCACTCGCGAATACGGTCGTGCTAACCTCAACTTCATTGAGGATGGCAACCCACTTTTCAAGGGATTTGACAAGGATTCGCAAGTATGGATGAGCCACGGCGACACTATCACTGCTATTCCTCAGGGTTTCAGATGCATAGCATCTACCGAAAAGGTAAAATTTGCCGCATATCAGGCTAATGACGAAAAAATTTGGGGCGTGCAGTTTCACCCCGAAGTGTTCCACTCTTTGCAAGGAACATTATTGTTAAAGAACTTTGTAGTAGACATTTGCGGTGGCAAACAGGATTGGTCGCCCGCATCGTTTATCGAAACCACAGTGCAAGAACTAAAACAACAGGTGGGCAACGACAAAGTTGTGCTCGGACTTTCGGGCGGCGTTGACTCGTCGGTGGCAGCCGTATTGCTCAACAAGGCTATCGGCAAAAACCTCACTTGCATATTTGTAAACAACGGTCTATTGCGCAAAAACGAGTTTGAAGATGTGCTCCGCGACTATGAGTGCCTCGGACTCAATGTTATAGGCGTTGACGCTTCTAAAAAATTCTACGACGAACTTGCCGGCGTGGAAGAACCCGAAAAGAAACGCAAAATCATAGGCAAAGGCTTTGTTGATGTGTTTAACGCTGAGGCTCAGAAGATTAAAGATGCTAAATGGCTCGGTCAGGGCACCATCTATCCCGACCGTATCGAAAGTCTCAACATCACAGGTCGCACCATCAAGAGCCACCACAACGTAGGCGGATTACCCAAAGATATGAAACTTCAACTTTGTGAACCTTTGAAATGGTTGTTTAAAGACGAAGTTCGCCGCGTAGGTCGTCAACTTGGTATGCCTGAGCACCTTATCAAACGTCATCCGTTCCCCGGACCTGGACTTGGCGTAAGAATTCTTGGCGACATCACCCCCGAAAAAGTACGCATTCTTCAAGATGCCGACGACATATTTATCCGCGGACTTCGCGAGTGGAAAACCGAAAACGGCGAAACCCTCTACGATCAAGTTTGGCAGGCTGGCGTTATCCTTCTGCCTATCAAATCGGTAGGCGTTATGGGCGATGAACGCACCTACGAACAGGCAGTTGCACTCCGCGCCGTTACAAGTGCCGACGCCATGACAGCCGATTGGGCTCACCTACCCTACGAATTTTTGGCAAAGGTTTCAAACGACATTATCCGCAATGTAAAAGGCGTTAACCGCGTGGCTTACGACATCAGCTCAAAACCACCCGCCACAATTGAATGGGAATAATTTAATGCATAAACACAAAAAAACGGCGGTCGTCGAAATGGCGGCTACCGTTTTTTTTATTGAATCTCTTTAATTTTCGAACTCAATCACATTGCCTTCTTGGTCGAGGAAGTCGAATTTTATTAGTCCGTATTCAGAGTCGGATTGAATTTTTATCCGGACTTTGTATTTCAACTGCCATTTAAAGCGTTTAGAGAAGAGTCCTTTGGTAAGGTAGGCTTCGATAATGGGGTTAACTTTGAGCGTAACCTTTTTGTGAGAGCCTTCTGAAACAATAGTTTTCAGATCTTCTTCTATTTCGTCGGCAAGGAGTATGGTAGAACCGATTTCTCCTGTGCCGCCGCACGTTGGGCAAACCTCCTGAGTGTTCATATTCATCTCGGGACGTACCCTTTGGCGTGTAATCTGCATGAGTCCGAACTTGCTCAGTGGCAGAATATTGTGCTTGGTTCTGTCGGAGGCCATAGCCTCTTTCATTTTGTCGTGGAGGGCTTTTTTGTTTTGGTTGAGATGCATATCAATGAAATCAACCACAATAATGCCTCCAATATCGCGGAGCCGCAACTGCCGCGCTATCTCATCGGCTGCGGCAAGGTTAACTTCGAGGGCGTTGGTTTCTTGATCGGCGTTGTTGGCGCGGTTGCCACTATTAACGTCTATTACAAACAGAGCCTCAGTGTGCTCCATTATCAGGTACGCCCCGTTTTTAAAAGTTACTGTCTTGCCAAACAGCAGTTTAATTTGCTTTTCGATATTAAAATAGCGGTCGAAAAGCGAAATTTTGTCGGTGTCGAGTTTTACAATTTTTTCTTTGTCGGGAGCAATGCTGCTAACAAAGTTTTTTGCCTCGTGATAAATTGCCGGATCGTTAGTAATAACACTGTTAAACGAATTACTCAGTGTATCGCGGAGAATAGCACTTGTGGCATCCATCTCTCCGGCTATCAGTTTTGGCGGCATAACGCCTGATCCGAGCACCGATATAGCGTTTTCCCATTTTTCAACGAGCGACTTAATTTCTGCATCGAGCACCGCCACACGACGGTTTTTTGCTTCGGTGCGTACAATTATTCCAAAATTTTTTGGTTTAATGGCAAGAATTAATTGTCGCAAACGTTCTCGTTCTTCTTTTCCCTTGATTTTTTGAGAAATAGAAACTTTGTCGGAGAACGGTAACAAAACGAGGTTTCGTCCTGCCATTGAAATTTCAGAAGTAAGCCTCGGACCTTTGGTAGAAATTGGTTCTTTGCTTATCTGTACCAGCACACGCTGACCCGATGCAATTTGTTCGGTAATTTTGCCCTTTTTGTTAATTTCGGGCATGAGATTGATGTATTGAAGAGGTTTGCAGTTTTTGGGATTATCCATTGCAGTCTGCACATATTTATGCAGAGTAGAGAACTGCGGACCAAGATCCTGATAGTGCAGGAAGGCATCTTTTTCGTATCCTACGTCTACAAAGGCGGCATTAAGACCTGGCATAATTTTTTTCACCTTGCCGAGGTAAATATCGCCAACCGAAAACCGCTGATTCCTCTTTTCTTTGTGTATTTCCACTAATTGCCTGTCTTCCAACAAGGCAATTACAATTTCCGACTCAGTAGCATTGATGACTAAATCGTTGTTCACTGTAAGAATGTTGTCCTGTGCTGCATTTAGCACGGGGGGTTAGTAATGAAAAAATCAAAAAGGGGCATCACGCCGCTTTTTGATTTTTTAGTTTGCTCACGACACTATTTTTTCTTGTGTCTGTCTTTGCGCAAACGTTTTTTACGTTTGTGCGTAGCCATTTTATGACGTTTTCTTTTCTTTCCGCTTGGCATAGCTGTTGTGTTTTAAAAAGTTAATAAAAAAATTGGTGCACACAAATTACTTGCCGCCTTTAACTTCGCTTACGAAAAGTTTCGAGGGTTTGAATGCGGGAATGTTGTGCTCAGGGATAACGATAGTGGTGTTTTTAGAGATGTTACGAGCGGTTTTTTTAGCTCTTGTTTTGATAACGAAGCTACCGAAACCACGGAGATAAACGTTTTTGTTCTCCACTAACGAAGCTTTGATAGTGTCCATGAAAGCTTCTACGGCTTTCTGTACGGTTACTTTTTCAATTCCTGTGTTTTTGGAAATGTCGTTTACGATGTCTGCTTTTGTCATTGCTAAAAATATTTAATTTTCAATAAATTACATTAGTTTTTTGTGGTGCAAATATAAGGACGTTTATTCGTAAAATCAAATTTTAAGGCGTTTTTTTTATTGTTTTTTTGCTTTTTTTTTTGGCTTAATGTTTGGTTGTCAGAGAAATATTAGATATTAATCGTTGCAACTTATTATATCACAATACTTTATAAACGTCTTATTACTATACGATTAACGCATATCGTTGATTTCTACGCCCGGATATTTTGATGCATCAAATGTAAAGAGATTATCGGGCATAGGGGTGTTGGGTTTATACTCGGTAATTTCGATAATCTGCTCTGTGCCGTTCTTAAACATAATGTCTAAGCTGGCTATCTGTGTGTTAGCTTTGTCGATTACAAGTCTGATTGTGTGATACTCTACGGTAGCAGGTTTTTCGGGATAGAGGTCGATTACGTAGCATTGTTTTTTTGTTGATGTTACTTTGCCGTCCACTTTGGTTTTTACCGATGCTGAGATTTCCTCTTTCAAACGGTATTTAAAGCCGCTTTTGTAAAGTTCAAATATCTTGGTGGGATTGCTTACAATTGATTCGGCATTTTCTTCTACTTCGTTGATAGTTACCTCGTTGATGTCTTTTGAATATTGCCAAAGGGCTGTGCCATCGGTAAAGATTTCGGTACCAGACATTACGAGTTTGTATTTATCACCTTTGATAAACATAAATCCGCTCTTGGTATCTTTGGTTTTTTCCACCTTGTTTTCCATAGCCCAGTCAAACGAGGCACGGAGGGTTTGATAACCTTTGGTGGTGGCGAGCACTTTGTCGAGCACTTTCTTGGCTGCGGGGTCGTGAGTTTCGTCTTGAGCATAAAGTGCGGTAGATGTTGCTGTTATGAGCATTAATGCTGCTAAAAAACGTGTAATTTTCATCTTTGTTGGTGTATTAGTTTTTAAAAATTTGTATTCTGTTTTTTGAGGAATAAACGCAGATGCAATGTTTTTGTTATTGCAAGTAGTCAAATTTAATAATTTTTAAGCTTGCTGACTATTGGTTTTCCTCGTAAAGTCGATTGAGAAATTGCATCAAATCGTATTCGCTGGTGTAGTTGACGCTACGTGACTTGCTGCCTTCGTTTGGACCAACAATTCCTGCAGCTTCTAACTGATCCATGATACGTCCTGCACGGTTGTAACCTATTTCAAGTTTACGTTGCAAGAGCGATGTGCTACCTTGCTGACTTATAACTATTAGTCGTGCAGCTTCTTCAAACATTGGGTCACGTTTGGTAAGGTCAACAGCCTCGCCGCCTTCAGAAGGTTCGATGTCGGGTTCGGGAAGTTCAAATGTGTTGGGGTATCCCTGCTGGTCGCCGATAAATTTGGTAATGCGCTCAAGTTCAGGAGTATCAATAAATGCACATTGCAAACGAGTAAGGTCGCTACCGTTAGAAATAAGCATATCACCACGACCGATAAGGTGCTGAGCGCCAGAGCAGTCGAGAATTGTACGCGATTCCATCATTGACGACACTTTGAATGCAATTCGAGTGGGGAAGTTTGCCTTGATAAGACCTGTAATAATATTAGTTGTGGGTCGCTGTGTGGCAACAATCATGTGAATACCAATAGCACGGGCAAGTTGCGCAATACGAGCAATTGGTTTTTCGATTTCTTTGCCAGCGGTCATAATAAGGTCGGCAAACTCGTCGATTATTAACACTATGTAAGGCAAGAACTTATGTCCTTTTTCGGGATTGAGGTGACGGGCGATAAACTTTTGGTTGTACTCTTTGATATTGCGCACACCAGCCTCTTTGAGAAGGTCGTAACGGTTTGTCATCTCCACGGTAAGCGAGTTGAGAGTCTCCTTAACCTTATCCACATCGGTGATGATGGCTTCTTCGCTGTCGGGAAGTTTTGCGAGATAGTGTTTTTCTATATTATTATAAAGTGTGAGCTCTACCTTTTTGGGGTCTACCAACACAAATTTCACTTGGGCGGGATGCTTGCGATAAAGAATTGAAGCAACGATTGTATTCAAGCCGACAGATTTACCCTGACCAGTAGCACCGGCTACCAAGAGGTGAGGACACTTAGTCAAGTCCATAACGTACGACTGGTTGCTGATATCTTTTCCGAGGGCAATTGGCAGTTCGTACTTACTCTCTTGAAACTTGGTGGATGCCACAAGCGAGCGCATCGACACTATCTCGGGATTCTTGTTGGGCACTTCAATACCCACGGTACCGCGTCCGGGCATAGGAGCAATAATACGTATACCCAATGCCTTGAGGCTCAACATAATATCAGCTTCAAGGTTCTGTATTTTGGAGATTCGAACACCGGCGGCGGGCACAATCTCGTAGAGCGTAACTGTGGGACCGATGGTGGCTTTAATCTTTTCGATCTTGATTTTGAAGTTTTTAAGAGCCTCCACAATCTTGACTTTGTTTTCCAAAAGCTCGTTGTTGTCCACGGCGTTGCCCTCCGACTTGTAATCTTCCAAAAGGTCGATAGATGGCAGCTTGTAGTTTTTCAAATCCATAGTGGGGTCGTATGGAGGCAGCTGGTTGATATTATCAACGGTGATGTCGTGGTTGGTTTCCACCTCAATCATTGGTCCGTCGGAAGAAACCGAAGCTGCAGCATTAAGCGACGATTCGGAAGTTGTATTGCCCTCATCAATAGCACTGATAGATTCTTCGGAGTTTTGAGTGGTGTCGTCTACCTCAAAGCCTACTCCATCGGCAGAAACCTTTTGGCCATTATCGTCGAGGTAATAACGTTCGTTTTCGGTGGTTCCGGTAGGAGTTTCGGGTTTTTCGTTAAAATCAATTTTTTGATCTTCGCCCTTATAATCTTTGTTTTTAAAGAGTTTTTCTTTGATAAACGAGAATGGCGACGAACTATTACCCTGTTGTTGCGGTTGTGCTTGATTTATAGAAGCATTCAACTGATTTTCTTGTTCATCTTCGTCGATATAATCAAAATCGTCATCGCGTTGCGACTGAGAGTATTGACCTGAATTTTTAGCTTTGGCGAGGTTGATAATATCTTGTTGCGATGAGCCGTTGGCATACTGTTTGGCAGTTTGAACAGCGTGTTTAAAATTCTTACGCTTAGAAAAATCGTCGAAGAAAATCTTAATCCATTCCATAGCGCTTTCTTTGGCAAATACAAAGAGCATTGTAGCCAAAAACAGCAACAACAGCACCGTGCCCACTTTGCCAAATACAGATTCTATCCAATAAGCCACTTCAAAGCCAACCATTCCTCCGTAATAAAAGGCATTATCACCAAAGAAGAATCCCAATGTTACTGAACACCAGAACATTATAAGAAGCGACCATTTTGCAGTTGTGCGCAGCGGAACAGGCTCGATACCCACAATTTTTAATCCGCAAAGCAAGGTAAGCGGCACAAAAACAAACGATGGAAGTCCAAAAAGATGATGGATAAAAATGTGTGCAATCAAAGCTCCAAGCTTGTGCGACCAGTTGGCAACTTCGATTTCAGAATCGAACAGAAATTTGAGCCAACCGATTTCAAACTTGCTTTGATCTTCGCGCCATGTGCCGAGATACGACAAAAAGCCAATCAATTCTACCACGGTAAGTAGAACAAAAAGCAAAAACCAAATTAGTTTTGCACGGTCGCTTGTGAGCGTAGTTTTTAAAATATCTATTGGGGACTGATAGTCCGAATTTCTTCTTCTTGACATTGTACGTTTGAGTAATTTTTGCAAAAGTAAAAATTAAATGACAAATAGTAAGCATTTAAGCCAAAAATTCTTACATTTTTTTTGATTTTATAGTTTCGACTGCAATTCAAACATAATGTCGCGGAATTTGGCGGCATTAACAAAGTCGAGTTTTTTGGCAGCACGCTCCATTTCGGTTTTGGCTTTGGCAATTTCGCGCTCGATGTCTTTTTTCGACATAAACGACGATGCGGATTCGGCGGCAACAGCTGTAATTTCGGTTGGAGCAAGACGGCTTTCGGCAGCATCTTTCTTTGGAAACAGCAATGTATCGCCTTTGCGTATCTGCTTGGGTGTGATGTTGTTGTCTTTGTTGTACTGAATTTGAATTGTGCGGTGACGGTTGGTTTCGTCGATGGTGGCACGCATCGAATCGGTGATTACGTCGGCATACATGATAACTTTGCCGTTGACATTTCGAGCTGCACGTCCAGCTGTCTGTGTAAGCGAACGGGCAGAACGCAAGAATCCCTCCTTGTCGGCATCCAAAATAGCCACAAGCGAAACTTCTGGCAAGTCGAGACCCTCGCGCAAGAGGTTGACACCCACAAGCACATCAAACATGCCTTTGCGCAATCCGTCCATAATTTCAATGCGTTCCAAGGTGTCCACCTCGCTGTGTATATAGGCAGAGCGGACTCCCATTTTTGTAAGATATTTGGTGAGCTCCTCGGCTGTACGCTTGGTAAGAGTGGTAACGAGAACACGTTCGTCGCGCTTTACCACTTGCTGAATTTCGTTTATCAGGTCGTCAATCTGGTTTTCGGATTTGCGCACATCGATAGGCGGGTCTAACAATCCTGTGGGACGAATCATCTGCTCTACAATCACGCCTCCGCATTTTTCTAATTCGTAGTCGGCAGGTGTGGCGCTTAGGTATATGGTTTGATGAGTAAGTTGCTCAAATTCAGAGAATTTTAACGGACGGTTGTCTAACGCAGCAGGCAAACGGAATCCGTATTCCACAAGATTTACCTTGCGCGAACGGTCGCCTCCAAACATAGCATGAATTTGCCCAAGCGTAACGTGGCTTTCGTCGATAACAGTTATAAAGTCGTCGGGGAAATAATCTAAAAGACAGAACGGACGACTACCGGGCTTGCGGCCATCAAAATATCGCGAATAGTTTTCGATACCAGAGCAGTGTCCGAGCTCTTGCATCATTTCGAGGTCGTTGTTAACGCGATCTTCTAAACGTTTGGCTTCGAGCGACTTGCCAGCGTCTTGCAATTGTTGCAACTGCAAACCAAGGTCGATACGAATATTTTTCATAGCCTCAAACATACGTTCTTTTGAGGTCATAAAAATATTGGCAGGATAGATAATAGCAGTGTCGATTTTAGAAAAAGTTCTGCCCGTGAGAGGGTCGAAAGTGGAAATTTCGTCGATTTCATCATCGAAAAAAACAATGCGAAATGCAAAATCATCGTAAGCCACAAAAACATCAACAGTATCGCCATTAACGCGGAAAGTTCCGTGCTTAAATTCCACCTGATTTCGCGAATAAAGGCTGTCGGAAAGTTGACGCAAAAGGTCGTTGCGTTCAATACGGTCGCCTTTGTTGATTTTCAATATGTTGGCATGAAAATCTTCGGGGTTGCCAATACCATAAAGGCACGACACAGAGCTAACAATTATGATGTCTCTCCTACCCGACAGCAAAGCCGTGGTAGCACTCAGACGGAGTTTTTCGATATCATCGTTGATAGAGAGGTCTTTTTCGATATAGGTATTTGTAGTGGGGATAAACGCTTCGGGCTGATAATAATCGTAATACGAAACGAAATATTCCACAGCATTTTCGGGGAAAAACGATTTAAACTCGCCGTAAAGTTGCGCAGCGAGGGTCTTGTTGTGGCTCAGCACCAACACGGGACGGTTTAGATTGGCAATAACGTTGGCAATAGTAAACGTTTTTCCCGAACCAGTTACACCTTTTAATATTTGATAATGGTCGTTGCGCTCAACGCCTTCGGTAAGCTGCCTGATAGCATCGGGTTGATCGCCTGTGGGCTTAAATTGCGAAACAAGTTTAAAATTCATTTTCTCATCAATTAGAAATGCAAATATAAGCATTATGTTTTATATCTTAAAATTACCAACATATTAATATTTGATTAAATATAGAATTTTGTTGAGCGATATATCAAAAAAAGCCTTATCTTTAACCCGAAAAAATAACGCAAATGGAGCAAACTGAAATAATTACACCAGCCGAACAACCCGCCCCTAAAACCACGTTTGGCACACTCACCACCATCAGAACTCTGATGGACGATTTGCATTTAGACCCAATACTCGGTCTTGTTGCGCCCGGTCTTGGAGATTGGGTAACCACCATTCTTACTGTTCCGTATTTAATAACATCGGTTTTTACGCTAAAATCGTTGCCGCTTACATTGGCCATCATTTACAATATATTAATGGACTGTCTTTGGGGAACAGTGCCAGTTGCGGGCGACTTTTTTGATTTTCTCCATCGCGGATTTAAGAAAAATTGCAAACTTGTAGAAGGTTTTGCCGCCAAAGACCCGAAGATAATGAGCGAAGTAAAACGTAAGTCGTTGTATTTCGGCATTATGATTGTAGTACTTATTGCACTTATCTGCCTTTCGGTATACTACGTAAAAATGCTGTGGGGTTATATAATTGACTTTTTTCAAAACCTTTAACCAGATGAAATTCAAGTTATTACATATAATAATAACAACCATATTAATAATAATAAACACCAGCATTTTTGCTCAAAATTATTACCGCGACAGCATACTTGCTTTGATAGAATCGCCTTCGATAGATTCTTCTACCAAGGCTATTATTTACAATAGCATTATGCACGAGGAAACCAATCCCGACTCTGTAAAAAAATACTCCGAACTTGCTATACAATATTGCGGCAACAATATGGTAATCAAAGCAACAGCCACATCAAATTTGGCATACGTTGCTTTTACCGAAGGCAAATGGGAAAAAGCGCTTCAATTATATCAACATTCGCTTTCAATGGCTCGAACCACAAAAGATTCGCTCCTATTGGGTACAATTATACTCAACACTGGTAACACTCTCGAAGCCCTAAACGAGATTCCAGAAGCAATGGAATACATCAAACAATCGATAGGAATTTTTAGAGCGATTGGCAACATAGCATGGGAAATTTGGGCTTACCGTCAATTGTGCCACATCTGCACCCAAGCTAAAATGTTTATCATTGCCGAAAAATATTGTGCTGATATTCTGCGCATTAGCCGTACATCAGCAGACCCTGTTGATAAGTTGACCGGATTTATAGCTTACGCCCAAATGAGTACTTTTAAAGCCGAATCGCAACATGCCGATAGTCTTTTGCGCCTGTTGGATCGCGCTTTGGTGGCATGCGACTCTATCGACGAAGTTATCAGGGTAAACAAATGTACAAGTTTTGACTGCATGACCGCTCTCAACGAATCGTACTTAGAACGATGCAAAGCGCATATTCTTTATGCTCTCCACGACGACCGATACTACAAATCAAACACCGATAGCGCACAAAAATACCTCGACTTAGCAGATGAATGGTATAATTCTACTGGCGATTCGGTGCAACTTGCCGAAGTAAACCTTTGCCGAGCCTGGCTCACTTTTGCCAAAAAAGACTACAAAAAAGCTCTCAAATATGCAACTAACTACCAAGAAACCAATTACACCTCAAAATACCTTAAAGAACACCTCTACAACCTACTTTCACATTCGCATTATCAACTTGGACATTACAAAGAGGCTTATCAATGGCAGATAACACTCAATAAGTTTTTGGATATCACCACCGAAGAAACGAAACTTGCACAAGTTACCGAACGACTTTTGAGCAATCTTCTCGACGAATTTGACTCTGCCGAACAAATTTTGAACCGCAAAAACGCTGAACTCTCGGCAAGCGTAAGCGACAAGCAAAACAAACTTTTATTTGCTATTGTTGCCCTTGGTCTGAGTATTTTTGCAATTATTGTGGTGTGCATTTCGGTAATTCGCAAACGCCGTATTCTCAAGTTGTTGAAACTCAAAAATCAAATCCTTATGCAAAAGCAAGAGGAGATTTTTCAACAGCAAGGCATTATCACTAAACAAAAAGAAAAGGTAGAACTATACAACTCAACCATACTTCAAAGTATTCACTACGCACAGCACATTCAACGCATGGCTCTGCCCGATTTCGACGATGTTAAGGCTTTGTTTCCTGATTCGTTTTTGAGTTATATGCCCAAAGATATTGTCAGTGGCGACTTTTATTATGCCACACGATGCGGTGATTTTCGCATTCTTGTGATTGCCGACTGCACAGGACACGGTGTGCCGGGCGGTTTTCTGTCGATGTTTGGCATTTCGGCGATTAAAGAAATTCTATCGCGACAACCCGACGACGTTTTGCCTGGTGTGGTTTTAGACAATATGCGAGATTTTATCAAGGATGCTTTTAGTGGCGATAGCGAAATTGATGAATTTGGCAACGAGGTGTATTCTACTGCTGATGGAATGGATATGTCGGTGTGTGCCATCAACTTAGAAACTCGTGAAGTGCGTTATGCCGGAGCTTATCACAGTGCATACGTTTGGAGCAATGGCACAATCACTCGTCTCAAAGGCGACCGTATGCCCATTGGACGGCACATCAAAGAAACTGGTAATTTTTCTACCATTAAGCAAACCCTCTGTTCGGGTGATATGCTCTACATGATGACAGATGGTATTCAGGGACAAATGGGCGGACTATCGGGTACAAAATTTATGACAAAACGGTTGCTTCAATTCTTCGCCGAAAATGCTTTAGAGCCTGTAGAAAAACAAAAAGAGACTTTTGAAACCATTATGCGCGATTGGATGTACAATACCATTCAAGTAGACGATATAACATTGGCTGGAATCAGGATTTTGTAGCAATTAAACCCTTACACCTGCCACAGTTAAGTCATCAATTTGAACCGCACCTTCTACCCATTTGTTTACAATATCTGCCACGGTATCTTTTTGATCGGCTGTAGACATTGAACCAATTTGCTCAAACATCGAAACAAGACGTTTGGTTGAGAATTTTGAATTGTCTGGTCCGCCAAATTGATTTTGCAAACTATCGGTGGTGAGATACAGCATATCGCCTTTTTTTACAGGAATATAAGTTTCCGAAAAAGGACTATCACCTTTAAACGACCATCCTATAGGCATACGATCGCCATTATAAGTGGTAAGTTTGCCCTCAGAAAAGAGATAGACATTTTGGTTGGCTCCTGCAAAACGTACTCCTCCACCCTTAATCTCAAATGCACAGAGGGTTAGGTTCATACCATCGCTGATATTATCGGGATTGTCGTTGTCGCTACGGAGCGACGATTTTACAAATTCGCGCATTTCGTCGAGAATAGCGGCAAGGTCGATATTATCGTCGTAAAAATGTTTTGCAAGCGATTCTTTCAATGCCGAAAGTCCAAGCATTGTAAGAAAACCTCCGGGAACGCCATGACCCGAGCAGTCGGCAAGAGCAAAAATTTTGTAATGCTCTATTTCGGCAGCTTTGTAAAAATCGCCCGATACGATAGTGTGCGGTTTTGTATATATAAAATAATCGGAGAAAATACCGCTAATTTCTTTTTGCGAAAAAGCCGCGCTTTGTATGCGTTTAGCGTAACGAATGCTCGAAGTGTTTTCGTGAGTGGCTTTGGCACAACGTTCTGATTCTGTTTTAATGGTAACGTCGGCGGCTGCAAGTTGATTTTGCAACTCGGCAATGCGCTTGGCATTAGCATCGCGAGTGGCTTTCAACTTGATGGCTTGTTTGCGGTATTCGAATATATTCATAATGTCAAATTCTAATTCCTATTAATGTTTGGTCGTCAAATTGATCTCGTCCTTCTTTCCAATCGTTTACTATTTTAGATATATCGGCAAGTTGGGTTTGAGTATCTTTTTGACTATGCTCTAAAAGCATGGCAGCAAGGCGTTTGGTGGTAAATTTAATGTCGGCAGGACTTCCAAATTGGTCTTGAATACCATCACTACAAAGGTAAACAATATCGCCTTTTTGAAGGTCGCAAGTAAAGGTTTCAAACGGATTGTCTTGTTTTGGATGGCGGCCAATAGGCATACGGTTGCCCTTGAGTTTTTCGATTTCGCCATTGCGACATAGATAAATAGTGTGGTTGGCAGCGGCGTAGCGTATCTGCGAAAAATCGTCGCTAAAAGCACAAAGCGAAATATCCATACCATCGCTCACTGTTGCCTCATCAGTTTCAGAAGCTTCGGCAAGCGAAGTTAAAATAAAGGTTCTTAGCGAGTTGAGTATTTCTCCGGGATTAAAATCTTTGGTAATCTTTTGCTTTGACAAAAGGTCTTTGAGAGCCGACATTCCAAGCATCGAAAGGAATCCTCCCGGAACGCCGTGCCCAGTACAATCTGCCACAACAGCTATTCTGAAATATGGCGACGATGCACAAGTATAAAAATCTCCACTAACAATGTCGCGAGGACTAAAATAAATAAAGCAATCAGGAAACAATGCTTTAAACTCTTCTTCGTGAGGAATTACTGCACGTTGAATACGTTCGGCGTAATGGATACTTGCTTTAAGGTCGTTGGAGGCAGACTCGTATTCTTGAGCTATTTTGGAGAGTTGTTCTTGTTTTTGCGAATAAAGATTTTGATATTCAGCAAGTTGCTGTTCTTGTTTTGAAACATCTGTTTGCAAAACTATACATTCTTCTTTGTATTTTTTGCCATTTAACAATAATATCAATAATACAATTGCCACAATAGCAATCAAAGCTATTATGACAAAAAACGGTATAGTTAGTATAGTTAAAGTCATATAAATAATGTGTTATATACTATATTTTTTTTGTTTAATCATAAGCAAAAATCTTACCAAAAGGTATTTCTGACACCAATAATAGCAATATCGCCAACTTGATTATTGTCGCCGAGCCATTCGTTGATAAACTCATTTATGGCGTTTTGCTGTTGAGCACAAGGTAAGTTTCCTATTATTTTAATCATTACGCTAATTTGCTGGTCGTTAAACAATTCGTCGTTGACTCCTAATTGTTGATGAATGCCATTATTAATAATGTATATCATAGTGCCATTAGCGATATTTAGTATTTGATCGTTGTAAACATTATTGATAGAGTAGCCGAGACTAAATTTACTACCAAAATAACCCTTCAAATTAATGCCATCAAATAAGTATATCGACTGATTTGCAGTAGAAAAAATCAATTTTTTGTTGTCGGTATCAAATGCAACTATCGAAATATCAATATTTTCTTTTAATTCTGTTCCTTTAATATTGCTTAGAGTCTGATTAAGATTAAACTCGGTATTTGTAAGTATGTCGGCAGGCGAAAACAATCCCTCGGGATGATAATGCACAAGCACCTCTTTTAGTGTAGCCACACCAAGCATGGCAAAAAAGCTTCCCGGCACACCATTGCGTGAACATGTAGCCGCAGCGAGCAATTTTACACCTCCGTATTGATAGGTAAGATGGAAACACCCCGACACAAGCGAATCGGAACGTATCAAGCGAAACGAGCTTGGGAAAACCGACGGGATGTCCTCATCGCGCGAATAAGCGGCTGTTTGAATGCGTTGTGCGTAGGAAATGCTCGACATTATTTCTTTGTTGATACGGTCTACATTGTCGCGTT
>JAGCDD010000111.1 GCA_017651345.1 Bacteroidales bacterium | reverse complement strand
ATAACCTTATAAATAATATGAAAAGATTATTTGCAACCCTTACGACAGCCTGCATCGTTGCCATTATCGCGAGTTGCGGTGGCAGCAGCAACAACAATAACAATGTAGGAGAGACGGAGATCGAATACAATGGAACCGAGACAGAAAAGCCGATTGACCTTGCTGCATACGGTCTCGACCAGGATTTTCTCGATCATTACCGCAACCAGGACATCGCGGATTTTGGCGACTTGATTCAGAGCTTCCCGTCGCCCGTGGAGGTGTCGTCCATCATTCAGGATATGAAAGTGCCATACAGCGAGAGCCTGCTGTTCGACGCCAACAAGAGCGACAATTTTGAGTCGGCGTTCAAGAAATCGCTTGGCCTCGGCGTATTCTGCGCTGACCTCGGCTACCTCAATGTTTACAACAAGACCGGCGACGTGCTCAATTATCTCGTTGCCATCAGGAAACTCACCGAATCGCTCAGGCTTGCGCAATTCTTCGACTTCCCGACCCTCAAGCGCATCGCCACCAACAACAACAATCTCGATTCGCTCCTCATCCTCTCCACGATGAGCTATTATAATATGGACTCGTATCTCCGCGAAAGCAACCGCGCAGACGTGAGTGCAATGATGGTGACGGGCGTATGGACAGAGAGTCTCTACCTCGCATCGCAGGTTTACAAGAAAAAGGAAAACAAGCGTATGCGCGACCACATCGCCAGTCAAAAAAACATCCTCGACGACCTTATGGCGGTGCTTGTGCATTATATGAGCAACAACGTTGACAATGTAAAACTCGTGTCGGCGTTCAAGGAGCTTGCCAAGGCTTACGAGCCAGTCTCCATAGAAACCAAGGAAGGTGAAGACAAAGTGGAGATGGTGGACGGTCAGACAGTTACTACGCAAGGCTCATATACAGTAATCTCTGTTTCCGACGAACAAATGACCCAAATCGTCAAAGCCGTAGAAACTCTGAGGAAGAAGATTACAGAGGCGTTGTAAGAATCAATGCATTATGCATAATGCACAATTCATAATGCGGATGCCAGATTATGCATTATGCATTTTAATTATAGACTTTTGCTTATGAAGTGGTGTGGTGTCCTGATATTGATGCTTTTTTACTGTGTGTCGGCAATTGCCCAAAGTGATTTTCAAAAGCATTTCGCCTCGGGACAAAACGCCGCACAGAGGGGATTGTATGCCAAGGCGGTCAATTACTATCTGAAAGCCGAAAAGAACACCAAGCGCAACTATGAGAAAAGCCGTGTATATCAAGCTATTGCTGATAGCTACACAAAATTGTCAGATTACACTCACGCCATCAATTACTACACAAAACTTTTGAGCATCTACAATGGTGACAATCGAAAAAAAATAATTCTCAATCTCAGCGACCTATGGTTTTTGACGGGGCAATATCAGAAAATAATTGATAATCTTCAACCAATGCAAAACGCCCCCGACGAAACTATTAGACTCAATAATTTGGCATTGGCGTATCTCAGACTTGACAGATATGACGATGCCATGGCTTTAATCGACAGCGTTTTGCTCAACAAGCAATCAAGCAATTATAAAATCGCTCTTCAAAACAAGGGTTATTTGCTGTGGAATCGCAACAAATTCAAAGAAGCGGATTCTCTGTTGCAGATGGCGGTAGCAATGTTTGATGCTGATGACCCAAACCGTTACATCTGCCATGCCAATCTCGCCAAAATTCAAGCTGAGACTGGTAATTATTCCAGTGCAGAAGATAATATCGAAACTGCAATCCGATGGCAAAAATTGCATCTTGGCGAAAAACATCTTGATTATATAATTTCGCTCCGCAAAAAAGCCGAAATCCTCCGTGCCGCTGGCAAGGTAGGAGATGCTACACGTAGTTTTAAGGATTTTTTTTACAAAGAACGAGAATATGTAGCGCAGAATTTTGCTTATATGACCGAAAACGAGAGGCTCAATTTCTGGCACTCGCAAAAACCCCTCATCGACGAGTGTTTTGCGTTGGAGGACGATGCAGACTTTCTATTTGATGTCGCGGTGTTTTCCAAGTCAGTTTTGGAGCAGACCAATATCAATTTCGGTGATGCTGTTGACAAAGACGAAACATTGAAACAACTTTATGAACAGATAATAGAGGCAAGGACAGCTGTCCGTAGTGCCAGCGTACCCGACCGCAAGCAGTATGAATCCAAAGTGGAAAAACTTGAAAAGCTGTTTGCTGAAAAATTTGCCGACTACAAGAAATTTACATCCACATTACAATTAGGTGGCAAGGACGTGAAGAGCACGCTAAAAAATGACATGGAATCTGTTGTAGAGTTGATATATTACAATAATGATAGCGTTATGAAATATGCTGCGCTGATAATGCAGAGGTCAAAACCCGCCCGATTTGTTCCGCTTTTCACGCAAGATGAGATAGAAAATTTCCAATTGAAAGATAGCAATTCGGTAATACATGCCATTCAGTCGGGCAGTCTCAAATGTGTTCTCAATCTATATACCGACACGCTCTTGTCGGCAAAGATTTGGGACAAGATAACACCGTATTTGCCAGAAAACTCCACCGTGTATTTCGTGCCAGATGGGATATTTTACAATTTTGGCATCGAGTATTTGTGTTTTGGACGTCAAGACTTGAATTTGTTTCGCCTGTCGGCGTCGCGGGTGTTGTGCCGTAGAAATAGACGCACGGTCGGCAAGGGCAATGCATTGATAATTGGCGGTTTGGATTATAACGACGCATCGTCGTCAGTGGTGCACGATGCCTATACCGACCGTACTGGCAGTGTCATACTCGACAAACTTTTTGGCGATTTGTATTGGAGCAGCCTCGCCAATACTAAGACCGAAACAGATTCGGTGGCACAGATTTTCAAGAGAAATGGCATACAGGTGTCAACAGCAACACTTGGTATGGGTACAGAAGATTTTGTAAAAGGTGCGTTGTCACATCATAATACTGTGCTTATAGCGACGCATGGCTATTCGTATGGATTCCAAAAAATCAAAAACGAGTACAATATGACAGATAGTTTTACGCAGGACTCCACAATGACGCTCAGCGGAATCATTCTGTCGGGTGCCAATCAGCATTTCAAACAGGATTCTACCACGGCATATAAAGAAGATGGCTATATTACAGCATTGGAAATAAGCAGTTTAGATTTGTCAAATGTCGATTTGATAATGCTGTCGGCTTGCCAGACAGGTCTTGGTCAGGTTTCGATGGACGGAGCGTCGGGTCTGCCAAGGGGGCTCAAAAAAGCCGGTGCCAATTCTATAATTGTGTCGCTTTGGGAAGTCAACGATTTGGCGACGAGATTGTTTTCTACGTTTTTTTTCGATTATCTTTGCAAAGGGATGTCGAAATACGAAGCGTTGAGGTGTGCACAGCGTGATGTGAGAAATTTTGACGGCGTAGTCAAGCTCAAAGTTTCTACGTTTTCGCAAAGCCGTATGGCAATGGTTACAACAGAAAAAGATGTCCACGTAAAGGATTTGAAAAATCCTTACTTCTGGGCTCCTTTTATTTTGATAGACGGAATCAACTAATTTTAAGACTATTATATGATGAAAAAGACTCTGATATTCACTCTGACATTGATGTCGGTGGCAACAGCTCTCTTTGCGCAAAAGCCATCCAAGGGCAATCCTACCGACTTTCATCCCACAAATGTGGAAAAATTCGATTTGAAAGTGCAGACCAGTGGTAGCATCGCCCAAAAGATAGCTAAGGCTTGGGAGCAGCAGTCGGACGCATTGGCATCCGACAATCGCGGCGCGTTTTTCGACGGACTTTTTGCTGTGAGCAAGGGAGCAGCCTTCGGTGTCTTGGGTCAGGGCGGTTCCGCAGCCGTTTCCGCCACATTCGCCACTCTGACGGCGGCTGTGAAGAGCAAGAAGGCAGAATGGCGCAAAGTGGTTCAAAAAGAAAGCTCCTACAAGAAAAAGCTGTTTATGCTTGAAAACATAGACGACTTCTATTCCAATGTGTCCAATGCCGGTGCTCTGGACCCTTCTGGGCTGTCGTTCAATGGATTTGCCTGCCTGCAACAGCGTGGCACCGATACTGTGCTGTATGTTTCGTGTAGCCTCGATACTTCTGAGGTGGCATTGTCGAGGATTATCAGACACTCCAAATTCCAGCTGCATCTCGACACGCTTGTATTCAATCCGACACTTTGCAACCTGCCAAACGACAGCGCGAGGTGTTTTTCGGAGCGCAAGCCTTTTTCTTTTGCCGACAGAAAAAGCATCTCCTTGGGTTTGGACATCGAGATTACCTCGTCGTGGATCAATCAGGCGATACAGATGTTCGACAATGTACAGCTCGGCAGATTTTCTGTCAGTGTGCCTATCATCGAATCTTCCATCGGAACCGACGGCAAATTCAGATACATCTCCGGTGCGGACAGCAATGCTGTGGACTGCCATATCACCGGCGATTGCTTCATCGTGCCGCGCTCTTACATCGGTGTCCGCGACGAGCAGGGCGTCTATCACGATGCTTGGGGCACAGGACAATACAGAGCTTCAATGACCATCACAGAAACTTGCGGAATCACAAAAGAATTTGAAAAAAACTGGAAGGCGGATTGGAAATGCCGTCCAAAACGTTCAACAATCGGTCAAGATATGGCGAGGTCGCTCAAACAGGTATGGAATCAAAATTCAAAATCGTGGATTTGTTCGCTCACAGAGGCTCCGATTGCCTATACAAAACAACAGATAATTAGTGCATTAGGATTTGCAGACCAGACGGGATCACCGCAGGGCGGACAGCAAAACGGTGCTCCCACAGGCGCAGGCGGAGGCAAGGGGGGAGCTCCTAAAAAACAGTAATTGAAACTAAAATTCTTGATAGCCATGAAAAGAATCCTTTTGCTATTGTTTTTGGTAATTTTGGTTATCCCTGTTTGGGCACAAGAGGACGTGTCTCCAGCAGAAAAGAGTCTGAAAAACTCGGCGATTCGCCTCAGGTTGTGGTTGGAGTCGTCCGGGAACCAAAGAACCAATGTAGAGCCGTATGTTGACACAATAAATAATGTATTGTTCGTAGAAAAAAACAAGGTGCCAGTATATGCGGAGATGTATGCGAAATTCTCATTGTACTGCTATTATATATCAACAGAACAAACGAACAAAATCGACTATACTGACCTTCTTAAAACATTGATAATCACAAGAAAATCAAAACCTTTCTTGACAGGATATTATTTAGTATGTGCGTATCAGGCACAGGAGTATTATTTGAAGGAGAAGGAATACGCCACGCTGGCTTATGTAGGCGAATTGACTGCCAATTGTCTGTCTGTGGGGTTCCCTGACCGCAAAGACGATTATCAATTGTGTGTGCAGCAGCTCGGAATGGCTTATAAATTCTCCAACAATTACGTCAACGCCGATTCGTGCCTGAATTTGTGCGAAAATTTCGTATTGCAAAACGGTGACAAAGGCGATAAATTCCAGTATTGTACCACACGGGCTGAAATCAAACGAGAACTTGGCGATTACAAAGATGCCGTGGCTTGGTATCAAAGGGCCAACACATACACCGTTGATCCCGTTGCAAAATTTGAAAATATCGTGCCTATCGCAGAAATACAGGAACACTACGGCACAGAGGGTGATTTTGTCAATACGCTGAATGAAGCTGCTGACATGATAGGCCGTTATTACGACCAGCTTGACTCTTACAATGTATTCTGTATAGCTCAATTGTGCAATTCGGAACATTTCGACTGCAGCAAGCCGCAAGAAAAAATATTTGCAATCATCGACAAAAAAAATGCCTCCAAGACCCCACAAAGCCTTATCAACAAGGCGTATGTGAATTTCTTGTCGGGAAAATACCAAAAAGCCAATAGTTATAAAAAAGAGGCTTTGAGACTCGTGGACGAAGGATTAAGAAAGGGAACATTTGGTGCCGAAAACCTTACTTCTGTTATTACTATCCTGCGGCAGACGGGCGATTATGATAAGGTAATGGAATACAATCGTATTAGCCTCGCTGAAACTGAAAAACTGATTGGCAAGCGTCATCAGTTGTATAGGGAACATTTGCATTTGGTAATAAGCGAGGAAATAATGTATGGCTACAATATCCAAAATGCCGAAAGGTCGGTGGATTCGCTATTGCGGACATACAGTAAGCAATCAGACGATTATTATGCCGCATTGGACTTGAAGGCTCAGATTGCCCAATATAAAGGTCAAAATCTTCAAGCCGCCAAATATTATTTGGAAATTGAGAAAGGAAAGACGGCTTTGAGGGACAAGTACGATGCCCTGCTGTATGCAGTCACTTCGTTGATTATAGAAATAGACCTCGCCAATACCAACAAAGACAGTAGAACCAACAAAGACAACCTTGTAGCATTGTACGAGCAGTCGGTGGAAAAAATTAGTGCTATTAGTGCCAAAATTTTTTCAAAAAACAGTCACGGATACTTTCAGGTGCTTGTGGCACAAGCTGCCCTCGCTCATTTCCAAAATGACAAACCTAAATTGCTGACGATAATCAAGCAAATGGAAGCTGTCATCTCCAAAACTACAAACAACGAAGTGCGCCAAGAGCAGATCGAGATGCTCGCCACCGATTATTGTCTGTATGGCGATTATGAAAAAGCGTTGGCGTTGAAGAAAGACTCTGACCCAGAAAACGCCATCAACAGACAAATCAAATACGACAACTATAATTTTTTTGCGGAGGCCAATTATTTAGCCGGACACACTGACAAGGCTCTCAAATACTACAAACAAGCCGCAATTATAGGTATGGAAAATGTCTCTAAAAATTTTCCTGTATTGACTGCGGCGGAGCGTTCCTCTTATTGGAACTTCTTCAAGCAAGCATTTTACGACGCGGGCAAATATGCAAAAACTTTCAACAAGGAAAATGAATTCAGCGGGATGCTGTATGATTTGGCATTGTATTCTAAGGGGCTTCTGATGCGTTCGCAAAACGCTGTGTCCAACAAAATAAAACAGCTCGGCGACAATGAACTTATTGAAAAACTCGAATTGATTAAACAGATTCGTATGGCGGTGGTCAATGGCAAGAATGATGGTCAAAACACCGCATCATTGGAGCGCGACGCCGAACAACTCGAAAGAGAACTTTTGCAGACTTGTGCGCAAAAAGGTTTTGATTTGAATGACGAATTGGTTGGCTTTGAGCAAGTTAAGGAAAAGCTTTCAGCCAATGATGCCGCCATCGAATTCATCCTTTATTACGACCAAGATACAATAGGTCATTATGGAGCGTTGATTTTAAGAAACAATTATCAACATCCTGTGTTGGTGCATATTGCGGAAAAAGATAGCGTTGAAAAAAACTTGTTTTTCAATGCCAAGACATCTCAAATTATTTGGCGCCCTGTGATGCCGTATCTCAAAGACGTTCAAAATGTTTATTTCTCACCGATTGGAGCATTGCATAAGTTTGCGATAGAATATCTGCCTTACGATGACGAAGAATTTGTAGCCGATTTGTTCAATCTCGTAAGACTGTCGTCAACGGCGGAAATTGTAAGACCAAGGCAAATGCCTGATTATAAAAATGTTGTTGTTTATGGTGGCATCGACTTCGATTTAGACCCTCTCGATTTAAGGGAAATAATCACCCTCGACACCATTCCCGTATTGCGCACCGCAACAAGTACGGTGGCTATTGCTCAAGACGATATTTATAAGGTGAGGGGCGGAGAGTCGCCAGAAGGCAAATATCAGTTTCTATCCGGCACTTTGGCTGAGGCTGAGAATATTAGCAAGATCTTTGTGGAAGCCGACCTCAAAACTATCTTTTTTAAAGATGGATATGCAACAGAAGAAAGCTTCAAAAAATTGAGCGGGCTGAGGAACGACATCATACATATTGGCACTCACGGTTTTTGCTACATTGATGGAACCAATGTGTCGTCGTCAATCGCAAGTGGACAATCCAATGCAGACGGCGATTGGGCTATGTACAATTCAGGATTGATTTTTGCAGGGTACAACAGTATGTTAGACAATTGTATCGTGGGGGTAGAAGATGCCCGACTTACTGCAAAAGAAATTTCCATCATGGATTTTTCTAAGACAGATTTGGTTACATTGTCGGCGTGCGTTACAGGTGCGGGCGACATCACTGGCGAGGGCGTTTTTGGTGTTCAGAGAGGATTTAAACTTGCAGGCGCCCACTCTT
>JAGCDD010000110.1 GCA_017651345.1 Bacteroidales bacterium | reverse complement strand
TAACATTGCAAAATGATGAAAGCAGATTTTTCCCCAACGACATTGCAATTGAAGATCCTCAAAAGAATCAAGTATTTATCGATAGCATTATAGGTAACTGTCCTAAGTTGGTAATCAGATACTCTTCGCTCAACTGCCACACTTGCATTGATTCATTAGTTACAAACGCCAAAAATCTCTCGCAAATAATAGGCAGAGATAACATTTGTATATTTGCAAAATATCATACAGATAGTGATTTCAGAGTATTTTGGCGCACTAACAACAATTATTTTCGAATATTTCAAGCAGAATCTCAAATAACAAGATTAGACTCAATTAACAAGCCCTATATGTTTGTATTAAATAGCGACAAAACAATATCTCATATATTTTTACCACACAAAGAGATTCCGGAAATGACAAAGTGGTACTTAGATGTAGTAACCAACTATATAAAAACAGCCGATTGAAACAACTATCAATCGGCTGATATTAAAAAAAAGACAAAGTTCTATTTCAATTCAATTGTAACAATACTCATAGGTGGCAAAACTGCCTCTATAACGCCTTTTTTCATTGATGCGCCGGTGAAGGCTGCGGGTTTGATCAAGTCAGGTTTTTCAAATGTGTTGAAATCGTTGAACTTGGCTGAGGTGATAATCTCGGCTTTGGTGATGCCTTTTGCCACAATGTTGGCGGCGTTTAGCGAGATGGTCTGTTTGTTTTTGGGGTCTACATTGGTGATTGTCAAGTGGTAAACTCCGTCTTTCTTAGACAGTGTTGCGCTAAGGGCGTCGATGCTCTCGCCGTTGAATGTGTATTTGGGCGATTTGAAGTTGAGCGGAATATACTCGGCGTTTTGATGCACATTGTACATCTTGAAAACGTGGTAAGTAGGCGTAAGAATCATCTTGTCGCCCTTGGTGAGTATCATAGCCTGCAACACGTTGATCATCTGCGCAATATTGCACATTCCTATGCCGTAAGCGTATTTGTGGAAAATATCGAGAGTGGTGCTTGCGAGAAGAGCGTCGCGGAGGGTGTTCTGCTGATAAAGGTGTCCAGAATTTGTGCCGGGCTCAGGGTCTGTCCAGATGCCCCATTCGTCAACGTCGAGTTTAACGTGTTTCTGATACTTTTGAATAATTTCGATGTGCTTGGGAACCATCTCGCCCATTTTGTAGCCGTCGCGGATAACGGTGAAATATTGTTCTTCGGTAAATCCACGGTCGGGACCCTTAGAGCCGTTCCAGTCGCGGATAGGCAGCACGTAGTAGTGAAGCGAAATATGGTCCATATGCTCTCCGGCGTTTTTGAGCAGCACCTCGGTCCAGTGATAGTCAAAATCGTTTGAGCCCGAAGCCACACGCACGGGTTTGGTATTGTTGCAGTAAAGATGTGCGTAGGTAGAATACTGACGGAACACGTTGGCATAATATTCGGGAAGCATATTGCCGCCGCAGCCCCACGATTCGTTGCCGATGCCTATATAGTCGAGTTTAAAAGGTTTTTCGCGACCGTTCTTTTTGCGGAGCGTTACCTCGGGAGTGTCGTCGGTGCCGGTGATATAGTCGAGCCACTCTGCCATATCACGTGTAGAGCCGGTTCCCAAGTTGATCGACAGATACGATTTGCATCCAAGACGTTCGCAAAGTGTGAAAAACTCGTGAGTACCAAATGTGTTGTCTTCCATTGTGTTGCCCCAGAAGACGTTTTTGAGCGTGGGACGGTCTTTTTGCGGACCAATTCCGTCGCGCCAGTGGTAAGTTTCGGCAAAACATCCGCCTGGCCAACGCAATACAGGGATTTTCAACTCTTTAAGAGCGTTGAATACGTCGGTACGGTAGCCGTCTTGGTTAGCAATGGTGCTGTTTTTGCCCACCCAGATACCGTCGTAGATACAACGTCCGAGGTGTTCGGCAAACTGACCGTAGATTTCGGCGGGAATCACGTGAGCCGATTTTCCATCGGTGGTGATTTCGGTTTTTTGGGCGTTGGCACACAATGTGGTAGCCAATGCCGCTGTAAGTAATAATGTGCGTTTCATAAATATTGGGGTGTTTATTTTTTGCAAATATACATTTTTTTCTTTTCATTTAGGAAAAACTTTTGCATATTTGCAGATACAAAAAAACAAAAAACTATGCCCACTATATCAGAATTTTTTGGAATACGCATTATGATGCGTTTTATCGACCATAACCCACCCCATTTCCACGCACAATATCAGCGTGACAAGATTTCGGTGGAAATTATGAACGGAAAAATTAAAGGTGAAATGTCTGAACGGGCATTGCGTTTAGTTTTAGAATGGCTTGATATGCATCGCGACGAATTAATGACCGCTTGGCAACAAGCATCTACCGGTAATGATCCTATAACTATTGAACCCTTACAATAATGGAACCAATGTTTTTAGAAATAACATCTGCCGAATATCTGTCGGACTATAAGTTGTTAGTAACTTTCAATAACGGAGAAAAACGAGTATTCGATTTCGCTGGCGTTATTGAACGTTATCCTGTTTTCGCACCATTGAGCGACAAAAATCGTTTCAAGGCTTTTTATATTACCGACACGCTTGAATGGGACAATGGCCATATCGACATTGCCCCTGAATATATTTTTGAACACGGCAAGGCGGCTTAATTCCACTACGGATTATACCGTGCCTTGTTGTATATCTGATTCATATCCTTTATCTCCATAAGGTCTTTGAGGGTAACGTCGGGATTGTGGCGCATATAGGAGCAGACTATGCGGTAGCCGCAATACGAGGCACAGCCGGGGGCGGAGTTGTTGCCAAAGGCGTTGGTAAAGGGACCTTCGCCGGTGAAGTTGCGCACGGCTATGGGATTGGTGTCGAAAAGCATTTTCTTGTCTACAAGATAATCCCAGATTTCCTCTTCGTAATACTCTGCCCAGCGGTACTGAAAATCGGTATAGCCCCAGCGGGTGGAATCAGGCGTTTCGGGAAGCATACAGTTGAGAAAGTATTGTATACGGCCTTCGTAAATCATTTCGTTGAGAATGTTGAAGGCGGCGTTTTCGTCTTTGGGATAATTAAGAATGGCTATGCAGCGGAAATAATCGGCGGGTATCATCTCGGGAATCATTCTGCGGCGTTTGTACACCTCAATGCCGAGACTTTCGTAGTGCGGGTAGGTGTTGCCGAGATATTTGTCGAGACTTACCGCTATTATGCCCTCGGTGGGAAACATCGACTCTTGAAACCCAGAAACCACGGTGTAGAGTTTGGGCAAGGTATCGTTGGGGAAAAAATATTTAAAGTGCCTTGCACCTTGCTCCATAAGCGAGAGGATGCTGCCACGGTCGGGAAATTGCTTTTGCACATCGTCGAAAATGCCGTTGCTTTTGCAATAGTTAGAAAAATCGCTGTAAGCATTTGCAAGTGTGGGAGTTTCTACCGTGCCAATGCCAATAATGCCGTCGGTGTAAAACTCGGCAAAGTCGCCATATTTTTCAGTAAGGGCATTGAGCGAATATTGAATGTTTTGAGGGGCAATGGTGTCGAAATCAAGGTCGAAACGTTCAATATCTATTTTGGCGTCGATACCCGTAACGTCTACATCAAAACTGTTTCCTCCGCACGAGGCAAGCATTGTGGCGGAGAGGAGTATCAAAATATTTTTTTTCATTTTTTTTGTTTTTGTCAACGAATTAAACGAATTAATTTTCTAAAAAAATAGCCGGAGAGTTACACCGGCTATAAAGACAAATGATATAAAAGTGAGTTTTTGTGTGTCAAATGTTTATTTGAGACCTGCAATTTGTTTTTCAAGAGCCTCAATTTTCATCTTAGCGTCGGCGAGTTTCTGTTTTTCACGGTCTACCACTGCGGCAGGTGCGCCCGAAACAAAACGCTCGTTGCTCAGTTTCTTTTCTACCGAAGCAAGAAATCCGCGGGTGTAATCGAGTTCGGCGTTGAGTTTTTTCAACTCCTCTTCCTTGTCGATTTTGTCGCCCAAAGGTATATAATATTCTACATTTTTTGCAACAAAAGTTTTTGCACCGTCGATGGCCTCTTTTATAAGTTCCAATTTGGCAAGGTTGCAGTGCTTGGTGATTACGGCATTGAAATAATTGTCGTAGTCGCCGTCAACGAGTTTTGCAAAACATTCGAGAGACTCTTTCTGTGCAAGACCGTTATCCTGACGTATTTGGCGGATTTTGGCAATAACATCTTTCACGGTTTCAAAGCGTTCGAGAAGTTTTTCGTCGTAACTGCCGGCTTCGGGCATCTGAGCCACCATAATGCTTTCGCCCTGTTTGCGGGTTTCGAGCAACTGCCAAACTTCCTCTGTGATAAAAGGTATGTAAGGATGAAGCACTTTCAATAGTTTGTCGAAGAAGGCTATTGTGGCTTTGTATGTTGCACCGTCGATGGGCTGTTGGTATGCGGGTTTTACGCTCTCCAAATACCACGACGAGAACTCGTCCCAGAAGAGTTTGTAAACCAGCATCAACGATTCAGAAAGGCGGAAATCAACAAACATCTTGTCTAATTCTGCCAAGGTTTTGTTCAACTTGTTTTCAAACCATTCGATTGCCTTTTTAGAAGCCTCAGGCTGAGGAATGTTATCGTCTACGCTCCAACCTTTTACAAGGCGGAATGCGTTCCAAATTTTGTTGGTAAAGTTGCGACCTTGCAAGCAGAGTTCGTCGTCGTAAAGGAGGTCGCCACCAGCGGGAGAACACAGGAGCATACCCATACGAACACCGTCGGTAGAGTATTTTTCCATAAGTTCTATCGGGTCGGGACTGTTACCCAAACTCTTCGACATTTTGCGACCGAGTTTGTCGCGAACAATACCTGTAAAGTATACATTGCGGAATGGAACGTCTTTCATATACTCCTCACCTGCCATAATCATTCGGGCAACCCAGAAGAATATAATATCAGGACCCGTTACAAGGTCGGTGGTAGGATAATAATATTTTATCTCTTCGTTGCCGGGCTGATTAATGCCATCGAACAACGAAACAGGCCACAACCACGACGAGAACCAAGTGTCAAGAGCATCCTCATCGCGTTGAAGTTGGTCGATAGTGATATTTTCATATCCTTTTACCTTGTGGGCAAGTTCCAAAGCCTCTTCGGGAGAGAGGGCAACCACATATTTTTCTTCCTCGCCCTCGGCTGTGGGCAAGAAGTATGCAGGAATACGGTGTCCCCACCACAACTGACGGCTGATACACCAGTCTTGAATGTTTTCGAGCCAGTTGCGGTATGTGTTAACGTATTTATTGGGATAGAATTTAATCTTACCTTCGAGTACGGGCGGCAGGGCAATGTCGGCAAAGTGCTTCATATTCAAGAACCACTGTTTGCAAAGGCGCGGCTCAACGGCTGTGTCGGCGTTGCGCTCCGAATATCCCACCTTATTATCGTAATCCTCGATTTTTTCAAGCAGACCGGCGTTTTTGAGGTCGATGGCAATCTGTTTGCGCACCTCCATACGGTCCATTCCCACATAGAGTTGACCAGCGGGAGCAATTGTGCCGTCGGGGTTAAAGATGTCGATAACTTCGAGGTTGTGAGTTTGTCCAAGAGCATAGTCGTTGGCATCGTGAGCAGGGGTAACTTTCAAACAGCCAGTACCAAACTCGATGTCTACATAGCGGTCTTCGATTACGGGGATAACGCGGTTTACCAAAGGCACTACCACCTTGTGACCTCTAAGCCATTGGTTTTTGGGGTCTTTGGGGTTGATACACATAGCAGTATCGCCCATAATGGTTTCGGGACGGGTGGTAGCCACCACTGCGTAATATCCTTTTTCGTCTTTGTGAATTACCTCGCCCTCTGTGCCTGTTGGGGTAACGGTTTCGCCCTCAGCGATATAATATTTAAGGTGATAGAGATGGCTTTTTTCTTCGCGGTAAATCACCTCCTCGGTGCTGAGCACTGTCTGCGCCTTGGGGTCCCAGTTTACCATACGGAGACCGCGGTAGATAAGTCCCTTATTATAAAGGTCTACAAACACTTTCATAACCGATTCGCTGCGGAGGTCGTCCATAGTGAAAGCGGTACGGCTCCAATCGCACGAAGCGCCAAGTTTTTTCAACTGTTCGAGAATTACGCCGCCGTGCTCCTCTTTCCACTCCCAAGCGTATTTGAGAAACTGTTCGCGGGTAAGGTCGCGTTTTTTGATGCCTTGTTTAGCAAGTTTTTGCACCACCTTGGCCTCAGTTGCAATAGAAGCGTGGTCGGTACCGGGCACCCAAAGAGCATTAAAACCCTTCATCCTTGCGCGACGGGTGAGGATATCTTGAATAGTATTGTTGAGCATATGACCCATATGCAGCACGCCGGTAACGTTTGGCGGGGGGATAACTATTGTGTAAGGCTTGCGGCCGTCGGGCTTAGAGCCGAAGAAATTATTGTCGGTCCAGTACTTGTACCATTTAGATTCTGACGCCGAAGCGTCGTATTTAGCAGGAATATCCATTGTTTCACTATTTAAAAACTGCGCAAAGGTAAAGAATAAATTAATATGCGCAAAAAATAAGTAATTTTTTAGAGGTAATTCAACCCTACTCTTCCACTTTCCACTCGGTGATATTTTTTTCCGAGGATGAAAAGTTTACGCCAACTTTTATGATTTTTCTGCCGTCCATTTTAAAGCGTCCGGCGTAATCCTTTTCGTTGATTTGGTCGAGAGCGGTCTGTGCGTCGCTGTCCATCTTAAATTCAAAGAGATAGACGTAATTATCGTCAATTACAATGGTATCTGCCCTACCCTTTGAAAAATGAGGCTCGGTAATCACAAACTGTCCGCAGATGGTAAACACAAGGAAAATCACGTTTTGAAAATCGCGCTCCACCCACTTGTCGTTGTCGTTGTTGGCGTATGGCAAGGTACTGTACAACGCTTGAAAGCGACCTATAAGGCTCTCAACATCGCCACGGCGGAAATCGCGGAGAAAGTCGGCATAAATAAAACCAGTCAAACTATCTGGCGCACGGTAAAACTCGTTGATTAAACCTTGCAAGAAACTGAGTTTTATCTCGTTATTAGGGAAACCGAGAATATATGTACGCGTTTTGCGGTCGTAACTTTTGATAGTGAGGTATCCCGTGTAATAGAGCAACGGCACAAGATCCATATTGTGTTCGTCATTCTTGAAAGTTTTGAGGTCGTCCTTGGGATACTCCACATCGTTTTCAAAACGTTTGAAATCATAATATGTACTATGGATACGCTTCATCAATATTGCGGGGTTGCCAGTGTCGTACCAGAAATTTTGGAAGTCGCGGCTTGAAAAACAATTCAACAAACTTACTGGATTGAACACCTTTTCGCCGTCTTCGTGAAAAAGGTAACTATCATACCAACGTTTGAGTTCGGCTATACACTCATCAAAAGTAAAGCCTTGTTTTTTTGCAAGTTTTTCGATTTCGGGAGTAAAATTGGCTATCAACTCCTCGTGCGTAATGCCGCAGATGGCAGAAAACTTCTCGTTGTCGGTGATGTCCTCGGGTTGGTTTGTTCCGCTAAAAATCGATGTCTTGGCAAACTTGGTAACACCGGTGATAAACGCGAAACGGATGTACCTGTCGGCGGCCTTTAATACTGAGAAAAATCCACGGTAAACCTTTTTAGATTCGGTGAGGTTTCCGCTTGTTATCAAAGGATTGTCGTATTCGTCCACGATGATTACTGTCTGTAAGCCAGTTTTTTCGTTGATGACCTGCATATCGTATTGGAAACGTATGGCAAGACGCTTGGCGTATGGATTTTCGTCGTCGTCATACTCCAAATCTTGAAAAATAGAATCGTCGAATTTGATGCCATTTTCTCTTTCAAACATATACAAAACGTATGTGATTTTGTCGATCAGCATCGAAGATTTAGTATAGTCGCCGTCCACAAAATCAAAATACGCAATCGGATACTTTATCCAATCCTTCTCTAAGGAATCAATTTTTAGTTTCTTGAAACACTCCTTCTTGCCCTCAAAGTATGTCCTAAGAGTATTGGCAAACAGGCTCTTGCCAAAACGCCTCGGTCGGGCGAGGAAATATGATTTCGTACCCGAATTGGCAAGAAAATATACATAGTCGGTCTTATCGACGTAAAGACAATTGTTCGTCCTTAGGTCTTCAAAACTCTGTACGCCGATGGGCAGTTTGCGCGATAAGTCTTCAAGCGAAATAGCCATAATCAGTTGCGGTTTTTAAAATGATTTCTTCGACTGCAAATATAATCAATGGCGCGGTGATTTGCAAATTTTTTTTAACCACAGAGGGACACAGAGAGCACGGAGGGACTTCAAAAAAAATGCCGGCAACCATAACGGCCCGGCATTAATAAACATAGTTATAATTAACTCAAAAATGTATAAAAAATTAAATATCCGTCTTTTTAGCGGTTTTGATTTTGCTCTTGGCTATCACTTGGTTCCAGTTTTTAACAAAATCGGCACCCACGTAGGCTTCTCCTTTTTTGAGGATAATTTTGTCGGTGATAGTCTTGAGGTCTACATACGCGGTGATGAGTTTTTCGGAAATGCGCTCAACGGTGCCGCGCTCAATTTTAGCAATGTTTTCGTTGTTGGCCTTACGCTGTTCGGTGATGTCGGCGAGGTTTTGGCAGAACTTAGCATAGCGGTCGTCGCCGAAGATAGCCTTCTGCACAGCCTTCGACTGCTTGTCTACCGCGGTTTTGAAATACTCAAAAAAACCGATTTTTTTCTGCTGCGAAGTTTGCGAAGCCAGCGATCCATATTTGTCCAAAAGGTTGAGAATAGTGTTAGCCGCCTTTGCCACAGTGGCGTCGGTAGAGCCGGCAGCACCCTTGATGGTAAAGTTGAGACTGCGGTAAATAGCCACTATCTCGTTGAGGTTGATAAGGATAGCCTTCTCTTGTTTTTCTATAAACACCGCCATAGCCTTGGAATAGTCCTCTAAGTGCGAGGGGATATCCGCAAACCACTCTTTGATTTCGGCGCAGTCGGCGTTGATGTACGATTCGAGTTTAACAAACTCTTTAAAAAAGCCCAACAGATTGGTACGGCTCAGCGTACGCAGGTTGTAGGCGGTAATGGATGTTCTTGCCATGTACTTAAGTTTTTGAATGATGAAATTATTATAAATAGTTAATTATACATTAACAAATGCAAAATAAAGTACTTATTTTGTAAATTCCAAATTATTTTACTACTTTTTTAATAAATATCTTGCAAATTTTTATTGTATAATTTACTTTCTAACAATTTCCCAAGACATAATCACCTTCATAAAACCCCTTAGTAACTCTGTGGTAAGCGAAAATTTTTATATGCATTTATAATCAAACAATATTTTAATCATATTTTTCTAACTATAATCATTTAACACAACATAACTAATGAATTTTAATATAAATTTCTATACACTAACATTGATATTAATAATTAATTATGCAAATTATATATAAGAATATAAATACAAAGATATATTTCTATAACAAATAGAACTAAAAATAAAGATTATTGATAAAATTTGTTACAAATTTTGTCTTCATATAATATTCTTTTTGCCATTAAGTATTAAAAAATGAAAATAAAGATGTTGATTTTCAATATTTAGGACAAAATTTTGGGAATAAACATTGTAGTAAGTGGTTTTAATTAAAAATTACAGATTAGAATAAATGTACTTATAGGTTGTTGATAACAGAATATAGTATTATTTAATTTTTCTAACAACGAATTAAACGAAATAAACGAATTATTATACTTCGTTTTATTAGTTTAATTCGTTGTTGAAAAAAACTCATTTATATCAACATATCAAATAATAAATATCGTACTTTTGCAGATGAATAATATCATTCCAAAACTATGAAATCATCATTTGCAATTATTGCCATATTATTGCTTCTGCCTATAGCTGCCTTGCCGCAGAGCAAAGAAGCTAAACAGCTTTACAATCAGGGTGTCGCCCTTTGCGATGAAGAGAACTATGCCGAAGCACTAACCTATTTGAAAAAAAGCGATTCGCTATATAAGGCGCAGCTAAAACCTTCGTCAAAAAAATACTATAATGCCGAAATCAAAATGGCAGAATGTTACGACGGTCTTGCATGCTATTATTGCGACGTTAAATGTAACTATGCCGAGGCTATCAGACTGCAAACTATGGTAACGGATATTTACCTAAGGGCTTACGGTGAAAACAACACCGATTATGCCGTAGCAATAAGCGACCTCGCCGACTATTACGCTACCATTGGCAACTATTCCGAATCGCTCAAACTCAGCCACAAAGCGCTAAAAATACTTGAATCTACCGCCGGCAAAGAGAGCGAAGAATATATCGTTTCGCTCAACAATCTCGCCAACGCCTACAACGGTACCGACAACTATTCCGAAGGATATAAGCTATTAACCACCGTTACCGACCTATCTAAAAAACATTTTGGCGAAGAGAGCTTTTATTATATGGTGTCGCTAAATAATCTTGCATACATCAATTTTGCCATACGTAACTATAGCGAGTCTATAAAGCAAGGCAACAAGGTGTTAGAAATTGCAAAAAAACTTTACGGAGATTCACATCCTACCTATGCTCGATTGCTTAACAATCAGGCTCAAGCTTTAATGGAAATAGGTAACTATGCCGAAGCCATAAATTATCAAAATACCGCCCTAAATATTCAAAAAGAGAAATTAGGCGAAGAGCACGCCGAGTATGCAGAAACACTCCAAGCTCTCGCATGGTTGTACTATTTAAATAAAAACTATTCTAAAGCAATCACCGTAGGCACCCGTGCCACAGAAATCCGCAAAAAACTCTTCGGCGAACACAATGTCAACTATGCCATATCAATAGCCAACCTTGCCGATTATTATGCCCAAACAGGTAAATACAACGAGGCTATCAATCTTGCACAAAATGCTCTAAATATTATCAACAATGTTTTGGGCGAAAAACACTTGCAGACATACAGCACACAAAACCTTCTTGCAGGATACTATCTCAACTCCGGCAACTACGACAAATCGGCAGAATACTTTAAGCAAAGCTACAAAAACGCAAGAGCTTACGTGCTAAATAATTTTGCATCAATGACCACAAAAGAGCGTTCCAATTTTTGGAAAAACCTATCGTTTATTCGCGACCGTCTGCCCTACGCCGCCTATAGAATAGCAACTACCAAAGGTATATCTTCCAAAGTGGATTCTACATTAAGCTCGCTTGCCTACGATGGTCAGCTATTTACCAAAGGCTTATTGCTCAACACCGAGCTCGAAATTCAAAAACTCATTGAGCAAAGCGGCGACACAGCATTGGCAAACAAATATTTTATGATTAAGCAAGAACGTGCTGCACTCGACAACCTACTTCAAATACCCGTTGAAAATAGAGAAATGAATGCTGATTCGCTTCAAAAGGTTATCGACAACGAAGAACGCAGCCTTGTGGAATCATCAAAAAAACTTGGCGACTATACCAAAAACCTTGCTATCGGTTGGCAAGACGTGCAGAAAAAACTAAAACCGAACGACATTGCCATAGAATTTGCCACCATACGCGACACCGCCTCTAAGCAACCAGTATATATGGCATTAGTGCTAAAAAAAGATATGGAGTATCCAAAAATGATAAAACTATTTTCGTGGGATGAATTTAGCTCAATAAGAATCAAAGAGTATTACCTCACCAACAAACTCTACAACCTTGTGTGGAATCCTCTTAAACCGTATCTCAACAATGTAAACACAGTATACTTTGCCCCCGCAGGCAAGCTTCACACCATAGGCATAGAATATTTGTTCAACGACGACAGCATACTATTTGCCGAAAAATACAACACTTACCGTTTGTCGTCGACCCGCGAACTTGCCATTGAGCACACCATCAACCCCAACAAAAAAGCCACCACCTACGGCGGCATTCAGTATAATTTTTCGCAAGAAGAATGGGATGGTATCAAAGATATAAACGATTCGATACAACGCAACTACCGCGATATTCCGCAGATAGGTCCAAAATTCAGAGGCAACACAATAACATATCTCGAAGGCACAAAGGTAGAATCTTCGCAAATTGCCGACATTCTGCGCTCTGCCCATTACGAAATCAACTCACTGAGCGACGACAACGCCACCGAAGAATCGTTTAAAATGCTTTCGGGATTAGGTATCAAGATATTGCATATAGGCACACACGGTTTTTACGAAGATGAAGATAATATTGAAGATGCCGGATACTCGTTTTACTCAGCCACACAACAGAGCGACGAAGACCGTTCGCTAAGTTGCAGCGGATTGCTCTTTGCCGGTGCCAACTCTACTATAAATCCAAGCCTCGATGCCGAGATTCCCGAAGGTGCCGACGACGGAGTGCTCACCGCAAAAGAGATTTCGAGGTTAGATTTTCAAGGTCTCGACTTGGTGGTGCTGTCGGCGTGTCAAACGGGCTTGGGCGAAATCACAGGCGAAGGCGTATTTGGATTGCAACGCGGATTTAAGAAAGCCGGCGCACAAACCATCGTGATGAGTCTTTGGAACGTGGCAGACGAATCCACACAGCTGTTGATGGTAGAGTTTTTTAAAAACCTCGCCGCCGGAGCTAATAAACGCGCCGCATTTATTGCCGCACAAAAAGTGGTACGGCAACAATATCCCAATCCTCTGTATTGGGCGGCGTTTGTAATGATAGACGGTATCTGATACTACAATGCTTTTACAAGGCGTGCTGTGTAATAGGTCTTCGGGTCAAAAACTGAACCTTGAGCTCCAGTATAAATAGTATATGAAGTCATACTCATCCTACCTTTCTTTGTAAGAGATTGTGGCTTAGCTTTTGAGGTAGTTATACGAAATGTCATAAAAGATTTTTTACCATCTTCTTGTGGCGCAATCCAATATTGCCCCAATTCATTCTCTTCCTCCCATGTACCAAACAAAGATTTACCGTCATCATAATAGTAACCACGGGCTTGCAAAAACAACGATCCGTGGTCGTTGTAAAAACGTATACCTTTTATATTATTTTCATCTTCATCAATTTTGTCGTCCAATTCATCCAATTGTTCAAATTCTTCCAAAGTTGGGCAACGGTCGTTGGTGGAATTAACATCTACCTTCGCAGGTGAGGGTTTTTCCCATCTTCCGTCGTTACTCGTTCTCCATAGTAGTATTTTGGAGACATTGTTAATTTCTGTATTTTGTCCAAGGTCTACGTAATTTGTGCATGATATGGTGTAGATATTTCCGGCTTCAAGGGTTTTGTCTCCTTTGAGACGGGTAGAGACCTTGTTGCCGCCTTTTACAGCATACCAAAACTTATGAGACGTAGCATCAATATCGTACCATACACCGTTGAGATACACTTGCTTTTGCTCAGAGGCAAGTATAAACTCAAGATACGCCATATCGTCTTCGAGACTCACGCTTGTTTCGGTTTGAAAATGAAACTTACCTTGGTAGACATGAACACAATTTTGCATAAGGTCGGTAAGCGAAGATGTGGAAAAGAAGGTATTGCTACCGCCATTGTACATTATTGTGGCTGTGAGCAAAGTACCAGCGGTAGGTTCGCCGGTTTCTTCCCAAAAACCGTTGAAAATACCATTTCCATTTTCGTCTATTTTTTCAAGCTTCAACTGAGCCATATGATAGTGTCCGTCATCACAAACAAACATATAGCTGCCCACATCCTCAGAAGTAAACTTCATTGTTACGGTTTGAGTTGTAATATCATCGCTGTATGCAATTTTAGTTAGCGAATTGCTATATGTTGACACAGCTTTGATGGTAAACGGGGTGCCGGTAGCAACGGCGTTAGCATGGTCGTTACCACCATTATTTGACGGATTTGTAGAATCATCATCCTTGTTGCACGCTGTGGCAATGCATAATGCTGCAACCACGGGCAGGTATTTCAAAAAGAACTTTTTCATTGCGATGTCCTCCTATTTGATTAATTAGTTCCAATTTTTACGTCCAACACCTTTAAAACCTGCGCCTGTGCCGCCGCTCGAAGTTAGCAACGAGGCATTGACGTCGAGAATGATTACTTCAAACGACGGTTTTTCGTACTTCTGTTTTTCTTTTGCCACACCGTTAGCGGCATCAATTTGAGTTAGTTTTGAGTTCATTTGCATGGAGTATTTAGGGTTACACATATTTCAGCAAATCCTTGCCAATATCCCTTCTATGATATGCGCCTTCAAAAGATATTTTGGCAATGCCGTCTAATGATTTTTGAAGTGCTGAGGGAATGTCGTTGCCAAGCGACGATACGGTGAGCACACGTCCGCCGTCGGTAACTATTGCGCCGTCTTTCTCTTTGGTGCCAGCGTGAAATACGATAGAATCTTTCACTTGGTCAAGTCCGTTTATCTTAAAACCTTTTTTGTAATCCTCAGGATATCCGCCCGATGCAAGCACCACGGTGGCGGCGGTTTGAGAGTCGATTTCGCATTTTTTGCCATTGAGATTGCCCTGAGCGGCAGATACAAGAAGGTCTACAAAATCGCCTTTTACGCGAAGCATTACCGACTCGGTTTCGGGGTCGCCCATTCGCACGTTGTATTCAATTACGTAGGGGTCGTTGTTTACGTTGATAAGTCCAAAGAAGATAAAACCACGGTAGTCGATACCGTCTTTGATAAGTCCGTTGATGGTGGGCTTGATTATGCGGGTTTCAATCTTATCCATAAACACCTTGTCGGCAAACGGAACGGGCGAAATGCTGCCCATACCGCCGGTATTGAGTCCTGTGTCGCCTTCGCCAATGCGCTTGTAGTCCTTGGCTTCGGGCAATATGGTGTAACCTCCGTGTCCATCTGTTAGCACAAACACCGAAAGTTCTATTCCCGAAAGGAACTCCTCGATAACCACCTCGGCAGACGATTTGCCAAACTTGCCAGAGAACATCTCTTTCAACTCGTTGCAGGCCACGTCGAAATTCTCCTCGATGATAACGCCCTTGCCCGCAGCAGGACCGTCGGCTTTGAGCACGTAAGGCGGCTGCAATGTTTTAAGGAAGTCAACTGCCTGAGTGTAAGTGTCGCCGTTGAAGGTCTTGTATTTGGCAGTGGGTATGTTGTGACGAATCATAAACTGCTTGGCAAAATCCTTGCTGCCTTCGAGTTGCGCGCCATCTTTCTTGGGGCCAACCACCAAAGGAGCTTTGCCGCCGGGGATAGCAAGAAGGCGGTCGGCGAGGCCGTCGATAAGCGGAATCTCAGGACCCACCACCACAAGGTTGATGCCGTTGTCAATCACAAATTTTTCGATAGCGTCGAAATCCGACACCTTTATATTAACGTTTTTAGCGATATTGGCAGTGCCGGGGTTGCCGGGTGCTACAAAAAGATTGGCAGGGGATTGGGCAATTTTCCATGCGAGGGCGCTCTCCCTTCCGCCCGAGCCTATAAGCAGTATGTTCATGATGAATCTGTTTTGATGTTTTTGGGGCAAAGATAACAAATATTTCAATTTTTATTTTCACCTTTGCCACAAATTATAAATATGGAACATTTTTTTGAACTTCTAAGATATTCGCTCGGCATTACAGATAGTTTTGAGACAAATCTTTCGCCCGAAGAATGGAAAAACGTTTTTGAAGCCGCTCATCATCAATCTATTGTGGGAGTTTTATTTTGCGGAGTTAGCCAACTAAAAGGCGAATTTGCCCCTCCTCTCAATATTGCAATGCAGTGGACAGCCGAAGCCGAAAAAATCATCGGCATGAACAAGGCATTCAACGTCCGCGCCAAAGAGCTTACAGAGTTTTTTGCTCAGCATAATCACCTCACCGCCATATTAAAAGGTCAGGCCAATGCCCGCCTCTACCCCAACCCACTCAGCCGTCAGCCCGGCGACATTGATATTTATGTAGAGGGAGGCAAAGAAAAAGTTTTGCAAATGCTATATAATTTAAACCTCATCAAAAAAGGAAGTTACGTAGCATACCACCATGTAGAATTAGCCCCACAATGTGATGGCATTACCGTAGAAGTGCATTTTCGTCCATCGAGCGGAATACATAACATATTTGGCAACAAACAAATACAGAAATTTCTCAACAACGATATCAAAAACGTTGAATTAACAAATCAAGGTTTTAATATTCCATCGGTACAATTTGCCTTAGTAATGCAGATGGCTCATATCCTACGTCATTTATTTGGCGCAGGAGTAGGACTCAGGCAAATAACCGATTATTACTACCTATTAAAAAGTTCATCAACCGACGACCGCCAACAAATATCATCGCTTCTCGATAAATTTAAGTTAAAATCATTTGCCGCCGCACTTATGTGGGTGTTGCAACATATTTTCGTAATGGACAACAGTCTAATGCTATGCCCACCAAACCAACAATCAGGACAAATTATTCTTGAAGAAATATCGCGCAACGGCAATTTTGGTTGGTACAGCGATTATTTCAACGATAATTTTGTAAAACGGCAATTAAAATATCGCAAGAAAGTGTTCAAATTATTTAAGCATTTCCCCAAAGATATATTTTGGGCGCGTTTAGAAAATTATACATTTTTCTTCAAAACTATTCCGCTGCGTATACGCCACCGTTCAATATCACTTAAAGATGTAGACCTATGAAACAATTAAATTATTATAAAGTAGCCGAACATATATTTAGCGTTAGTTCCACCTATTTTTCCGATAATTATGCACCCTTTGCCGTTGCCCAAGCCAACAATACGCTGTTTTCATTAGACGTTTTGCAACAACCATTTACACAACCCTTTACCCAAGAACTCACCCAAAACGACGAAGGGCAAAAAATCATCTGCGGACACTTATCGGATGGCAAACAAGTGTTTGAATTTTGGCTCGAAGATAGCAAAGCTGGTGTTTTAATCTGCAACAACGATTACAAACTCAACACATTATATATTTATAGCGGCTACGAACATTTTGCCACCGACAATGCCCTAATGATAATATTTGCATTGGCAACAGCCACAGAATCAACCCTTTTGTTTCATTCGTCGGTAATCGGCTACAACGGCAAAGCATACATGTTTCTCGGTAAGAGCGGCACAGGAAAATCTACACATTCAAGACTTTGGCTCAATAATATCGAAGGGTCGTTTCTACTCAACGACGACAATCCTGCAGTGCGCATTCTTCCCGACGGCATAAAGGTTTTTGGCACACCTTGGAGCGGCAAAACAGATTGCTACATCAATCAAAGTCTGCCCCTTGGCGCAATAGTATCGCTAAGTCAAGCCCCTCAAAACCGCATTACACCACTACCTGCAATTATGGCATACGCCGCACTTGTACCCTCAATTTCGGGCAAACGTTGGGACAAAGCCATTGCCGACAACCTTCACGCCACCGAAACCGCAATTATAGAACACATCAAAATGTGGCATTTAGAATGTCTGCCCGATGCCGATGCCGCGCACCTTTGTCAAAAAACTATATCATGCCAATAAGCGACAATTTTATAATTACCGAAGCCATACGCTTGGTAAACGAAGGCAGAGAGGTGATTTTTCCCGTAAAAGGCAACTCAATGCTACCTTTTATAATAGGAGGCTGCGAAAGTGCTGTATTTTCGCCCGTTACCCAAATACGAAAAGGCAGAGTATACCTTGCCTACGTAGACGACCGTCGCTATGTGGTTCATCGCATAATATCAATCAAAGGCAACCGCATCACCCTTATGGGCGACGGCAACCTTGTAGGATGCGAATATTGCAGCCCCAACAACATCAAAGCCGAAGTAAACTATGTAATCTCATCCAAAAACATCAAACGAAACCTCAATACCTTTCCCCGCAGATTTGCAGCATTAATATGGCGAGTATTGCGACCCATCAGAAGGTATCTTTTGGCAATATATCGAAGAATTAGGTAAATTGTTTTGGAAATAAAAAATATCCTCTTACCTTTGACCCGCAAAAAAAACATAACTAACACCTCAGATAATAAAGATATGATACTATATCATAGAAATATAATAAAATATTATATAGGGGGGGGGGTAAAATTCACCCTCATCTCAAATATTACTAAGAAATTAATTACCCTTGTAGAATGTTGCGCCACAAACGTACGCTCTGCAAGGGCCT
>JAGCDD010000109.1 GCA_017651345.1 Bacteroidales bacterium | reverse complement strand
CACCGGCAACATTACGCGCCTCACATTTCCCGAAGGCATCCGCTCCATTGGCGACGGCGTTTATCAAGATTGCCACCTTTTGGAAACCATTTCGCTCTCGTCCGAAACTGAAAAAATCGGCAAATCAGCCTTTGAAAACAGCAAATGGCTTCGCACTGTTACCAATTCAAAATCAGTTACTTCCATCGGTGCAATGGCGTTTTCGGGCTGTATATCGTTGCAATCCATCGACCTCTCCGACAATTTAACCGAATTAGGCAAACGCTGTTTTGAGCATTGTTGCAACCTCAAAGAAATTTACCTCGGTTGTCTTGAAACCATTCCCGAACGCGCCTTCTTCCGCTGCAAATCATTGAAAAAGGTTGTTATTCCAAAATCGGTTCGAGTAATTGAGTCCGAAGCTTTTGCATTCTGCGAGGCATTAGAAGAGGTACATTTGAGCGAGGATACAAAAGTGGCTGATGGGGCGTTTGGGTATTGCGAGGGGGTGAGGATGATTGTTGATAATCAGTAAATTATGATTATTATGTAAAAAAAATCACAAAATAATTTGGAGAAATAAAAAAGTTGCAGTATATTTGCAATTAACAAACTCACCCCGCTTCCCATAGAACAGCGCGCTCAGGGTGGGTCTTTTTTTATAATTACGACTATGAAAGTTCCATATACCAAACAAATACAGTCTTTCGCTGATCAAATCAAATTGTTAAAACAACGTGGATTGAAGATCGGCAACCAAACCGAGGCTGAGGCGTGGCTGCGTCAGGTGAGTTATTACCGGATGAGCGGCTATTGGTATCCGTTGCTTGCCGACCGTGATAATCATATTTTCAAGGCGGGGGCAACATTTGAAAATGCTGTGAGGATATATGAATTTGACAGTCATTTGCGCCGACTTGTTATGGCGTATGTTGAACAGATAGAAATTGCAGTCCGCACACAAGTAGCGTATATTATGTCGATGGCAAGCGATGGATTTTGGTTTGAGGATGCCACGCTTTTTTCTAATTCTGTTCTTCACGCCAAAACGCTTCAAAGTATCAACGACGAGTACAACCGAAGCGACGAGCAATTTGTAAAGGCGTTTAAAAGCAAGTATATTGATCCATTTCCTCCAAGTTGGATGACGTTGGAAATTACCTCTTTTGGCACAATGTCAATATTGTTTCAACAATTGAAACCGGGTCGTCCAAAACGCGATGTAGCATCGGCTTTCGGTGTTAGCGACATAGTGTTTGCCTCGTGGTTGCATACATTGGTTTATGTACGTAATATTTGCGCACATCACGCCCGATTATGGAATCGTTCATTCGGCATACGTCCGCTGATGCCGCGTCATCCCCGACATCAATTTATTGCATTACCAGCATCAGGTACGCAACGTGTTTATTTTGCTTTGTCTATAATCCGTTATCTACTCAACATCATCTCGCCCCAAAACGATATGACCAACAAGTTGAAAACCCTCCTCACAGCCTTCCCCGAAATCGACACAGCCGCAATGGGTTTCCCAAATGGATGGGATAATGAGCCAGTATGGTGCTAAATATTTTTCCCCATCTCTCTCAAAAAATTTTTTCCCCTTCCAATTTTTTTCCCTATATTTGCACCGTAGCAACGATGGTGTTGCTATTTTACTAAAAAAATTATAACAAAAACAGAAATTTACATTTTACTAACATATTATAAATCATAGCGTTTGCTAATTATTCGGTATCATTCTGAAACCTGAGAAATTTTAGATGACATTGCTACAAAACGAATAAGTCAAGTGAACCTGCGCTTAGGCGTGGGCTTGGCTTATCTGTTTGTAGCGGGCAATCTCAGGGCCTCAGAATGTGGATAATGTCAATGTCCACGTTTTTTGTGCCCGTATGAGAAGCCCGTTTTCGCCGAAACAGATAAGCGAGCGCACCAAAAGCGCGATTATATGCCACAGCAAAATCAGCGTGCCGAATTGCACGCCACTATTTGGGGCATCGCCAACGATCTGCGCGGTGCCATTGGTGGGTGGGATTTCAAGGCTTACGTCCTGAGTTCCCTGTTCTACCGTTTTATTTCCGAAAACACCACTGCCTATTTCAACCGAATGTTGAAGGCTGTCGGTAGCGACAAATCTTACGCCGATATGTCTGACAATGAGGCAGAAAACGCCCGCACTCAGGCTATCGACGAAAAGGGATTTTTTATTCTGCCGTCGCAATTGTTTAGCAATGTTGCCAAGAGCCTCGACACCAACAAAGAGGACACTTACAAAAACCTCAACGAGCGTATCAGCACAATTTTTCACGAGATTGAAAAATCGGCACTCGGCACACCGTCGGAAGACGATTTAAAAGGTCTCTTTACCGATTTTGTGGTGGACAGTCCTCAACTCGGCAACACCGTCCTCACCCGCAACAAGTTGTTAGCCAAGGTTTTTATACGTGTGGCAGAGATGGATTTGGGCGAAGTGGACTACGACAATAACAAAATCGACGCATTTGGCGACACATACGAGTATCTTATGAAAATGTACGCCTCGGAGGGCGGCAAGAGCGGCGGCGAACAGTTTACACCTCAGGAAGTTAGCGAAGTGCTTGCGCGGCTTGCTTCTTACGGCAACAAGAATATCCGCGCCGTTTACGACCCCGCTTGCGGCAGTGGCTCGTTGCTCCTGAAATTTGCCAAAATAGTTCCCGACCGCAATTCTATCAAATATTTTGGTCAGGAACTTGTGCCCACCAACTACAACCTCAGCCGCATAAATATGTTTTTGCACAATATCAATTTCGACAAGTTTGATATACAATGCGGCGACACATTGCTCGACCCCCGACACCGTCACGAAGAGCCTTTCGACGCCATTGTGTCAAATCCTCCTTACTCCAAAAAATGGGATGGCGACGCCAATCCTTTGCTCATCAACGACGACCGCTATTCGCCCGCCGGCATTCTCGCCCCAAAAAGCGCAAGCGACCTTGCATTTACGATGCATATTCTCAAATCGCTTTCTGAGAGCGGCACGGCTGCCATTGTAGAGTTTCCGGGAGTGCTTTACCGTGGAGGCGCAGAAAAGAAAATCCGTCAGTATCTTGTTAACAACAATTTTGTGGATACCGTTATCCAACTGCCTCAAAATCTGTTTTTTGGCGTTTCGATAGCCACTTGCATAATTGTTTTGCGCAAGAGTGCGCGCCCCGACAACAATATTCTTTTTGTTGACGCAAGTAGTCAGTTTGTTAAAAACGGCAACAAAAACCTTCTCACGCCCGAAAACCAAGACGCCATTGTCCGCGCCTACGCCGAAAGGAAAGAGGTGCAATATTTCACACGTTTGGTATCGTGCCAAGACGTTGCCGCCAACGATTATAACCTCAGCGTATCGTCTTACGTGGAGCAAGAAGACACCCGAGAGGCAATCGACATCCTCCAAGTAAACGCCGACCTCGAAACCCTCTGCACCGAGGGCAACCGTCTGCGCAACGAAATCAACCAACTAATCAAAACGCTATGAATCAAATCCAACAACTTATAAATCAGATGTGTCCCAATGGCGTGGAATGGAAAACGTTGGGGGAGGTGTGCGAAATGCAACGTGGTACGTCATTGACAAAAGCCAATTCAGTTGAAGGTGAATATCCTGTTATTTCAGGAGGCAGAGAACCAGCATTTTATTGCAACCAATATAATCGAGATGGAGAAACTATTACAATCGCCGGAAGTGGTGCCGGTGCAGGTTTTGTTCAATATTGGAATCAAAAGATCTTTGTAAATGATGCTTTTTCTATAAAGGGCAAAGAAAATCTATTTACTCGCTACCTATACTATTGTCTGCGAAATCTTCAAGAACAGATTTATGCAACCAAAAAAGGTGGTGGTGTTCCTCACGTTCATATTTCAGATGTGAAAGATTTTCAACTCCCCGTTCCACCTCTCGCCATTCAAACCCGCATTGTTGAAATCCTTGACCATTTCACCAATCTCACCGCCAACCTCACCGCCGAACTCAACTTGCGCCGAAAACAATTCGAGCATTACCGCGAAAAATTGCTTTCGCTCGATGACGTGGAAGGTGTGGAATGGAAGAAGTTGGGGGAGGTGGCAGAAATCAAAAGGGGAAAACGATTAACCACTAAACAATTAGATACAGAAAATGGTTTTCCTGTTTATCACGGTGGAATTGAACCAATTGGTTTTTATCATTCATCAAATCGTCCCGCTAATACCGTAATGGTTATAAATGTTGGTGCTTCGGCAGGAACGGTAGGTTTTTGTGATGTAGATTTTTGGTCTTCTGATGGTTGTTTTTGTATTTGTCAAAATGATAGTATTAGAAGTAAATATTTATTCTACCATTTAATTGGCTGCGAACATCAACTAAAAACAAAAGTGCGCCACGCAGGTATTCCAACATTGGACAATAAGGTTGTTGAATCAGTAACAATCCCCATTCCCCCCCTCGCCACCCAGCACTCCATAGTTTCAATCCTCGATAAGTTCACCGCCTTAATCGAGAACATTGAAAAGGAGTTGGCTCTGCGGCGAAAGCAATACGAGTATTATCGCGAACAACTTTTAACGTTCAAATCCTAATTGTCAACTTAAAACTATTATTTGTCAAATATTATGAAGCAGTCCATTATCATCGAAGAGCAAAACCGCACCGTTGTAGCGCAGTATTCGCCCGTTCTCCGCAACGACGACGAATACCAGAGCGAGGCGCGTCTCGAAAGCGAACTCATCCGCACACTTTCGGCGCAAGGCTACGGCACGCCAGCCATTCACACCGAAGCCGAAATGATCGAAAACCTGCGCCAGAGGCTCTCTGAACTCAACGGCATACAGTTTACCGACGGCGAGTGGCAAAGGTTTTTCAAGCAGAATATTGCCTGCGACGCCAACACCGGCACAAGCGTCAGCAACGATGTAATTGAGGACTGCACCATAAAAATTCAACAGACCCGCACATTTGCCTTTACACGCGACGACGGCTCCACCAAAAACATCGACCTCATAGATGCCGCCAATCCGTACCGCAATCAGTTGCAGGTTATAAATCAGTATGTTGCCGATGATGGGGCACACAAAAACCGCTACGACGTTACAATCCTCGTCAACGGTTTGCCAATGGTTCATATCGAACTAAAACGGCGCGGAGTCAACATCAAAGAGGCGTTCAACCAGATAAACCGTTACGGCAGAGATTCGTTTTGGTCGGGTTGCGGACTGTTCAACTATGTTCAGATTTTTGTTGTCAGCAACGGCACCAGCACCAAATACTACGCCAACACCACGCGCTACGCACACGTAAAAGAGCAATCGGGACAGCGTCAGAGCAAAGCCAAAAAAGACTGCAACAGTTGGGAGTTTACATCCTTTTGGGCAGACGAACAAAACAACATCATTGCCGACCTCGCCGACTTTGCCCGCACGTTTTTTGCCAAAAGCACCATCCTCAACATCTTGACGCGCTTTTGCGTATTTACCGTTGACAAAAACCTTATGGTGATGCGTCCCTACCAGATAGCCGCCACCGAAAACATACTTTTGCGCATACGCCGCGCCATCAATCTCCGTCAGGAAGGCACACGCGACGCGGGCGGTTTTATTTGGCACACCACAGGCAGCGGCAAAACACTCACATCGTTTAAGACGGCGCAGATAGCATCGCGTATGCCCGAAATCGACAAGGTACTTTTTGTGGTTGACCGCAAAGACCTCGACTATCAGACAATGAAGGAGTACGACAATTTTGAGCCAGAATGTGCCAATTCAAACACCAGCATCGGCGTGCTTCACCGTCAACTCAACGACAGCCAATGCCACATAATCATCACCACAATACAAAAACTCTCAATACTCCTTAATAAAAAAAGTCCACAATACAGCCTCAACTGTCTTGATAGTCGCGTGGTGTTGATTTTCGACGAGTGCCACCGCTCGCAGTTTGGCGATATGCACAAGGTGATTGTAAAAAAATTCAAGCGTTATATGATGTTTGGATTTACAGGAACGCCAATTTTTGCCGAAAACATCGGAGCGTCGCGCAAGACCACCGCCGACCTTTTTGGCGACAAACTGCACACCTACACCATCATCGACGCCATCCGCGACCGTAACGTACTAAAATTTCACATCGACTACATCCGCACAATGCGTATGAAAGACGACGTTAAAGACGAGCAAGTTTGGGGAATCGAAACCAAAGAGGCTCTCCACGACCCCCGCCGCATTACCAACAACGTAAAATATGTTTTGGAACATTACGCCGCCAAAACCAAACGCGCCGAAGCCTACGTTATGAGCCGCATACAAAACGTTGAGGAGGTTGTAAAAAGCCGCCGCCGCGCCACCGAAGTAAAACAGAAATACCGTGTGGGCGGATTCAACTCGATATTTGCCGCCGACAGCGTGGAGATGGCAATAGAGTATTACAAAGAATTCAAGCGTCAGCAAGAGGCGTTGCCAATAAACAACCGTCTGAAAATAGCCACCATTTTCACCTACGGAGCCAACGAGGAGGAGGCTGAAAGTTTCGACGACGACATCATCGACGACACTGCCGAATCGCCCGAAAACATTGAGGAACTCAAAACCAAAAGCCCCGCCGCATACGACGCGCTTCTTTCTGCCATCAACGACTACAACAAGATGTTTGGCGTTAACTATTCGCTCAACGGCGACAGTTTCCAAAACTACTACAAAGACGTTTCTTTGCGTGTAAAAAACCGCGAATTGGATATGATAATCGTTGTGGGAATGTTTCTCACGGGTTTTGACGCCAAAACGCTCAACACGCTTTGGGTTGACAAAAACCTGAAAATGCACGGACTTTTGCAGTCGTACAGCCGCACCAACCGCATACTCAACTCCATCAAAAATTGCGGCAACATTGTCAACTTCCGCAACCTCGAAGCCGAAACCAACCGCGCACTCTCGCTCTTTGGCGACAAAGACGCGGCGGGCTATGTAATCCTGCGACCCTTTGCCGACTATTACAACGGCTACACCACCGCCGACGGCAAACATCATCCGGGTTACACCGAAATTGTGGACGAATTGCTCCAAAAGTTTGAGCCTACCGAATCATTTTTCCATACGCTCGATTTGGAGGCTAAAAAAGATTTTGTACGACTTTTTGGCGCGTTCCTCAAAATGAACAATTTGTTATCTATTTTCGATGAGTTCACCGACGATAAAAAGATTATCAAAGTGGGTCAGGTTCAGAATTTTACAAGCATTTACCAAGACCTTCGCGACGAACTCAAAGGCGACCCCAAAGGCGACAACACCAACATCAACGACGACCTTGTGTTTGAAATGGAATTGGTAAAACAGATTCAAGTTTCCATCGAATACATTTTGATGCTTGTAAAGGAGTATCACGACAACAACTGCGCCGACAAGGAGATAGTTGTAAAGATTTCCAAAGCCGTAAAAGCCAGTCCCGACCTCCGCGACAAGATAGATTTGATACAGCATTTTATCGACCGAATGACAGCCTCCAAGGGCGACGTTTTTGACGAATGGGACAAGTTTATCGCCGAACAGAAAGAAGCCGAACTAAAAACCATCATCGCCTTCTACAATCTCAAAGAGCCCGAAACCCGCGCCTACCTTTCGCAGTCAGAATCCGACGGTTACATAAGTTCTACCGGCACTGCCCTTGCCAGCGTCCTTCCGCCCCTCAACCCCTTCCTGCCCCAGCGAGCCGAAATCAAAGCCAAAGTATTCGAGGCATTAGAGAAATTGTTTAATAGGTATAGGAATGTGTAGGGGGGGGAAAAAGTCCCGATTTTTACCTCTTAAAAAACGGAAAAAGTCCCGATTTTGCCCCTTAAAATTTAGGAAAAAGTCCCGATTTTTTTTGGATAATGTTGATTAAATGACTATCTTTGCGGCAAATAAACTTGATTTATTATGCTGTACAGAAAGTTTTTG
>JAGCDD010000108.1 GCA_017651345.1 Bacteroidales bacterium | reverse complement strand
GTATCCATCCGTGCCTGTGATGCTTCATCAACTTCGGCAAGTTCCGATTTATAAACTCGTAACCATAACAACTTTTCGCACGAGCAAAACGCCACGTATTTTGATTTTGACAATCCTCTTCGAGCCATAATTTTATTTTTTTGTTTTAGTAAAAATATGAAAAATCCCAATGTGTCGATTGGCACATTGGGATGTGGTATTTGCATAAAATTTGAGATAAAAGAGTGGTTATGTCAAAAATCTCAAAATGTTTTAGGCTCAGTTGCAGCGGAATACTTTTAAGGTGTTTTTGAAATCAATCAGTTGAATTACAATACGAACGCTTTTTGGAATTTGTTCATTATACTATTCTATTTTCCATTCAGTTTCGTCCCCGCAGATATTTCTAATTTTAAGGCGTAATGGTTTCTTTTCACTATTGATTGTTCCGTTCCAGAAAGACTTTGTTTTTTGACCATTCACAATCACATAGCCATTTTTATCGATTTTGATTTCGCTGTCGCTATGCCATTCGCCTTCGGCTGCGGAGCAATCCACCGACAGAAACTCGATGAGCTCTAATCCGTCCTGACTTATTTCTATGGGTTTGAATGTGCCTTTTTTGTCGTTGACTAATGCTTTTTTGTTGTAGTCATCGATTTTTTGCGTTACGCGGTCGCTTATAAATTTATTAATTTCAATAACAAAGCCATCTGTTTCTACTTTCTGCCCCATTAATTCCTGTGTGGCCTTTTTGCATTCAAACTCTGCGTAATCTTCAATCACCACATCGTCGAGAACGTCTTTCAAATCGCGCAACTCTATTTCCATAAGTGTTGATTTGTCGTCGCTGATGAATTTTTCGATTTCTTCTTTGCTCGTGATATCTATGTAATAGATAATCACTTTCTTAATATCGTTGGGCAAATCGGGAATTGCTTCATGAAGAATCCGGTTCATCATTACTTCGTCGAGCAATTTGCTGCTGCTATCCATCAGATTAGGAACATATACGGGCACTTTGCCAAGTTTGCTATCACTAATGTAACCTTCCCAAAACTCATTAACCTTGTCCTCGTTTTTCAAGCCTGGAATGAGAGATTTAATCTTTTCCATTGTTTGCACAGGGTTCCGGTATAGTTGTACGCCATCTTTTATTTCCATCACTTTGAAACTTGCCCCTGCAGACACCAAGCGGTCTCTTGTGGTTTGTATGCTGTTGATGCCGATGTCGCAATGGATGAATTTTCTACCCAAATCGTTGGCGACTTTTGCTGTTACACCCGAGCCTCCAAAGAAATCGGCAACCAACATTTCTTCGTTGCTACTTGCTTTGATAATGCGCTCCAACAAGGTTTCTGGCTTTTGCGTCGCGTAATCAACTTTTTCTGCGGAAGTAGGTTGCTGTTGAAAAGACATTATGTCATTCCAAACATCTCCACACGGTTTACCGTCTTTCAATTCATCCAAATATCGCGTTTGTCCGTGTGCAACCATATATTTTCTGCCATTTGCATCTTCACGATTAAACATTTGCAAGTATTTCTCTGTATGAGGCAGAAATATTTTATTAAAAATTCTATCATCGCTATTTGAGTAATAATAGATAACATCGTGTCCTCTTACCCAGTTCGGGGCAAGTGTTTTGAACCCTGATAAGACTTGAATGTCCCAAATGATTTCTCTTTGAAAATTATCTTCCCCAAAAATTTCATCCATCAAAATCTTTACATAATGACCAATATGGTGGTCCAAATGAATGTAAATGCTCGCGGTGTCGCTCATTACACTTTTAATGGCAATAAGGTTTTCGTACATCCAATTGAGGTATTTTTCCTTGTCCCACACGTCGCCATACATTTTTTCCTCAAAGGCTTTGAGTTCGTCTATATCCAATTCTTCCTCCGCCTTTGCTATCTCTTCTACAATTTTAGGGTTGCGGCGGATATAAACCTTCTTGGCATAGTCGGCACCACTGGCAAAAGGCGGGTCGATATACACTAAATCCACTTTAATGCCATTGTCTTTCAAGTATGCGCAAGCCGAAAGACATTCGCCACGAATAACCATATTTTCGGTGTCTTGTTTGCCTACAGTCTCTACGGTTTCCAATTCATAATATGGCATACCACGTTGCAAACGGCCTTTCACATCGGTGTTGCCTTTGTAGCGTAACGTGCGGCTAAAGTTGTCGAGAATCGCTTGTCCTTCAATTGGTTCGGGGAAGAATGGAATATATTTTACTGCCATAGTCTGTTATTTTTATTCGTTAAAAAATGATGTTATGATTTCGTTGGTTTTGATAATTCGCTCGTTTTCGTTTAGTGTGTCTTCCAAATAGAGATAGTCAAAGCGTTTGTAACCGAATTTGTCATTGTTGGCTTTCAGAAATTCTGATTCTACAAAAGCTTTTCGGTTTTTGAAATTTTCGTCCTTAGCATAGATTTCGCCTTTGGTTTCCACTATCAATGCCTTGTAAATTTGATTGTTATCATCTCGTTTGATAATCAAAAAATCGGGTGTGTATTTTCCGATATATCCCCACTGATTATTGTCGTTTTGCTTATAGCAATCGATGCGGAACTCGGTAAATTGTCCATCGCCGTTGTAATAGACTTCTAATTTTTTGTCCTGAACACATTGCAACGTCAAAACTCTTGAAAGAAACTCTGATTCGAAGTTGCTGTCAATCCGATATGGCAAATAGTGATATGAAATATCCTTGTTGGTATCAGAGACGTGTTGACTGCGTAAAGTATCGGCCATTTCAGTTTGCCCCGCAGCTTCCAATGCAGCTATGGCATTTTGAGTATTTTCATCAATCAAAATTTCGCCAGTATCTTCCTTGTGTATGTTCTCCACTTTTTGTTTTTCGGGGTAGTATTTCGGCTCGTCAGTTTTGGCTATTTCAATGGGTGAAAAAGCTGTTTTATTACTGATGTGAAGCAATTCTGCCTTTTCGCCAATCAGTTCGTCGGTTACTTTCAATATTCGCTTGTCGTAAAACGCCTTGCGGATGTTTGAATTAACTTTGGAAAGGTTGTAATGAGAACTGAAAAATAGGCTGTCTGCCTCAGACTTATATGTTATTGTTTCAAAAACTTTGGACAAGGCATCGGCTTGGGCTAATAAATCTTGCATAGATATATTGCCAAAACTCTCTTTTGAAACACGATATAGCCACTGGTTGAAATCTGCCGGTTCCGAACCGTGTTCGCTACTATCGACTTGAGTGTTTACACATTCAAGCCCGTTAGAGGTTATCTTCCATTCCGTATCAATTGGTTGCAGAATCTTTGCCGAATCCGTGGATAGAGCAATTTCTTGATTTGTGGTTTCAGCAGTTGCAACAGCAGTAGTTTCTTCGGAATAATTTACATGCAGTTGGTAGAACTCCATTTTGGGCAAATGCAAATACTCTGTTCGGTCGTAACGGTTAAGTGTAATTGTTTCGCCTTGTTTCTTCTTTTTTTGGAATTCATCAATTGTAATGTGTTGCTGTTTCTGCAATTGTTTCTCTAAATACTTATAATTCTGAGCATTAAGATATATTAGTGCGGTTTCATCCTTTGCATCTATCACCTCGCGTAAGCAACGGCACGAAGTCTGCAAAACCATATTCTGTGAACAATCTTTTTCTTGCGATAAGATTATTCCGGTTAGACTTTTGCAATCCCATCCTTCTTTTCCAATCTGAACCAACAAAACGATTCGTTTTTTAGACATAGCCTTGTCTAATGCGGCAAATTCGGACCTGGCATTGTTGGGTTCAGGATAATTTTCATTGCCATCGTGAAATTTTAAAATGGATTCATCTGCATTTAGTCCAAACTCCGTGCACAGCTGGCTTACAAGTGGGTAAATAACCTCTTCGAGAGTCTCTATTTTTCCGCAATAAATGCCGAGTTTTGCGCAAGTTCCGTTGTTGAAAACGGTGTCTTTATATAGTTCGAAGAACTTGCGGACCCCCTTTTCTACGATTTCCGTGCGGCTGTTGCTGTCTGATTTTATAATCTTGGGTACTTTCAGAAAGTTGCCAATGCCGTTTGCAAGCGGATAATAATCCACAATATTTGACATTTCTGATGTTTTAAATATTTGATTGTCAGAAATGTTTGTTGTTTCTTTTTTGTCCAGATACGGTGTGCCTGAGAATCCAAGCACTGTTGTTATGGTATTGTTTTCAGTCCATTTATTTACTACCGAACGGAGTTTTGCTTCGTCGTCATCGTTGGACGATGCCACATGGTGCACTTCATCAATCAAAATGGAAAGGTTCGGGATTTTTCCTATTTTATTACGAAGTTCATTTGCAACCTCAATCTTCTTTAATTCATCCTTTGAATATAAACTTGGGTGTTGAACATCTTTATCTATTCTGTCTAAAATAACTTTCTCGGCATTAGTAACTGCCACAAATCCAAATAATTCGCTCAAAGGCTCATGTGCTGCTATTTTTTGAACATTCGGATTCTTGGTTCGGTTTGACTTTTTTTCACTTTTATTCTCATCAAGCATCTCAAACTTAAGTTCCCGTTTGAGTTTGCTTGCGGCAGGTTCAGGAATAATCCACGAAGGGTCAAAATCTTGTATGGTTCTCAAACTTGGAATAACAGATGTTTTGAGCCCCGAGGGTACCAATACCATAAAATTGTGTGCAAAGGCTTTGTTATTTGGCTCTTGCTGCGCAAAATATAGGTCGAGATAAATAAAAGCTGCCATCAAATAAGTTTTGCCAGCCCCCATCGGCAAACTGAAAACATAGTCAGGATAGCTTACGCCATAGAATATTTTGTGGATTACAGCGTCAAAATCTATTTCTTGTGGTTTCTCAAGTATAGAAGATGCCAATTGCTTTGCAATCACGTTTCCTTGGTCATCTTTTGACGAAGCGAATTCATACAAGGCAATAGCTGCAGGACTCGATTTCAATATTTGGCGAGCCTCGGCCGACATAGACAGATTGTCAATATCGCTGTCAGTAAGTGTATTGAACAGACCTTTTTTGAAAATCTCCGCTAATGGTTTGTTTTCGCATGCGATTTTGAGAAACAAGTAAGTTTTAATGGCTTCATTTTGAGCATCTCGCATTTTGCCTTTATCCTCTATGTACTTTACAAGGTTCAGAATAGGGCAATCAGGCTGTGAAAGCCATGGGTCTCGTTTTGTTTTTATGAGTTTATAAAACATCTTTTAGTGCTTTGTTGAAGAGCATTTCACCCACTTCTCATCAATAAGCACTTGAAAAAAGAAAAGCGTTCGCCATTCCGTTTTGTTTGCCTATTATTTTGTCAGGCTCTGGTAAACCCTTGCACTAATAAGCACGAAATGGCTCACGCCCGAAGACGTGAACCTCTCGCCTGCTTATTCTCGTGCAGTTAAAATTTACCAGATTTTGACAAAAGAGAATAAGAGCGTAAGCTCAATTATTTAATATTCAATTTTATACTCTTTCTAATTCGTTTTAAAATTCTTAATTATTGTATCAAATTTAAAAAATCTCTTTCACTTTTTTACTTCAATTTGCACTCCATAATCGAATGTCCAAGACCAACACCATCGTGTATCTTGGTAACTTGCAAACCGGCAGCCTCAATGCAGCGCGTCATATCGTCGGAATGGTACATCTTGCTGTTGCCGTTGGCCATTGCGGTGAAGTAAACGCTCGTCATAGTCAGGTCGAAGGCGGCGGTCTCGAAACGTTGGCGGTCCCAGAACGTCTCCATAATGAACACTGTCGATGATTTGTCCATCGAGCGTGCGGCGCGTGTCAGGATACTAGTCACTTCGGCCTCCGAGAAGCAGTCAAGGAACTGACTCATCCAAATGGCGTCGAATCCAGTTGGGAACGGCACTGCAGAGTCAAGCAGATTGGCTCCGTGGCCATGGATGCGGTCGGCGCCGTCGAGTCCGGCGGTCTGTTTTTTCATCATCGCAATCTGTTGCGGAAGGTCCATAATGGTGACGTTCACATCCTTGTTGAACGTAACGCACTGCGTAGCCCAACGGCCGGTGTTGCCACCAACGTCGAGCAAAGTGCGCGGATGGTTGGCGAAAACGATTTTCAAGGCTTCGGCAAACGAGTTGTCGCTGTAGAAATGGTCGAATCCGAACCAACTTTTCTGCACCTCGGGCGGCAGTTGCGACAATCCTTCGTAAATAGTTGGCCATTCTCCGAACACTTTCAATCCCTCCGGCTTGCCGTTCAAGAGCGACTCTTCTAACTTGAACAGTCCTAAATAGTTGACATCGTGATTGAAGTTGAGATTGGCGTTAACCATTGTGTCGTTGATAAGGAACCAACCAGCTTTTGTAATCTGATAGTGCTCGTTGGCGAATATCACCGTGCCTATCGACAACGATGCTTCCAGCAGCACCTGTGCGGCATATTCCGATAGTTTACACTTGTTGGCAATCTCGCTCTGCGTAAGACCGTTTTTGCTATCGGCCAAAGCCTTCAGAATGCCAAACTTAATCATCAGGCGCGATACCTGAAAAACCACCGGCGCGCCGGCAATGAAATGCGCAAGCCTCTGCGCCTCAAGAGCTGATTGGTGCTCTTTGGTATACATCTTCTCTAATGCAGGAAATAGTTTCATAATTTTATAACACTAACTAAAAACACTGACACTAACGCCAACGAAAAATAACTCTATACAAACAAACACAAAAATCACAAATGGCAGGCGTTTCATTTCGATTTTGTATCATTTTTATCTTCTTTCAATGAATTAATGAATCCTGATAATTGCTTTTCAATATGTTGAACAAATATTATCAACTTGTCGGCATTATTGTCATCAAGATAATGAATGTTTTTAGCGATTATCAACTGACTCTCAAGTTCATATGAACTGCCTAATGATATCTCAAGGAATCGTTTAAATTCTGATTTCGAAGAACGCGCGGCACCTTCTGCTATGTTTGACGCAATAGAAACCGCGGCCCGTTGCATTTGCGAACACAAGCCACGTCTCTCATCCAAAGGAAATCAGTCGGTATTGATATAAATATCAGAAGATAATTTGATAGCATCTTTCCAAACAGGATATTCCTTAAAATTTCTCGCAGCCGCCATTTCTTTAAATATTAAAATTTCACATTCTGTTTTATTATATAATTCTGTGTCTTCGTCAGTGTTAGTGTCAGTGTCAGCTTTTCCAAAACTCATAATAATTAAACCACTGCTCGGGATATTCCTTCAGAATTTTCTCGAAATTGGCCACATACTGCTCAAGCATTGCCTGCTCGGGTTTGCGGTCGCGGGTGCGGGCAACGGGTTGCGCAATGGTGAACCGATAGTG
>JAGCDD010000107.1 GCA_017651345.1 Bacteroidales bacterium | reverse complement strand
CTTTTTGACGTTGCGCAAAGTTGCAGAACGTTCCTTTAAAAGCAAATGGATAGTTTGCAAAGTTGCAGAACGTTCCTTTAAAAGCAAAGGGATAGTTTGCAAAGTTGCAGAACTTCCTTTAAATGCAAAGGGATAGTTCGTAAAGTTGCAGAACGTTCATTTAAATTCAAATGGATAGTTCGCAAAGTTGCAGAACGTTCCTTTAAAATCAAATGGATAGTTTGCAAAGTTACAGAACGTTCCTTTAAAATCAAATGGATAGTTTGCAAAGTTACAGGATGTCCAAATTAATCTGAACGAACGTTATGTTCGGTGATTTTTTACCCAAAATGCTGGGGGTGGATGTTTTGCAAAAATTATTTCTTCTCAAACGATTCGCTCTTGGAATCATAATTGATAAAGTACGTCCCTTTGGGGAATGAGGATACGTTTACCATAGTGCCAGTACCTTTGGCGAGGCGTTTTCCATAGAAATCATAGATTTCGTAATCGGTAGAGCGTGAGAATGTTACCGAGCCTGTGGTTTTGCCGTTGTTGCCGGGTTGGAATGTTACGTCGGGTTGGAGGTTGTTGACGGTTACTTCGGGAGTGTAACGCGGCTTTTTGGTGTAGTCTATCTGTTTAACGCGAAACTTGTTGATTCCGCTGTGTAGGTTGACTTTAACTGTGTAATTTGTGGGTGTTGGAACGCCTTTGCCCTCTACTTGAGCAACTGTAATCCATTTTTTCCATTTAAATTGCTCCACAATAAAGGGTAGACTTCCCATCTCATCTTTGGTGGTCCACGAAATGTTGCCCGCCTTGTCTATTTTAATTTGGGTGGTGTTAAACGTGGTTTTGGGCTTAAGCACGTTGGCATTTAGCACTTTGGGAGTGCAACCCTCTTTGTGCTTGATCACCACGTTTACAGGGTCGCCGGGCTTCATGTGAAAAGCCGAAAAATCTATCTCAAACGCGCTGCAGTTGATTTCGTCGCTCGACGTTTTGCCGTTTACCTGCACTTCGTAGATGCAAAATCCCACACCGCTCGAGGCAAAGGGGTTCATGATAAAAAGGTTTTCGCCTTGAAATATGCCCTCTACCTTTATCTCGTTGTCGGCTTTTACTGACCGGTCTGTTACCGCCACCGACACTACAAAAATCAAGATTAATAGTCCAACTCGTCTCATAACAAAAATATTAGGTTGTAAATTTACAAAAAGTTTTTTTTTCCAATATTAAATTTACAAAAAAAAAGCCGAGTTTGGCAAATTACTATGAATTTTCGATTAATTTTATCAATTCGTCCACTGCTTGCTCCTGTGGGATAGATTTTTTCACAAGTTGGCGGTTTTTGTAGAGCGAAATTTTTCCCACTCCGTCGCCCACGTAGCCAAAGTCTGCGTCTGCCATTTCGCCCGGACCGTTTACTATGCAGCCCATAACAGCGATTTTGAGGTTTGAATATTTGGCTGTGGCGGCTTTTATCTTTTTTACAGTGGCTTGAAGGTCGTAGAGTGTGCGTCCACAGCCGGGGCATGATACATATTCGTTGCCTGATATGCGGAGACGGCTTATTTGCAAGATATCAAATCCCATACGCACGGCTTTTTCTACGCCACGGCGTGCGCTGAGGCATATTCCGTCGCCAAAACCATCGATAAACACGCCCGCTGCCTCGGCTACGGGGGCAAACGAATCAAATTCGGCATTCACCTCGCCCAAGTCGGGACACAGTAGCACAGGATTCTTTATGCCGTGTTGCTGTAATTGGTAAAAAATGTAGCGGAATGCGCCTATCTTGTTGCGGTTTTTGGGTGCGGCAACAAAGACGGTTTCTGCATTATTGTTTTTTGCGATGAGGGCAAAATCTGAGTCTTCATCGATAAAGGTAACGCCAGCGGTTTCGGGGGTAATTATTACGTCGGGAAGGCGTTTTGCCTCCATCAATTGTTTTACGCTGCGGCTGTATTCCTCGGCTTGTTCGGGTTTGTCGGCATAGAGGGCTACTGTGGCAATGTTGCCGCCTCCGATTTTGCCCACGGCTATGGATTCGCGTTTTTGGTAATGAAACGGATCGTAAAATAGCGGAATTTCGGGCAATGGCTTATGCTCGCTGCGCCAATTGGTGTAATCCACAAACTGACGGCCGGGAAGAATCTCAAACTCAGGGTCTTCGGTAAGCGAAACGCGGATAGTGCCGCCAATGCCGTCGCAGAGCAAGGGCGAAATGCCTGCCGCTGATTTCAAACGTCCGTCGGAGCCTTCGCCTGCCTCTGTTACACCAAGATGGAGAGGGTAGGAGAGACCCTCCTTGTTTTGTTCCTCTACCAAAAGCCTTGCGGCGCGTATTGCCACAAAGGGGTTGCTCGATTTTAGCGAAATGGCTATATTGTTGAAGTTCTGACGTTTTGCAATTCTCAAAAACTCCATCACCGAAAACACCATACCTTCGGGAGTATCGCCGTAACGGTTTAATACTCTTGCCGAAAGCGAACCGTGGTTGGTGCCTATGCGGACGGCGCAATTGTGAGCCTTGCAAACTTCCAAAAACTCTGTAAAGCGTTTTTTGATAGCCGCACCCTCGTCGTTAAACTCTTTTTCGGTGGTGCAGGGATTTGTGTGGCTGCAAAAGTTTCCGGGGTTGATACGCACTTTTTCCACAATCTCGGCGCAGCGGAATGCAATCTCAGAATTGAAATGCACGTCTGCCACCACAGGAATATTAATGCCTTGGCTATTAAGGCGGTTCTTTATCTCGCGGAGGTGGTCAACGTCTTTGATAGAGGGAACGGTTACGCGGATAATGTCGCAAGTGGTGTTTTTTGCAACTTTAGTAATCTGAGCCACAGTGCCTTCCACGTCGGCTGTGGAGGTGTTGCACATTGTCTGCACCTTTATAGGGTTGTTGCTGCCGATGGTTACGCCGCCTATCTTAACTTCTACTGTTTGGTTGCGGTGATAGTTGGTAAGAGATTGCGTGTACATATTAACCTTTGCTTTAATTATTCTACAAAAAGTACCAATCCTTTAAGGTATTCGCCTTCGGGATGATAAATGCTGATGGGATGATCGTCGGGTTGGGTGAGTTGGTGTAGAATCTTTATCTTGCGTCCTGCCTGAATCGACGCCTCCATCACAGCCATACGGAAAGTGAGTTTGTCGATAGCCTGCGAGCACGAGAATGTAAACATAATAGAGTTTGGCGCAATGCGTTCTAATGCGGCGCGGTTGATACGTGTGTAACCTTTAATTGCCTGATTCATTGCGCTTGCGTGTTTGGCAAATGCGGGCGGGTCGAGGATGATAAGGTCGTAACGGTCTTTTTCCAAATGGTCGAGATAGTCAAATGCGTCCACAGCCAAAGCATTGTGGTTGGTGCAATTAGGAAAATTCATCTCAACATTTCGTTTGGTAAGGTCGATGGCAATTTGAGATGCGTCTACACTTGTAACGTCTTTTGCGCCGCCTGCCAATGCTGCCACAGAGAATCCTCCTGTGTAGCAGAACATATTCAATACGCTTTTATCTTTGCTGTAATGCTGAAGGAGGTGACGGTTTTCGCGTTGGTCGATAAAATAGCCGGTTTTTTGACCTTCCACCACATTAACATAAAACTTAGTGCCGTATTCCATCACCACGCCTTCGGGCTGCGAACCGAGCAAAAAACGGTTTTCGGCTGTTATCTCGTTGCTCTTGGGAAGGGTTTTCTCGCTTTTGGAATATATGTTGGTTACTTTTGTGCCGAGTGTCTCTTTAAATATTTCGGCAAACATCTCTTCCAACTTGTACATTCCCCAACTATGCGACTGAAAAACGATTGTGCCGTTGTAGTAGTCGCATATAAAACCCGGAAAACCGTCGCCTTCGCCGTGAATAATTCGGCAAACGTTGGTTTCTTTGTTGTCTAAGTATCCGCAGCGACGGCGCAGTTCAATGGCTGTGGCTATCTTGCCTCTCCAAAACTCGCGGTCGGGAGTTACCTCGTCAAACGAGTATACGCGCACGCTGATGCTGCCGCCTTTTTGGTAGTGTCCGAGACCAAGAAAATTGTTGCTACTGTCGTACACTGCCACATCGTCGCCCTCAACGGGGTTTCCGACGTTGTTTTTTATCGCACCTGAAAAAATCCAAGGGTGCAGACGCTTGATACTACGGTCTTTGCCGGTTTTTAAAATTATTTTGGGGAAATTGTACTGCTGCATTTATTAATTTATAAAGTGTTAGTGTTCTTTCTTGAGAGATACAATTAGCATGTGTGTTTGGTTGTAAGGCTTTGAAAACGTAACATGCTGTTTGCGTTCTTCGGTTTCTGAAATACCAGAGATACTCATATCAGCCTTTCCTTGCTCCACTGCGGGAATAAGTTCGTCGAACGGCATGATGATGAATTGTACAGGACGGCCAATGCGGTTGGCAAACATTGTAAGCAATTCTACATCAAGACCCGAAACGTCTTTACCGTTTTTGAGGTTGAATGGAGGAAAGTCGGCTTCGATAGCGGCCTTGATTGGTGTGCCTTCGGTGCTAAGAGCCTTGGGAACAGGTTGCGACGATGGAGCTATGCAATTGAACCATTTTGTGCGGATTTCGGCAAGCTGTCCGCTCTGATCCAATTCGGTAAGAAACTCGTCAAACTGCTGTTTGAGTTCAGTATTGTTTTTGTTGAAAATTGCACCCATAGGCACAGGGGGCAGGTTGGTAAACGATGTGTCGATAGATAATCCACCGGCAAGAATCAGCGATGCACTCACATCTTCGTCTAATCCATATTCAGCTTCGCCCGAAACAAGAGTTTTGTAGATGCCAAAAAATGTTGGAACTGTTTTAACGCTGTATGTTGGATATTGCTCTTTCATAATGGTTTCAAACATAGTTCCTTTTTGAACTACAATTTTTTTGCCTGCAAGTTGGTCGAAACTGCGGAGTTTAGTGTCTTGGTTGCCTGCGCAGCCGATGAATAACAGTGATGCTGCTGTTAATGCTGTTGTAATGGATAATAGCCTTTTCATTTTCTTTTGTATAAAAAATATTGATTATTGATTGGTTAATTCATTTTATTGTTAAAAACGGTATGTTACTCTAAAGTTACCTGTTGAGAGGTCTTTGCAGAATATGTCGTGCCACTGAGCAGCAATGGTCAGATGATTCCAGAATGTCTTTTGTATAGCAAGCATTGCGTATACGTCGGTATCGGTGATGAGTTTTTCGGGACTCTTGTCGCTGCACCAAATAGCCTGAGCGTTGATTTTAAAGTTGCCGGGCAGAGTTACGATAGGAGAGATGCGTGCGTAGTAGTATTCGGCATTTTCGCCTGTGAGGTCTTGATTGTAGTAACTGCCGCCAATGTTAAACGATAAAGTTTTGTTGAGGGCAAATGTAAAAGCAGCGTCAACATTGGTGATGCTGTATGATGTGGGGTCGTTGGTATATGTGGTAATTGGTTGGTTGAGATAGTAGCCTTCGGTTTCTACCACTCTGTCGCGAGTGTCGATGTAACGTCCAATTAACGAAGCCCAGAATTTCTTTGTAGAATAGGTATACATCAAGCGGTAAACGTCGGCAGGTTGATAATCAAGGTCTTTGTTGCCTAAGGTAGCAGAGCTTCCGAAGCCGTTGTAGCGTATAGAACTGTGTATATCAATATAGTCGGGCGAATTAAAGCGACGGTAATACGAACCTTGAATCTGGTGGTGCCAGTTGGGAGTAAGAGTTGCACTTGCAACTATTAGGTTGTAAGGATTTTTGATATCTTCTTCGCCTTGTTTGTAGCGGTAGCACATTACGCGGTCGCCAACGCTCAACGAAAGAGGTCCAACGGTGTAATCTAATTGCGCATAAAAGTCGTTGTTGTAGGTAACGTAACGGTCGTCTCGTTTCCAATTAGAACGTTTTGGGTCGTAGTTATCAAGGTTGATGAAATCAATTTCACTTGATGCTAAGTTGTCTAAACGCAATTGTGTATTGTGCATACTTGTATTAGCATAGTCTAATTCCCATCCAGCGGTGAGTTCTAATCCGCCCACTATTGGAGTCCAAAGTTCGGCAATATATACCTGCCATACCTCGCGAGTGCGGTCTTTGCCTAAATCATTGACAACTGATGCTTGTGCTCCGTCGTCGTAATATTCCCAACCGCCCGAAACGCTGAGTGCTGTGCCGGCTTCGTTGAAAACACCGTCGTATTGAATTTGCGAGCCATAGTAACGCGAATTTGATGAGGAAAAGATGTCGTCGTTGTTATGGCTGTAACGTGCTGCGATATCGTACATAAGGTTGTGGTTGTCGTTGAGTGCTTGGTTTACCTTGGCGGCACAACGGGCTGTAGAACCATATTCGCCTTTCATCGAAGGGTCGGCAAGCGATGCGGTAGCAAGTACGTCGATTTTGCCATTGCCATATACTGCGTTGGCTACCGGTGTGTTTGATAATCCTTTGGTGTCCATTTCGGCACCTATATATATATCGTTTTCCATAGCGCCGCGCACCATGTTGATGTCGATAACGCCACCGTTGATACCTTTGCTACCCTTCATAACATCGGGGTTGTCGCAAACTTGGATTTTTTGAACATATTTGGCTTTGAGGGTGGTGAGAAACAGACGTTGGTCGGCTTCGTAGTTGAAATTTTCTACGCGGACAACATATCTATCGTCTAAGTTTTGGAAGTTGCGGCTGAGAGCTTCGGGAAACATCATCAATAGGTCCATCACCGAAGTGTTTTCGTCTAAAGCCATACGCTGCGGATAAATCAATACACGGTCGGCACTGTGTACTATTACAGGTTCTTCGCCAATAAGTCCGGCGGTTGTAGGTTGTTCTTCAAGTTCTTCTTCTTGAGCAAAAGCCGATGTGGTAATTGCCATCGCTAATGCCATTAATGCAATTTTAGGTAATACTTTCATTGTTTGGTTATAATAGTTTATTTGTTAATTATTTATCTAAATGCGGATACCTACCAAAGATTGGTCATCGGTTTGAGGGTAATTACCTCGCCATTTGTCGATAGTTTCGCCAATAACGTGAGCTTGTTCGGCGGTGTGGAGCGACGAAATAGTGGCAAGAGTTTCGGCAAGACGTCGCGAACCAAATTTCTTTGGATGGTCTTTGCTGCCTTCGGGTTCGCCAAATTGATCTTGAATACCGTCTGAAAACATGTATACCATATCGCCAAGTTCTAATTTGATAGATAGTGTTTGAAAATCACCGTGTTCGTAACTGCAACGTCCTACTGGCATCTTGTCGCCTTTAAGAGCGGTAACTTCGCCGTTGCGCACCAAGAGAACTTTTTGGTTGGCAATGCCGTAGATAAGGTTCATGGATTCAAAATCAAACGAGCAGATACTCATATCCATACCATCGTTTAAACGGCTTTCGGAGTGCGAGTTGAGAGTGCTTTTGATAAATTCGCGGATTCGGTCGAGAACCACACCCGGCTGAGCTGCGTCTTCTTCGGTACGCAGATACTGTTTGATGGCTGCAATGCCGAGAATCGAAAGAAACGCTCCCGGAATACCGTGCCCTGTACAGTCGGCGGTTATCATTACAGCATATTTTCCATATTTTTCTGTTATGTAATAATCGCCACTTACAATGTCTTTTGGACGGTAGAATATAAACGATTCGTTGAAGTTTCGGTTCATCTCCTCGCGCGACGACAGTGCCGCCTGCTGAATACGTTGTGCGTAGGTGATGCTTGCAAGCAATTGGTTGTTTACCTGCTCTACCTCGTACATCTGTTCGGTGATGAGGTTTTTCTGAGTTTCAATTTCGTCGCGCTGAGCTTCTATCTTGTCGCGCTGAGCTTCTATTTCGGCTTTTTGGTTGATAAGAATGCCGTTTTGCTCAGATAATGCAGTGTTGGCTTTCTTCTTGATTTTTAGGATTCTTGTAATAAAGAACACCAAAAACGAAACCACTATCAATGCGCCTGCAAGTGCCGAAATATATAATAAGAGTTCTCTTTTTTCTTCTTCGTGAATCATCTTGTCGTTTTGCCGTTTTAGTTCTTCTTCGGTGCGGAGCGACAACAGATTGTATTTTAATACCGAATCGTAGTTGGTGTATTTGGCGGCTATGTCGTAATAGAGTTTTACTTTTACGCTTTCGGGGGTATATTCTGATAGAAGACGTTTGAGACTATCGATAGCGGCCTGCTCAGGTTCTTCAAAGTGATGCTCTTCGATATTGTCTTGTGCAAAGCCTTTAAATGAAAACAAGGTTGCAAAAGACATTATCAAAATCCATATTAGTGTTTGCTTAGCCATATTTTGCGTTTTATCCTCAAAGTTTTAGGCAAAGGTATAATAATTATGTTTTTTAAAAAAATTTTTTTTTATCTTTGCCAAAGATTCAATAGTTAACATTCACCAATGTCAGTAAAAGTACAAAACTTATCAAAATCGTATGGCTCAAACCTTGCTGTGGATAATATATCTTTTGAGGTGAAGCAGGGCGAAATTGTCGGGTTTCTTGGTCCTAACGGTGCAGGAAAAAGCACTACCATGAAAATTATCACCGGCTGTATTGCTGCCAACGAGGGCAAGGTGTTTATCAATGGCGAAGATAGTGCCGATAATATGGAACGCCTTAAAAATCAGATAGGTTATCTTCCCGAAAACAATCCTCTTTACCTTAATATGTATGTTAAAGAGTATTTAGAATATTCTGCGCGTATTTATATGCCTCAAAGTCAGGTGGCTAAGGCTGTTGATTACGCAATAGAAGCCGTGGGACTTGGCGAACATCAATATAAAAAGTGTGGCGAACTTAGCAAAGGCTATCGTCAGCGCACAGGATTGGCAAGGGCTATGGTGCACAATCCTTCGATTTTGATATTAGACGAACCCACAACAGGACTCGACCCTAACCAAATAATCGAAATCCGCGACCTTATTAAGCGTCTTGGTCAAGAAAAAACCGTTATCCTCAGTACACACATTATGCAAGAGGCTGAGGCGGTATGTTCGCGGGCTGTGATAATATGCAAAGGCAAAATTGTGGCAGATGATACGCTTGCCAACCTTCGTGCGGCAGGCAATTCGTCTACTGTGGCAGTAGAATTTAACAATAATCCCGACCAGACATTGCTGCAAACTGCATTTGGCACCGAAAACGTTTCGCAAAGCGGAAATATTTGGCAGATAGCCTCTCCCGATGGCAATGATATTCGCGAAAAGGTGTTCGACTTTGCAGTATCAAACAGCCTTAAAATATTGACACTTAGTCAGAATAAAAATAGTTTAGAAAAAATTTTCAGAGATTTAACACAATAAAAGTTACAACATATATATATAAAGTGTAAATTTCCGACTTTAAAAGAATAAACAACATGAGCGAAAACACTAACACACAGTCGCCCGATATAGATTGGAACAAAATAGGTTTCGGCTATATCCGCACCGACTACAACGTAAGATGCTACCACAAAAACGGAAAGTGGGGCGAAATTGAAGTATCAAGCGACGAGAACATCTCGATGAACATTGCCGCCACCTGTCTTCACTACGGACAGGAGTCTTTTGAAGGACTAAAAGCTTATCGCGGCAAAGACGGTAAAGTTCGACTTTTCCGTCCCGATGAAAACGCAAAACGTATGCAGAGCACCTCAAACGGTATTCTTATGCCCGAGATGCCTACCGATTTGTTTATCAAGATGACCGAGATGGTTGTAAAACTTAACGCACGTTTTATTCCCCCGTACGGCAACGGTGCTACACTTTATATCCGTCCGTTGATGATAGGTGTTGGACCTACAGTTGGCGTTAAACCTTCGTCGGAGTTCTGCTTTATGATTTTTGTAACACCTGTTGGTCCTTACTTCAAAGGCGGATTCTCTACTGGCGACTATATGATTACACGCTCTTACGACCGTTCGGCTCCCCTCGGTACAGGTATCTACAAAGTGGGTGGCAACTATGCCGCAAGTCTTAAAGCCAACAAGATTGCACACGACAACGGCTTTATGAGCGAATTTTATCTCGACGCCAAAGAGAAAAAATATATCGACGAATGTGGCGCAGCTAACTTCTTCGGTATCAAAAACAACACATACATCACTCCTAAATCGTCGTCGATTTTGCCCTCTATCACCAACAAGAGCCTTATGCAACTTGCTGAATATATGGGCTTAAAAACCGAACGTCGTCCTATCCCCGAGGAAGAACTCCTTACCTTTGAAGAGGCAGGAGCTTGCGGAACAGCCGCCGTTATCAGCCCTATCCGCAAAATCGTTGACCTCGAAAACAATAAGGAGTACGTTATCTCTAAAGACGGACAACCCGGCCCCATCAGCCGCAAACTCTACGAAAAATACACCGCTATCCAATTTGGCGAATGCGAAGATCCATTTGGATGGACTCGTGTAGTAGAGGGTATTTAATTATTTAGATTTCTCGCAAATCAAATTACAATAAAGCGGGCAGTTTGTCCGCTTTATTTATATAATATAACTACTATGAATACACGGGAAATAATAAAGACCTCGATTTTTGTGCTTGCAATATTGGTGAGTATAGTATCGTGGCTTTACACCAACTCTTTGGTAAACAAGCTGAAAGAACGCGAGCAGCATAATATTTCGCTTTGGGCAGAGGCTATCAACGAAATCGAAAACGTTGACTTTGACGGCACTGTGAGCCTGATTGTATACCGCATTATTCAGGAAAACACCACTATCCCTGTGATAATGATGACCTCCGACAATCGTATGCACACTCAAAACCTCGCCGTAGAAAATCCTGATGAAGATTTTTTGCAAAGTGAAATGGAACGTATGCGCGAAAACCATCCTCCGCTGATTATTGAATCAAGCCCGGGAAATCACGATATTCTTTATTACGAAGATTCCACAATCTTAAAACAGTTGGAATCTTACCCGATTATTCAACTTATTGTTGCCCTGATATTTATCTTTGTGGCAATAGTAGCAATCCGCCTTTCTAACAAGTCAGACCAAAGCCTTATGATGGTGGGCATGAGCAAAGAAACCGCTCATCAACTTGGCACACCGATTTCGTCGCTTCTTGCTTGGATTGAGATTCTAAAAATGCAGGATACTCAACCCGAAATAATAGAGGAGGTGGAAAAAGACGTTAACCGCCTTGTAAAAATTACCGACAGATTTTCTAAAATTGGCAACAAGCCCGAACTAAAAACCGAAAATGTGGGCGAGGCGCTATCTAATGCCGTAAACTATCTCCGCTCACGTAGTTCAAAAAATGTGGAGTACGTGTTGGAGATACCCGACGGCAAAATTATTACTGCGCCGCTTAATCTGTCGCTATTTGAATGGGTTATCGAAAACCTTTGCAAAAACGCCATCGACGCAATGCAAGGCAATGGAACTCTTACTATAAAACTATTCGACACCGAAAAACACGCCAAGATTGAGATTTCCGACACTGGCAAAGGTATGTCGAAGAGATATTTTAAACGAATTTTCCGTCCCGGATTCACCACCAAAAAGCATGGATGGGGCTTAGGACTCTCGCTTGCGCAGCGCATTGTCAACTCATATCACAAAGGAGAAATCTATGTGCGCAACAGCGAAGTGGGTAAGGGAACGACATTTAGACTAAAGTTTCCGAAAAAGTGAAAAAAAACAATAAAAAAAATAAAAAATAATTTGTTTGTTACGAAACTTTTATTATTACAATGCGTAAAAGATAGTGTAATTAAAAGATAATAAAGCACATCGTCATAAAAAATACATTCTCAGATTTAATAAAAGATATTTTATAGTGTCGGAACTCTTTTCATAATAAGATTTAGGTTAAATTAGTAAGTAAAAAAAAGCGAAGTTGTGAAACTTCGCTTTTTTTGTTTATTAAAAATGAAAAAAATACTTAGTGCGCCTATCGTTTAAGGTAGGCTGCTGCGATTTTTTGAATGTATTTGCCAATGATGTCGAATTCGAGGTTTACCTTGTCGCCAACTTTTATGTTGTGAAAATTGGTGAGTTCGTAGGTATAGGGGATGATTGCCACACGAAATTTGCCGTTTTCGCTGTTGCATACCGTTAGGCTAACACCATTAACAGCTACTGAACCTTTCTCAACTGTGATATTACCTTGCGACGGGTCGTATTCTATTGTGTAATAGGTGCTACCGTCGGCATCTTCTATCTTGGTGCAAATGCCGGTTTGGTCTACATGACCCTGCACAATGTGTCCGTCGAGAAGGCTGTCGGGTTTCATGCTGCGCTCAAGGTTTACCTCGTCGCCGATTTGGAGCAATCCGAGATTTGAGCGGTTGAGAGTCTCCTGCATAGCTGTTACCACATAGCCTTCGGGAGTCTGCTTTACAACCGTAAGGCAAACACCGTTATGAGCAACGCTTTGGTCGATCGTGAGTTCGCTGCCAAAAGGACACGAAACTGTAAAGTCGATATTTTGCTGATACCTTTTTATATTGGTGATTTTGCCAGTGGCTTCTACAATACCTGAAAACATAATCTTCTGCTTTATGTGTTATTTGGCAATTTTGTGATATGCAGAGAGAATACCTTCGATTACCGACGAAGAAAAACCGTTCTTTTCCATCTCGTTGAGTCCGCGGATTGTTGTTCCCGAGGGAGTGCAAACACGGTCGATAAGAGCTTCGGCGTGAGCTGTGTCGTTCATAAGGAGTTCTACAGTGCCTTTAACTGTTTGGTTAACAATTTCGGCAGCAGTGTCGGATTTGAAACCGATTTCGATACCGCCCTCTACCATTGCACGCATAAAGCGAAGCACAAAAGCAATTCCGCTGCCGGTGAGAATTGTGGCGGCGTTGATTTTGTCCTCGTCGATGAGGATAGTTTTGCCAAGTATACCGAGAATCTCCATAGTTTTGTCCACAACATCGTCGTCGGCATCGTGACTAACGCAAGTGGTTGATTGATTGATAGAAGCCGCGATGTTGGGCATAATACGGAACACATTGATTTTTTGCGAGCAGTAGCCCTGAATCTGATCGATGCTGAGGCCAGCCACAGGCGAAATCAATATTTGACCCTTTTTCATATAAGGAGAAATCTCCTCGATAACGTCTTTTGCGATCCACGGTTTAACGCAGAGAAAAATAATTTCGGAGTTTTTTACCACGTCGGGGTTTTCGCGCGAGGCGTTGATACCGATAGCCCTAATTTTGTCGAGGTCGGCAAACGGGTCGGTAGCTGTTATGTTTAAGTTGTACTCTTTCTGTTTGTTGGCAAGACCCTTGGCTATCGAGAAACCAAGATTGCCACATCCTATTACTGCTATGTTCATAATGTGTGTTGTTTATTATCGGGGTCAAATGTAGGAATTATTTTATTTATTGCCAACAATATTTCTTATTCTTTCCCAAAGTATCCAGGCACATTTACGAAAAAGCGCAGGGTGGGAGAGTAGGAAACGCCGGTTCAGGATTTTGATTTTTCTGTGGGGATAAATGCCGATGAGGATTTCAAGGCGTTCACGGGCTTTGTCGCAACTGCCTTCTGCTATGTTGTCGGCTATGGTATAGAGTAGGGTTTTAACCGAAGATTCAATTCCTGTGGCGTTAGATAAATTGTCGATTCTGTTGGTGATAGACTTTGTTAACTTAAGCCTTACTTTAAGTTGGTTAATCTCCATCCGCCAATTGTCGGTGCTCATACTTCCCGAGTGAAAACGCACTCTTGCGGCGGCATTTTCGTCAGGTATGAAATAAAAGTTGCAGTATGTAGATAGCCTCAGCCAAAAGTCCCAGTCTTCGTAAGATGTGAGCGACTCGTCAAAAGATAGTTTATGCTCCTTGATGATAGATAGCGGAGACAAGGGGGCGCACGGTGGCAATGAATTTTTTTCTACAAGGCGGCTATGAAAATCTGTCTGAAGACCTTCTACGTAGTTATAATCTTGATACCAAGCGTATTCCGGGGTGCCATCATCATAAAACTTCACAAATTTTCCAAAAACAGCGTTGTTGCCTGACTGATTTTCAAGAAAGTCTGACAGATGCTTTAAATTGTTGATTTCCAACATATCGTCAGCGTCAAGAAATAACACATATTTGCCCGAAGCCTTTTCTATACCGTAATTTCTTGCTGATGATAGACCACCGTTGTTTTTATAGTGATACTTGAATCTGCTGTCATCAACCGTGTATTTCTCAGCCACATTCCTTGTGCTATCGGTAGAACCGTCGTCTACAATCAGGCACTCCCAGTCACACAATGATTGCCTTTTTACGCTATCGAGGGCAAACGGCAGATAGCGCGCGTAGTTGTAGGCGGGGATTATGATTGAAACGAGTGGCATCGACTATTTGCGTTTTAGCAGTTTGTATTTTATCCATCTCGGCAGTGCCAACAACTTTTTGCCGAGTTTGTAGTCGGCGGTGGTGCTGAAGTCGAAACGTTTGCCGTCGATGTACGACATTATTTCTGAGAATACATCCTCTTTGCTTAGTCCACGTCGTTCGCAAGCACGGTAACGAGCCTGCCACGCCCAGTATTGTGCCCTGTACGCATTTAGATTGTGCGAGATAGAGTTGGAGTTTATACGATAGTGGTAAAGATAGTCGGGGATATGTATTACACGTCCAACTTCTTCCATTTTTAATACAAGATCGCGGTCGATAGCTCGTTTAAATGTAGTGTCAATACCTTGGGTATGATTGTATTGTTTTCTGGAGAAGGCAGAAAAAGCGTTTGGCATAAGGCCGAACATCAATATTTTATCTTCACTAATATCTTGAGGTTGTGTTATGGTTTGTTTCTCAGTTAGATTTTCGTTGTGGAGATAAAAACGAGAACAGACGAGAGCTATTTCAGAGTCTTTTTGTAATTCATTTATCATTTTTTCCACTGCATTTTTTTCTATATAATCATCTGGGTCTACAAAACCGAAGTACTCACCAGAAGATAGTTCAATGCAACGTTTTTTTGTTGGTGCACAACCTTGGTTTTGGTTGTTTTTGAATACTTTTATTCTTGGATCTTGATCTGCGTATTTTTTTACTTCTTCTAAGGAATTATCAGTAGAACAATCATCTACAAAGATGATTTCGATGTTTTTATATGTCTGACTGATAAGGCTTGGAAATAAGTCATCGAAGAATTTTGCGTTGTTGTAATTGGCGATGAGGATGGAGAAAAGTGGAGAAGTTGTGCTCATTTTGATTTATTATTTGTTTTAAACGGGCTTTGCTGCAGCGAACATTCTGTTAAACTCGTCGGTTATTTCTTGTTCGGTCATAAAATAGTGCATTCCCATTTTGTTTTCGATGTTTTGCTTTGAAAGCCGTTCTTTAAAAGTACGATAGCGGTTGACGATGTATTCCACTCCGATGCGTTTGTAGTGCAGCAGCAGAAATTCTGATGTTCCGGTTTTGACGTACCCTCTTGGATCAGCCTCGTGGCAGCCCGGATAGTAGTTGATGTCTACAATGCAGTGAGGGTCGAATATGATTTTTTTGCAGTAATATTTGCTAGGCAATCCTTTACATTGCTCTCGCAATGGTTTATTGTATAAAGGAAAGTTTTCTGACATCATCTCGTAACCATCGGGATGAAAAACTGTTTTATTAGTTTGTTTTAAGATTGATTTTATATCTCCCGTTTTTGCGTACAATAGTTCATCAAGATCGCAGACTATTACGTAGTCGGCTTTACCTCGGGAGTGTTTCCAGCATATATTTGATATTTTGTTTTTGGTAATGTCATCGAATTTGCCGTCGGTTTTGTATGTTCTTACTTCTACTTTAGAGTTTTGTGATAGTATGTCTAATGTGGAATCGGTTGATTCGTTGTCGTAAACTATGATTTTTTCGCAAAACGATCCGTAGTGTTCGAGAAAGAATGGCAGAAATTTTTCTTCGTTCCAACATACGGTGTATACGTGAATTATTGGGGCGGATATTCTGCGTAGTATTTTGGATATTATGAGTTTTAGTTTTAATATCCTGAGTAATACAAGAGTAACACAAATGCGAAATTTGGTGATTATTTTTGTTATAATCATTTGGGTGAATTTTATAATCCGTATAGTTCTTTTATCCACGGTATATAGTATTCTGATGTAAATTTGTCGGCACCACGCCAATTAACGTGGCGCATATCGAAGAAATATGAGGTGTCTTTATTGAACGTTGGATGCGACATATCAGCGTAGGGAATGTTATTTTGTTGGGCTATTTGTTTTATCATGTCTGCAATTGAATCGCGGTTTGTAACTATATTGCTTACAATATAGAATTCGGGTGCATAAACAAAATTTAGTTTTATATTGTTATCTTTACAGGTATTAATGAATTTTGAAAGAAAAACAAGTTTGTTTTTGTCTATTGTGGCGGTCATTTTTATTGTATCTTCCTCGGGTGTCCATTGTGGATTGAATTTTACATATGCTGGGCAATATCCTTTATAGTAATTTTTTACCAAATCTTCATTACTATTTTTTATTATGTCGACTATATTTCCCCAATATCTTGCCAACGGACAGAAATAATATCCTTTTTTAAATCCATCCATGCCGTATGTACATTGAAACATATTGTAATTGTATAATAAATAAGGGAAAACTTGCCAGTGTCTATTTATGCTATTTATTGTTTCGAATGTAAAATAGTCAATCTCTAAAGTAACGTATTTGGGTTTGTATGTGCATATTCGCAAATGTTCTAATAATCTGAGATAGTCTATTTGAATTCTACTGTTGATTAATCCTAAGTTATAAACTTTGATGTTTAAAGAATCTTCGATTATTTTGGAATTAAAGCCGAAATGTGTACGCGAACTGCCAAAAATTATAAGATCAGCATTTACATTATTTGAATAAATATCGTTCCAACTATATAAATCTCCTGAGGGTTGAACCATTTTTGAAAATGCAAAATCAATTAACAAAGAAGGAATGTACCAGATAATAAAATACACAACGCACTTTTTAATAAACTTCTTCATCTTCTAAAACTGAAAATATATAAAATCCTGTTTTTCGCCGTAACTGAGTACGATGGCAATTATAAATGCATAATACATAGCCCAGCGTATTGGTGTGGGTTTGTTGATAAGAAAACTCTCAATGGCGTAATTGTTTCGCCGTCCAAGCCATTCTATTATTACAAAGATGGCTGTTACTACCACAGTGTCGATATATGTATCTCTAAAACATAACATTAACGAGGCTGGATGTGCTATAACGTCCGAAACACTTTTTGTAATAAGTCCAATAGTTTTTTCCATACTTTCGGCGCGGAACAATATCCATGCAAAGGTTATCAGACCGAAGGTGATGAGCATCTGAAATAATTCCTTGAAAGATGGGAATAATCGGTCATGTGCCACGGTGTCTAAGTGTGTACGGTTTTTCTTGCGTAATAATAGCGGAAGAAAATACAGAGCATTGAGCACTCCCCAAAATATAAATGTCCATCTTGCACCATGCCAAAAACCACTGACTATAAATATTATAAAGGTGTTGCGTATAACTTTTGCAAGCGTGGTGCGGCTACCTCCGAGCGGAATGTAGATGTAATCGCGAAACCATGTGGTAAGCGAAATGTGCCATCTGCGCCAAAATTCTGCCACATCGCGGCTGAAATATGGGAAATTGAAGTTGCGCATTAGACTGAAACCAAATAACTTAGCTGTACCAATTGCAATGTCGGAATATCCTGAGAAGTCGCAATATATTTGGAAAGCGAATAATACCGAGCATACAATCAAATCGCAACCGGGATAATTGGCATAGTCGGCAAAGAACGGATTAACACATTTGGCGCATGAGTCGGCTATAACTACCTTTTTGAACAATCCGTATAGAATTTGTTTCATGCCGTCCACGCCTTTGGCATAGTCGAAAGTTCGCTCTTTGTAAAATTGAGGAAGAAGGTTGGTAGCCCTTTCGATTGGTCCAGCCACCAATTGCGGAAAGAAACTAACGTATGCCATAAAAGCAATAAAGTCGGTGCAAGGCTCTAATTTTTTGCGATAAACGTCGATTGAATAGCTTAATGTTTGAAATGTGTAGAACGAAATGCCAACCGGCAGAATTATTTCGAGCGTAGGTGCAGAAAAATCAGCTCCGAAAAATGTGAATGCTCTTGCAAAGTTGGATGCAAAAAAGTTGAAGTATTTGAAGAAACCTAATACTCCAAGATTGAATCCGAGACTTGCAAATAGCAATGTGCGTCGTTTTTTATGGTTGTCGGTTCTGCTTAATGTCCTTGCAACAAAAAAGTCAACAAGGGTAGAAAGAAAAATAAGCGATAGAAATCGTGGATCCCACCAACCGTAGAAGACGTAACTTGCTATTACTAAAAAGGCGTTTTGCCATTTACGTTTTTTACCAAGTGCAAACCAATAGATAGCAAATACTATTGGTAAGAATATGGCAAAGTCAATTGAATTGAAAAGCATTTTTTACTTCTTTATCCAGTTAATTACTTTTTCTTTAAAATCATAGGGGTCGATATAAAATGATGTATTATTGTTGTTGTCATCTTTTCCCAAATCAGTTCCCCAATAAATGTCATATTCGTAATCTAATTCTGACGCAATGATTTCATAACTAGTAGCTGGCCATCCTGGTGTGTGTATTTCAAGAAGGTTTAAATGTTTTGGGTATCTAAAAATCATATTGATATTGCCCGCACCATGCATTGCTATAAGCATGGATACATTTCTGAATATTTGTATCTGTTCTTTGACTGTTAATTCATCGGTGTCAATAATTTTGAATCCTAACGAAGATACAATGTGTTCAATTTCTTCCTTGTTGCGCAAGTGTCGCGGTCTGTTAAGTGAACGTGTTAAAAAAACTTTTCTGTCGTTAGGTGCATAGTTTTGTGGTTGTATATTATCAAACCACTTTGTTAATGGTATTAATACTGTTTTTGAATATGGTACAGCGCGGGCGGTGTATAGTTCTCTACATTGAAAGTATTGTGCGTTTTTGAAATCGTAATCTATATCGTTGCGAGTTATCCAGTTTATATTTTTGAGTTTTGGGCTTAGTGATATTATCTGTTGAAAAAACTTGGTTTCAAATAGTGATTTAGGCACTATTACTGGAAGGGTTAGGTCTACTCCGTATTTTTCCATCATATACAATTGTCCTAACGCACCATTGTAAGCAGCAAAATAGTTTTTTCCAAAATTTTCTTGTGTGTTTAGCGAAATGGCTTTATCTAATTTTATCGCTTTTCTTTTCTTTAAAAAAAATACAAATCTATCAGGTGGAGGGGTCTTACCGTATGAGGAACCAAATAACAGATATTTGTAACTGCCGGCTTTTGAGTGGAGTAAGTATTGGTTGTTTTTTGTTATGGCGTATCCATATATTGGTTCTATATAGCATGACTGAGGATAATGCATTACGTATGTTTCTTGTTGCCATGAGTTTACAAAAGTGTAGTTGCTTCGCCACCTTGCGTCTAATTTGTTGTAGTCTATATGATAATATTTGTCTATAGATTCGAAAATTAGATACTTTCTTTCTTCTTCTAAATTCATATACTTGAATTTGAAGATTTTGTTGAAATATGTTCTGATGAGTCTATAAATGTGTTTTATCATTTTATAATATGGGCTTTAATTATATTCCAGTATTTTCTGATTCCGCTGCTTTGTTTGCGGTATTCATTGAGTTCGTCGAGCCAGCTTGCGTTCCATAGATGTACTGCTACGCTATTATTTGTGAGGTATGGCTTGTAATTGAAGTTGCCTTCAACTGTGGCTTCCATTGGTAAAGGATAGAATACGTCGGATGGATATATCTTTGGACGTTGACTAGGTTCCATTTCATTTATTATTTTGGTGAGGTTCTGTGGAATGGATAGCTTTTGAAGATTGTTAATGTCAAAAGTCAAAGAATCATATAGTTCTATGGCTTTGTTTATGAAAAAACTACCTGCATCTGTTCCAATTATACCGGCTGAAATGGTTGTTTCGTTTTCTTTGCCAATGAATTCAGTGTATAAATACTTGTCAAAGTTTTTTAACACTAACATATCTGTATCCATTTAGACACCACCATATTGGTTTAATG
>JAGCDD010000106.1 GCA_017651345.1 Bacteroidales bacterium | reverse complement strand
TCTTCCGAGGGTCGCGACGGTGTGGCGGGATGACTGTGCCAATTGCCCACAACCACAAGACCTTTGCTGCGGGCGTATTTGATTGCCGCAAACTGCTCTTTGGGGTCGAAACTGAAATGTTCGGGCGAATGGTCGATGTTGGTCATCGGGTAGTTTTCGGTAACAGTTTCTTTATCAGTACCTAAAAGATAACCGCACGATTCGTTGGGAACATCGCCCTGTGCCTGAGCCAATACCGAATTATATGCCTCGGGGGTAATTGTTATCATTTTTTTATAGTTACTTTGTGAATATTGCCGTCCACGTGTTCAACGCTCAAAACATTGTAGCCCTGCTCTTTGGCAGATTTTGGCACGTTGTTGAGCGGTTCGCCTTCGGTAAGGAGCACTTCAAGAATGTCGCCCTCGGCTATCTGAGCAAGTTTCAGTTTGGTTTTTACAAACGTCATCGGGCAGTGTTCTTTGGTTATATCTAATGTGTGTGTTGCCATATTTTTTTATAATTAATTAAATAAACATCGTTCTTCCGCCTTCGGAAATTTCGAGAAACGAAGCCACGCCGAGAGTGTCCTTAACCTCGTGAATTAAGTCCGACTGTTTGAGACCGAGCACGTGCATAGCCATTTCGCAGGCATAAAGGTTGACACCCAGCGCAGTAGCAGCCTCCACAAGTTCTTCAAGAGTTGCCACATTGTTTTTGCGCATAAGCGAGCGGAAAATTCTCGGACCTATTCCCCAAAAGTTGAAACGGCTTGTGGGAGTGGCTTTTAAACCGCCCATCATAAAACCGAAAATTTTGGTGAGGAAACTTCCGCCTACGAAACTTCTGCCTCGTTTTTGTTTGATGGCGTCCAATCCCCAAAAGGTGAAAAATATATTTACCTCGTATCCCACGGCAGCCGCTCCTGTGGCAAGTGTGAATACTGCTGTTAGTCTGTCGAATTCGCCCGAAAATGCAATGAGCGAAAGTTTTTTCTTTGGTGTATCTTCCATTGTATTAATGATTTGTAAGGTCGCAAGCCGCTTGTTCGTAGTCGATAAGTTCGGTGATAGTGGGGTTTGAGCCGCAAATAGGGCAAGTGTCGCGACGATGGACGTTGATTTTTCTAAAATCCATAGTCTTAGCGTTGAAAGTCAGCAGTTTGTCGGTGAGCAGTTCGCCCGCGCCGGTAAAGTATTTAAGCACCTCGGCAGCCTGAATAGTGCCCAACATTCCGGCAATTGCACCAAGCACACCTGCCTGCGAACACGTTGGTACTAAGTCTTTTGGCGGTGGAGCATTAAAAATGCAGCGGTAGCAGGCGCATCCCGGCTTGTGGGTAAAAGTCTGCCCGTCGAACCTCAGGATTCCGCCGTGGCTGAAAGGTTTTCCTGCCATAACACAGGCATCGTTGATAAGAAATTTAACAGGAAAATTATCTGTGCCGTCTACCACAAAGTCATAATCTTTTATAATATCAAGTGCGTTTTCGGCACGTAAGAAATCCTTATAAATAACCACCTTTACGTGAGGATTAATTTTTTCGGCTTTCTCCTTCGCCGATTCGGCTTTGTAGCGGTTGATGTCGGCAGTGGTGTGTATTACCTGACGCTGCAAGTTGCTGATATCCACCACGTCGCCGTCGATAATGCCTATTGTGCCTATGCCAGCCGCAGCAAGGTAGAGAATCACCGGCGAACCCAATCCGCCTGCGCCTACAACCAAAACTTTGGCGTTTTTGATTTTTTCCTGACCCTCCACGCCCACATCTTTGAGCAGAATATGGCGCGAATAGCGGTTTAACTCTTCTTCGGTAAAATCGAACATAATTATCTTCCTCCTCCCATAAAATAAAGAAAATCAATTATATCGCCGTCGTAAATCTGCGTTGAGGCAAATTTTTCGCGTTCAATAAAGTTGTCGTTGATTTGCACGCTAACCATTTCGGGATTAGCCACTTGGTTGAGCGTAATAAGTTGGTCTAATGTCAGGGGAAGTGTTACCTCCTGATTGTTGCCGTTAACTGTAATTTGTGCCATATTTGTTATACTGTTTTAGGATCTTTTGCATATAATGTTGTAGATAAATATCTGTCGCCAGTGTCGGGCAGAATCACTACAATGTTTTTACCTTTGTTTTCGGGGCGTTTGGCTATTTCAACAGCGGCGTAAAGTGCTGCTCCTGAACTGATTCCAACCAAAATACCCTCTTGCTGAGCCATATTTCTTGCCCATTGGAATGCGTCTTTGTCTTTTACCCTGAATATCTCGTCGTACACCTTGGTATTGAGGATTTTAGGGATAAATCCCGCGCCAATTCCTTGCAGGCGGTGAGGACCGGGTTTTTGCCCCGAAAGCACTGCGCTTGAATACGGTTCTACTGCCACCACTTTGATTTCGGGGTTATATTTTTTTAACTCCTCGCCAGTGCCGGTGATAGTGCCGCCTGTGCCCACGCCTGCCACCAAAATGTCAACCTTGCCGTCGGTATCGTCGATAATTTCCTTGGCAGTGGTGCGGCGGTGCGCTTCGGGGTTGGCAGGATTTTCAAACTGCTGAGGGATAAAGGCTTTGCCGTATTGTTGAGCCAATTCGTTAGCCTTGCGTATCGATCCGGGCATACCCTCGTAGGCGGGAGTTAGCACAAGTTCGGCTCCGAGCCCACGGAGAATGTTTCTTCGCTCCACGGTCATTGAGTCGGGCATAGTAAGAATAAGTTTGTAACCTCTTACAGCACAAACCATTGCGAGACCAATTCCCGTGTTGCCGCTTGTGGGTTCAATTATAACGGTGTTTTTATCAACGAGTCCCCGTTTTTCCGCCTCTTGAATCAGAGATAGCGCCACGCGGTCTTTTACGCTACATGCGGGGTTAAAACTTTCGAGTTTGGCAAGCACCGAACCTTTAAGTTTTTCTGCCTTGGCAATTCTGTTGAGCCTGAGCAGCTGTGTGCCTCCTATTAGTTCTGTTGCATTTTCTACTGTTTTTCTATTCATTTCTTTTTCTTTTTAATTTTTTTCACAAGGCAAAGATATTGGCAATACAATATTCTTCCAAGTATTTATTAATATTTAGAGGTTTTTTCTAAATATTAAAATATTAATAGAAAATATCATTAGCAATCTAACCTTCTATTCTACATCACCAATAAAAAATTCCCTTGTGCGCCGCAAAAGTAGCAATGCACAAGGGAATTAAGTGGGAATAAAAAATGCAGTTTTACACTATTTAAAATGCAAAAAAGCAGTTTTTAGTCGGTTAGATGGGAATGGATTTGTTTGTTTTGGGCAAAAGTATTTTTTTTCTTGAAAAGTGTACTCCTATATAAATATTTGTTATATTTGCAGTACAACAAAATAAGAACAAATTTTATGACGAAATAAACGTAATTTATTAACATATAAAGCATTGACTATTATTCGCGTTCAAATCAAAAGCCTCGCAAACTCTTGATGAGAAAATCAGAATAAGAGCAAGCCCAATATTACTACGGGGTGTCGGAGACACTTCTACTCATTGCACATTGTTAATGTTCGCGCCAATCGGCGTGGGCAAATCTGTGTAATGGGGCGGAGTTCTTGCGAGGCTCTCCGTGAACGTGAATAGAAAAGCCTGCGCCTTATTTTTTGATATCAAGTGATTGATAGTAAATGCAAAAATACTATCAATCAAAATGGCAGGAAAAAGTTTTAGAGAGGCAAAAGTTGCCAAAAAAGACGAATTCTATACACAACTCGTTGATATTGAGAATGAATTGTGGCATTATAAAGAACATTTCAAAGGTAAGACTGTTCTTTGCAATTGTGATGACCCAAGAGTGAGCAATTTCTTCCATTATTTTAGTTATAAGTTTGAAGATTTGGGACTGAAAAAACTCATAACTACTTGTTATAAAAGTCAAAACAGCGACCTTTTTTCAAAAAATGATTCCGAACGAGCAATTTGGCTCGAATATAATGGCGACAAAAACGGAAATCATATTCCTGATCCGGAAGAAATAGGTATCAATTATTTAAAGGGTGACGGCGATTTTCGTAGCAAAGAATGTATCGAACTTTTAAAACAGGCTGATATTGTAGTTACAAATCCACCATTCTCTCTATTTAGGGAATATGTGGCTCAATTGATTGAATTTGACAAAAAATTTCTAATTATAGGAAATGTTAATGCCATTTCATATAAAGAGATTTTTCCATTAATAAAAGACAACAAAGTTTGGCTTGGTGCTAGTATTCATAGTGGTGATAGGGAATTTGGAGTGCCTCAGGATTATCCTTTAAATGCGGCGGGTTATCGTCAAGATGAAAATGGAAACAAATTTATTCGAGTTAAAGGTGTTCGATGGTTTACAAATCTTGATTATAAAGAGCGTCACGAAGATTTAATTCTGTTCAAAAAATACACCCCCGAAGAATATCCTAATTATGATAATTACGAAGGTATTAATGTGGATAAAACCGCAGATATTCCTTGTGATTATGACGGATTGATGGGTGTTCCTATTACATTTTTAGATAAATATAATCCCGACCAATTTGAAATAGTTACACTCGGTATAGGGGAAGGAAACTTCACACCGACCAAGAAATATGGTAAATTTCGAGATGCGGCAACAGGTGAATATTGTTCTGACAAACGTGATTATCTCTTGTATATCAAGGATGACAATGGCAAGTATATTACTGACCAAGGTTACAGAGTAACAAAACTTTACGCTCGTATTCTTATCCGTCGTAAACAATCTGTTACTGAGCAAGAAACATTTAAAATGGCAGCCGAACCGTCAGCTTCGTATAACAATAATAATCAATAAATTATGGAAATCAAACTTCACAAAATTACAGTCCGTCAATTAACCGAAGGTTATGAGG
>JAGCDD010000105.1 GCA_017651345.1 Bacteroidales bacterium | reverse complement strand
GCGTAATAACTGCCCAAAGTGCCTTTCCTGCCCTCCTCGCTGATTGGAAATATCGGCATAAGCCACAGAATATCAACATCTTGCGCGTGAAGTCGCTCCAAATGTCCATCCTCAAAAGCCTTCAACGTGCCTTCGGGGGTGTACTGTCGGATGTTGACCTCATAAATGTTGCTTTGTTCGATTTTGTATTCGGTTTTGTTGTCCTTGACGCCGCCGCACGAAATACACAACGCCGACAGCAAAAAACATAGTATTTTTTTCATAATTTCGATAATTAAATTTCCGTCTGCAATATTAACTCTAATTGCGCTAATGACAAGATTTTCGGCAGAAAAACACGGTGAAAAAATGCGCAAACGATTGCAAAAATTGGCGGAGGTTTTTCTTTTTCAAAAAACTTGACTATATTTGCGACGTGCAACAAAAAAAATTCATCAGATATGAACAAAAATTTCACACTCACCAACGGCAAAACCATCGCACAAGTGGAGCAAGAGATGAAACTTGGCATCGAAAAACTCTATTTGGATGCGTGGGCAAAAGGTGTGTCCGTGCCGTATTGCGACGAAAACTACCAACTACATTTGGCAAATCCCGATGGCAGCGACGATTTAGTGGATTTTGACACCGACACAAAAACATATAAATTTTTATCTCGCGAAGCCGAGACAGGAAACGGTCGTTTTGCGTATCTTTTGAGACAATAATATGGAACAGAATGTATTACCAAGATGGTTCGCGGAAGGCTTTATGGCATTATTTCCTTAATCCAACGCCCTATACGTAAAGTCGCTCTAAATAATTAATTACTCAAATATGACATTATATATCTTGGCGACTGACAAAAAAGTCCTGTACGAGAGTCAGAGAGTTTCTCGTAAATTTTAGATGCGTACACTTTATCAACAGCATCTTCAAGAGTGTAACCGTGTTCATTGACAAGCATTTGGATTATTTCTGCGGTTACGTGTTCCTTTACATAATTAAACTCAGATTCACTTATATTCATATTTTTTTAAGTTTTGAGATTGCTTTATCAGTTCCGAAAAAATATTGGTAAGTTACACCGCCCATATATTTCAGATTTTCAATGAATTGTTCAAGCGATATGATGCCTGTTTCATATTTGCTGATTTGGACTCCAACACGGTCATTGGCTATTGGTCCATATACCACATCATAATCGTGAACTTGCTGTTTGGTAGGATTGTTCCTGTTTGCGAATATAAACTCTGCCCATTCTTTGGTATATCCGTTGAATGTCAAGGTTTTGAGTTCGTTGGAATTGAGAAGTCCATCATCAAATAAATAAGTGTTGATGATAGGATTGCCACCTTCTGTCAATGATTTGAACTCAGCCATTCGTAAGGCTTGTTGCCGATTTGCAGACAAATAAAATCCTTTGCCAAAATCTTTGTTGGGGCGAGATTTTGACAAGTCGATTTCAGATATATTAACCGTTGAGCCGTGATAAAGTTTCAACATAATTCACCTCCTTTGCGGCGACAAAACAATGTCATACTATCAACCATATCTGCAAATGATTGAGTGTGCATCACATCGTAATAATTATGAAGCACTTTGATAGCGTCGTACTTGTTCAAGTACTTGTACGCCTGAGCCTCCGATATTGAATATCGCGTTGCAAATGCTGCAATAAATGTTACAATATACTCTGATATGTCCTTAATTGTTACCATAGCCATTTTTTTATTTGCAGCAAATATAACAACTTTTTCAAGTTATTGCAATTTTTCTTTCAACTTTTTTGTGTGTTAATCCAACGCCCTATACGTAAAATCGCTCTGCGTGCAACAGGCTTTTTTGTAATCAAAACCATACAGCCGCATATACGCCTCTTTGACTTCCTCTGCGCCGTTGTAAAACGGATTGGAAGTGTGCATTTTAGTCGTTACGGTTATTTTCATTTCAGGTGTGAGAACCGTGTTGTTGGTGCGCTTGATGCGCTTCGGGGTTATTTCAAATACTCGGGGCATAATGGGGATTTTTAATAGTTCAACGATGAAGCAAAGATATAAAAACGGCTGCGATTAAACAAGTCGCAGCCGAAATTTTTTAGTGAATTAAATCTTTACTTCACCATCACTTTCTTCACCAATTTTCGTGCGCCTGATTTAACAATTACGAAATAAACTCCTGATTTCAAGCCGTTTATGGAGAAGTTGGCGGATTGGGAGTTGACGTTTGGAATGTCCATTACCTTTGCGCCGCCGAGGGATACGAGGGTGATATTTTCGATGTTTTTGTCGGACGAAACATTGAGGATTTCGGCGCAGGGATTGGGATAGACTGCGAGATTAACATCCACAGGCTCAACGACTTCTGCAACCGGTGTAGAAATGTCGGGGCGGACATCGGCGGCATTGTTGGAGAAAATCATAGTTTCGCCGGGACGGAGCGTTACGGTAGCCTTGCCGCCGGAAACCGGAATCGAGCCGCCGCCAACAATATTGTGCCACGTGCCGTCGGCAGGGAAATTGATTGTGGCATTCTGTTTCGTGACGTTGAAATTGACCACAAAAACCAACGACTTGTCGCCCAAAGTGCGGGTTACAGTTTTCAAAAGTCCTGTCATTGAAGTGTTTACAGAGCCGTCGCGCATTACGTCGTTGTTGATACGAAGGCTGTCCATAAAGGCATAAAAATCATAGAGCGAGCCACGGAGACGGCTGTCGTCCGAATTTGGATTGGCAAAATACGTCGGCACAGGCTTTTTCGTCATACGGTGTTCGTTGGCGACGGTGTTGGAATATTGATCGTAATTGATTGAATATTCGTAACCTAACTCACCAAACTGCCAAATCATTTTTGGTCCGGGAATCGACAGCAAAATAGCCGCCGCGCCCTTCATACGGTTAATTGCCGTTGCAAAATCCTTTGTGGAATAGTCGCCGTCGGATTTTCCATATTGCAACGACTTGTACATCATACGCTCCTCGTCGTGGGATTCGGCGTATGCAACGAGGTTTTCGGTGGCAAAATTTCTTTTTGACGCCAACGCCCAATCCGTCGATGCGCCCTCAGTGTAGCCCATCGTCGATTGACAAAATGCATAGTTCATATTGCCCCAAAGCATTATGCCATAGTCGGCGAGCACTTTTTCTTCACTATTGTCTGTCAAATGTTCGCAAATCATTATTGCAGAGGGTTTTATGGACTTGATTTTGTCATAAATTCGCTCCAAAATCTTGATGCGGGAAGCGTCGTAGGCGGAGCATTGGGCGTCGGTTGTTGCCTTTTTGTTGGTGAAACCTTTGGTGAAATCAAACCTGAATCCATCAACATTATAAACCGTCATCCAATACGCCATAATGCTGTCTGTCAGAGCCTTAGTCTCGTCGCTTTCGTGATTGAAATCATATCCCCACGAATACACCGTGTTGGGCGAATCTACATTGTACCAAGGATTTTGGGCGGTAACTTTGCCTGTCGAATTATTGAAATACAACTGCACAAACGGACTCTGACCATAACTGTGATTCAACACAATGTCCTGAATGACAGCGATTCCGCGCCCGTGACATTCGTCGATGAACGCCTTGTAATCGTCCGCCGTGCCGTATGCCTTGTCTGCCGCAAAATAAAACGACGGATTGTAACCCCAACTGTCGTTGCCCTCAAATTCTGAAAATGGCATCAGTTCTATCGCATTGACACCCAATTGTTTAAGGTAGTCCAATTTGTCTTTTGCAGCCTTGATTGTGCCTTCGGTCGTAAAATCGCGAATCAGCATTT
>JAGCDD010000104.1 GCA_017651345.1 Bacteroidales bacterium | reverse complement strand
GTTTGTAAAACAAGACAAGTCGTACACTTACGAAACAAAGACACCGCTTTCTGACATTACCAAGCAAAAACTTGATACGGACAGAAGCCGAATTGACGTTTCAATGAGGGGCGTATTGTCTAAACTGTCAAACATTCAGTTCCAAATCGAAACAAATACTTTTGTGAAATCCATTAAACAGTTTTTCAAAACTGAGTTAGGATATGTCAAAAACGAGATTTCGAGGGTTGTCAATGACGAAGAAATCAACATTGCGGACAAACTTGACAACAAGATGAATGTATCCAAAATCAGCACACAACTGCCGAATGATTTGTTTACATTCACGACACCAAAATCGGCAAGTGAAACAAGAATCAAAGACGGTTATGATGTGGAAGGTGGCTGTTGTTCAGACGGCTACCACGTTGACACATCATACGACCTCTACACGTACACTTACGACAACGAAGTTGGATGCTATGAACGTTGGCTAAGAGGATTTGACGAATCCACTACAACGTTTTGGAACATCATCAACAAATGGGTCAAAGATCAGATTAGCGCATATATGAAATGTGTAACAGAATCTTTGAAACAGATAACAGCGGACGTAATCTCTCAGTTGAACGGTCAGTTAGCCATAGTTCAGGAAAACGTAACAATCGACGTTGAGAAACTTGACCAACTGTCCGATTCAATCACTGCGGTTAGAACATTGGAACTTGAACATTATAAAAATGTTTAACGATGGGTTTTATGGAAAAAATAAATGCGTTTTGGAATGCGTTTAAGAATATAATTTTCTCGAATGATTACGAAGAAAAAGAAATCTTACTCGAAACACTCAAAGCCTTTTTAAAACAAAAAGGACTCGAAGATGAGTTCGCAGCATTTTACACAAAACGTAAAAATACAAAAGATTCTCAAAACACGACAAAATATCAGAACTACAACAATTCTAATGGCAAAACGTTCGTGTCTCAGCAACCCAAAGGAATTGTCCTCTTCGTCAAAGCCGACCGTGGCAAGTCAGTAATTGACCATATCAGAAGCACAAACAGCCTTGATGAAAGCATCCAAGACCAATTGTCTGAATTTACTTCATACCTATGGCTTGGAAACGGTTTCGATGATTCTATTTTTGAAAAGCCTGAAAACGTTTCAGAAATAGTCCCTGAGTATGACGTTGTTGCAATCAAGACTACATATCCGCAAGGTTATCCGTTGAAAGATAAATCAGACGGTTACGAACTGCGCCAATTGATTAAAACATTGTGCAAAAAAAACGCACGATGTGAAAAAATCAGCAACCGTCTGTCTTTCGATGATATAAACGGATTGGAAAAGTATCAGGTGAATTGAATCATCTACATTTTTCGGCACAGAACACCCTCTTTATCCCTGACACGGCCTAACCAGAGCCTCCTACAAGGATATAAGAGGGTATTTTGTGCAACTTTTGATGTAAAATATTTGTTTCTCATTTCAAATAAAATTTTATACCTTTGTGCCACAAATAATCTCAATATGGGCAAAGAAGAACTTAGTTTTACAATATATTGCACCGGTATATTGGCAGAAAGGCTTGGAATCACGGAGCGAGAGGTGTACCACCTGTTGTGCAAGGGCAATTTGGTGGACGATTACATTGTGCCGTGCTTTGACGTATTGCACACATTTTCAAAGGATTATATTGCGGACGACCTTGTGGCATTGCTCAAAAAAAGGGAGGTGTTGAAATGATACTTTATCACACTTCAAATATGGAAATCAGAAAGCCTGACATAGCATTTTCGCGCAATAGTCTTGATTTTGGACGGGGATTTTACGCCACCGAAAATAGGTCGCAGGCTGAAAAATATGCACGTCGTTTTTTCAAGCAAAACGAGCCGGCAGTGATGAATGTATATAATTTGGATGACGAAATGCTTGCAGGATATAGTCGCAAAATGTTTGTTGCATACGACGAAGAATGGCTCGATTACGTTGAAAGTTGCCGACGCGAACAGCCGCACGAACATTTTGACATAGTGGAAGGCGGCATTGCCAACGACAATGTATTTGATACCCTCGACCTTTATATGGCGGGCATTATTACACACGAACAGGCCATTGGACGGTTGAAAAAGAAAAAGCCTAATCAACAGATTTGCTTTACCAACCAAACCCTACTTGACTTGCATCTCCATTTTATTGAATCAATATCAATCAAGCAATTATGAATGCTAATAGAACAGTTTTACGTATGAAATATGGTCGGATTGTGGCGCAATTTGCTGCCGAAAACCACTTGGATAATGCTAAGGCACTCGGAATGTTTTACGATTCTCTGACGTGGGAACTGATGAGCGAAGGCGTTTCCGATTTCCATTGTCTTAGCGACAACTATATCGTTGACAACCTCAACCGTGAATATCATTTTGGCAAGTATTTGCAAAAAAAATAACCCCTCATTTTTTTTGCATCATCCCAAAATTATCCGTATTTTTGCGACGGAATAATAACGTATCAAAAATTTTTCTACAATGGGAAAACAAACTGACAGAATTAATCAGATGGAGGCGCATCTTGACACTTTGACCGCCGCCAATAGACAGTTAATCAGCGCGTTGGAGACTTTCAAAAACGCGCAGGACGCTTACGTTGCGCTCGATGAATACTACAACGGCAAACTTTGGCGCAAGGATTTCGACGATGACAAAAACGGCAAAATCCCCGCCGAAATCAAACGTGGCGTACTCTCGGAAGACGGTGTGTATAACGCACTTACAGACTACAAGGCATCGTGTTTTGACGCTTTGGAGGCAATGGCAATGCTCTTGAAAAAGATTTAGGACTTGCGCCCAGCAATCTCCCGCAGACCGTTGTCGCTGATTTGTTTCAAGAAATCCTGGAACGTTTCGATAATCAATTCATCATCTGCAACTTGCTTGTTTACAGAGGTTTTGGCAAGTCTGTAAAGTTGGGCGAAGACCGTGTAACGCAATCTTGAAAGCAATGACCGTTCAATCCAATATCCAAATTCGCAGTTTTGGAATTTTGAGAGCAAACGTTTCATTTTCAAGTACATAGCCAAAC
>JAGCDD010000008.1 GCA_017651345.1 Bacteroidales bacterium | reverse complement strand
GTGTTGTGGAATGGAAGTTGAAAGTCTTACATTCACAAGGTAATAATCATTGATTGAGTTATTCTTCATTATATATTTTTGCTTTGTAAATTCTAACAAATTATGCTCCCACTCACCTCCATATTATCTCAGCCCGAATCATCGCACTTAGAAGGCAAAAGTGCTAAGGGGGGCTTCCCTGATTCGTTTTGGGAGAGTTATTCCGCGTTTGCAAATAGCGACGGCGGTGTAATTATTCTTGGCGTTGAAGAAGACAGCAATGGCAAACTTTGCATCAAAGACGGTTTGAAAGACGCTCCAAAAATGAAGGAAACTTTTTGGAAACTTGTCAACAACCGTCAGAAAATCAGCCATAACATCGTCTTAGAGAAATGCGTTTATATTCTCGAATCAGACGGCAAGCAAATTCTTGTTGTTGAAATTCCGAGGGCTGAACGCACCGTGAGACCTGTTTATAAGGGCAACGACCCGCGCAACGGCACTTACAAGCGTTTTGGCACTGGCGACCACCTTTGCACTGCCGAAGAAGTAGGCGCAATGTTAAGAGATTCAAGTATTTCGCCGCTCGATGCTGTTGCTGTGGAGGATATTAACCTTACGGCTTTGAATATGGAAACAGTCCGTGGCTACCGTCAGATGTTTAAATTGACCAACCCCAGCCACCTTTGGAACACTCTCGACGATGAAATTTTCCTTCGTCGCATTAGAGCCACCGGCGCAGCCCAAGACGGTCAATATCATCCCACCGAGGCGGGATTGTTGATGTTTGGTTACGAGTACGAAATTACACGCCGTTTTCCTCAATATTTCCTTGATTATCAAGAAGATAGGAAAGTTGTGGGAGTTGCGCAATGGAAAGACCGTATCGTCTCATCCTCAGGCGATTGGAGTGGCAATTTGTTTGATTTTGCAATGAAAATCCTGACCAAATTGCAGTCCGACCTGAAAATCCCATTTGTGGTGAAAGGCTTTCAACGTATCGATGATACGCCATTGCATCGTCTTATGCGTGAGGCTGTTACCAACTGCCTTGTCCACGCAGATTATTATGGACGTCAAGGAATTGTTGTCAGCAAAAACAGCGACGGTTTTATCTTTGCCAATCCGGGCGGAATGAGGATTCCAACAAGCGAGGCGTTGGCGGGCGGCGTATCAGACCCACGTAATGCCACATTGTTGAAAATGTTTTCGTTCATTCGTTTTGGCGAGCGTGCCGGCAGCGGTCTCAACGGCATTGTGTACGTTTGGGAAAAGGTTTTCCACACCGCCCCCGAAATTTTTGTCAAACACGAATATGACCGCACTTTCCTAAAACTTCCGACTTTGGGTAAAGAACCCGATATGGAGGCAATGACGGAGTTTTACCCTGACGAGGAGGAAGAAACAAATGACCCTGTAAATGAAAATGTCACTGCAAATGTCAGGGTGAATGGCACTGTAAATGACCCGATAAACGAAAATGTCACTGCAAATGTCACTGCAAATGACCCGATAAATGAAAATGGCACGTTAAATGGCACGATAAATGACCATTTAAATGAAGATGGCACGATAAATGGCACGTTAAATGACCCAACAAACAGAAATGTCACGAAAAATGACCCGATAAATGGCACGTTAAATGAAGATGGCACGATAAATGGCACGTTAAAATCACAAATTATGGACATCATTCGCGATAATCCTAATGTTAATGCAATTCAGTTGACAAAATCTTTAAATAAGTCGTTACGTCAAATTAGAAGATTTTTGGCTGAACTTCAAGCATCAGGCTCGATTCGTCGTGTCGGTGCTAAGAAAAACGGCCATTGGGAAGTAATTAACAATCAATCGAATAAATAATTATGCCCACCAACAAAAACGCCCTCACCCGCATCGCCATTCTCGATGAACTCCTCTCAGACCGTCATCATTATTACAATCTTGACGACCTGACCGAAAAGTGCAACGAGCGGCTTGGCAAACCGGTTTGTCGCCGGATGATTGAAAAAGACCTCACTTTTATAGAGGGGTCATCTTTTGGAGCGGATATTGAGCGTTTCTCTGCCGTCGGGAAACGTTGCCTCCGCTACGCTGACCCAGCATTTTCGATTTTTACCAAAAAACTCTCCGACGATGAGAAAAATCTTTTGCAGGAGTGTCTTGCAACTCTCGGACAGTTTGACGGATTGAAAAATTTTGAGTGGTTGGACGATTTCAAAAAACGCCTTGAAATCGAAGAACGCCGCAAGATTATCTGTTTTAGTAATAATCCTTACTTAAAGAATAGCAATAAGTTAGGTCAGGCTTTCAACTTTATTTCAAATCGTGTGGCGGTACGGCTGTCGTACCAAACTTTTTCGCAAAACAAGCCCAAAAGTCTTGATTTTTTTCCATACCTTTTGAAACAATACAACGACCGTTGGTATCTTATCGGCGCGGCGGCTGAGGACGGCAAAATCCTGACTTTTGCGTTAGACCGCATTACTAAAATTCAACCGTCTGACATACAAGATTTTGAAGACGCGCCTGAGGATTTGGAGGAGCGGTTTGACGACATCATCGGCGTTACACTTTATGACGATTGTCCGCTATTGACAATAACCTTTTGGGTGAGCGACGAATCCAAAAACTATGTCATTACCAAGCCTTTGCACGGTTCTCAAAAGACAATTTCGGGCGACAAGGAAACAAATTTGCGTATTCAATATCCTCAACTCGCAGGGGGAATGTTCTTTTCTATTCAATGCAAACACAACTACGAGTTAATCAGTGTTTTAATGTCATTCGGCAATAATTTGTTGGTCCTCTCACCCGAAGAAATTCGGTGTGAAATTGTTGAGCGAATTAACGATATGGCGAAGATGTATTCTTCCCTCCCTCGCATTTAATCAATCCCTCCCTTTTATAAATCGAATTGTCTTTTTCCTTTGCATTCCCTAATATTGCGGAATGGAAAAAAGGACTTACATAACCCGTATGCCCGATAAGGCGGGGGCGTTTCTGGTGGCGGGAAAAATTATTGCTGAGCATAATGGCAACATCGTGAGAGTCAATTACAACAAGGCTGTGGATACTCACACGCTTTTTATCGAGGTGGCAGCCGAAACCACTCAGCACCAATTGATTAAGGAACAACTTTCTCGCTGTGGATACCTCTCTACCACCGACTCAGAGGCTCGCATTATTATGATTGTGCTTACCTTAGACGACCATCCCGG
>JAGCDD010000103.1 GCA_017651345.1 Bacteroidales bacterium | reverse complement strand
TAACGAGGTCTTTACGGATTTCCATCTCGTCGAGTTTGATGGGGTCGCGTTCAAGAAGGTCTTCAATCTTAATTTGACGTATCTGTTTGAAACTCAATTCACCATTGATCCAGTTGCTAACTTTCGGTGTAGAAAGCACTTTTACATTTTTAGAAAGACAGATATCAATGATTGACTGTTTTTGTTTGGTGTTGGGCAGTTGCTCAGAAAGAATAAGCATTGTAACGCCCTGAGTATAAATAAGATCTTCGAGTTTATCCAAAGGAAATACTTTGATACCGTCGATACTCTTGCCCACAGAATTTGCACTTTGGTCAACAAAAGCCACCACATGGTAATTAGTACCAGCATCGCGGTCGAGAGTGCGTTTGGTAGTGAGAGCAAACTCGTTAGCACCGTAGATAACCACATTTTTGCAAGAGCGTTGATGAGTGCGGTAGTCGAAATAAAGCGCCTTTACCACAAACCTTGAAATTGACATAAACGCCACTGCCAACACACAATCGATCAAAAGCACCGACAGCGGAATAGTATTTTCGGTAAGGTTAACCTCCATAAACAAGAAATTGAGGCAAGCCGCCACCACCGAACCTATTATAATAGTTACACAAATGCGGATAGCATCGTTGGTGGAAGTGTAACGCACCAAACCAGCGTAAGTCTTTGATATTACAAAACTTATCACGCGGATAGGAATCAAAAGCGCAAAAGCATACCAAAGATTTTGATTAATACATTCCCCGAAAGAGAAATTGAAACGGAGCATATATGCCGCCAATATCGATACGCATATAATCAATAAATCTATTGAAAATACAACCCATTTGGGAGCGTGTAGATTAGATAATAATTTTTTTATCATATCAATTGTTGGTTATCTGATTTTTTTTGCGATGCAAAGATAAAAACAACTTTTTAAGTTTTCGTGTGTTTATAATTAAATTTTCACACGTTTATTACTAAGACACGCAAACAGCCATCTACCCTATTAACATTTTTTAAAATCTTCGGTACAACAAACGGCGGCTCTACAACGTCTTATTAGTGAACATAACCCATAAAACTATTTGAAAAATGAAAAAACTAATTGTAACAGCAATATTGGCGCTCGGGCTTTTTGCCGCCAACAGCGCATCGGCTCAATGGAATGATATGCTCCTCAATAGTGGCAACAAGGGCAAGGCAGAACTCACCACCAACAAGGCCGCCACTATCAAATGGGACAAAACAGAATACGATTTTGGCAACATCAAGCAGGGCAATCCTCAAAAGGTGGAATACGTTTTTGAAAACACCGGCGACAAACCCGTATTGATTACCAAGGCTGAGGCTTCGTGCGGATGTACAAAACTCACCTATGATCAAAAACCAATTATGCCCGGTCAAAAAGGCACTATATCAACCGTTTACGATGCCAAAGAGTTAGGATTGTTTCAAAAATCTATCACCGTTTTCCTAAATTTAGACGCACCAAACGATGTGTACGAATTAAAACTCAACGGCACAGTGATAAATTAAGACAACACCTTATTTAATAGATAAAAATATTGCAATGCTCTGCGTTGCAATATTTTTTTATCAGTTCTTGTGTGTATTCTGCACACTGCATTACACCCTCGCGACTTCCATCGTAACCATTTACAAGCAAAAGGAAATTTGTGGTTTCAAGAGTAATTTTGGTGCGCTCGTTGTCGCTTGTGGGAGTGCCAACTCCGCCTACATTATCACGGTAAACAGGCAGATTTTCAATATTTAACATACCGCGACCAATACCTTCGTATGGTTCACCGGCACGACCTATTCCGAGTACAAGATCACCTTGAATTTTATCTAAATCAAACCCTCCGATACTGTATCCTGTGTAGATGCTTGCAAGATTTACAAGGTCGGCAAGTGTATTAATTTTGTATAACTCCTCACCTTTTACAATTCGGCGCAAAAGAGCCTCGGCAGCAGGACGGTAGCGGCTTGGGGCTTTACCAAATTTTTTGTAAGCCTCGCGTGTGGCGTGTATCGGGGGCATTTGTTTGATGCTTTCATCGGTTAACACTTGACGGTAACTATCTGAAAGTGTAGCAATTTCTTTCCATAAGTTTTCGTCAGGTTCTGAGTTTGTTACAGTGGCAGTAAGCGCACAGCCCGCAAAATCGGGGAATATTTTTTTAAATTCTTCTGATATTGTAATATTCATAAAGATGTTTTTTATTTCTTTGCAAAAATATTAGAGATTTTATGAAAACAGCAATAATAACAGCACTTTTGATAGTTTTTTTTTCGCTAACAAGTGCGGCGCAATCAGATGACGGATGGTTTACTACAAAAATCGACTTTGGAACTTCTTATAAATCAGGCTTTTGCACTGAACATATAAAAGCATCACACCTTTATAATATAGAGAATCATTTTTCGATAGGAACAATGGTAGGCTTGTATTTTGGCGATTTAAAACTAATTCCAATCTCATCATGCCTAAGAATCAGACCATTAGGCAAAAAACGTTTTATGCCAGCCATATTTGCAACAGGTGGCTACGGTGCTGATGTTTCGGGCAACAAAAACGGCGGAGGACTGTTTTCTACTTCTCTGGGAATAGAAACCGGATTTTTGCGCCGCTTCAACTATAACTTAACCTTTGGTACAGAATGGTTTAGGAAAGAATGTATGTTTTCGGTATCGTGTGGAATACATTTCTAAAAAAAAAGTAGAGACGCACATTGGCACGTCTCTACCCAATTTTGTAAAATAAATAAAATAATTAAAATATAAATGTCAAACCTATTTTCCACACTGCAACATCGTTCCAAGGAGAAATCTCGCTGTAAATGCCGCAAGTGCCAAACATATAACGTGCTCCGGCTGTGGGGAAGATTTTGAACTCACCGCCATCATTTTCATAAGTACCATCATGATCCCAATGAAGATAACCAACTGAAACACAGCCATAAGTATCAAGATTAGGAACAAACTGATAGTGTAATGCACCACGAGTACCTACCTGCCAAGCACCATGTTTTATTTCGATATTACCCTTAGTTTTTGATCCGTGGGCAATAGCAAAATAACCACCGCCGCTGATAGAACCTTTGCCATTGATAATGCCACCGAGAAATCCATAGTCGAGTGCAAAATTAAATGAAGGTTGAAAAACACTTTCTTCGGCATCGTTAATACCAAAACCGAAGTTCATACCAAGGTTTCCTACGTCGAAAATTGCTTGTGCGTGTGATTGTTTAGATACGCAAAGATTTAGCGATAATATCGCTGCAAGAATAATTAGAACTTTTTTCATATTGTATAGTTATAAAAAATTAAAAATCAATTTCATCGGGGAATTGTCCCGAACTGCTTTCTAATTGCAAACTGTTGATAATTCGCATATCATCGGGAGCAATAGTAAAGCCTTCTACATCAGCGTTTTCTTTTAACCGTTCGGGTTTTGTGCTCTTAGGCAACGGCAAAATTCCGTTTTGTAAGCACCATTTAACGCACACTTGAGCCACAGTAACGTTGTATTTTTTAGCAATTTGAATAAGTTCGGGAATAGAAAACATTTTACCACGTCCAAGCGGGCTCCATGCCTCAACCAACATATTGTGAGCCTTACAATAGTCTACCACATAGTTTTGTCGGTATCCGGGGTGATATTCAATTTGGTTTACCATCGGCACAATGTTGGCAACATTCAACAACTGCTCAAGATGGTGAATCCAAAAATTGCTTACACCTATAGCCCTAACTTTCTGCATTTTATAGAGGTCTTCAAGGGCGTGCCAAGTTTCGGCATTGAGTTCTGCCCAATTGTCGTATTTAGATGGAGAAGCTGGCCAATGAACAAGATACAGGTCGAGATAATCTGTCTGTAAGTCGTTGAGAGTCTTTTCAAAAGCACGCATAGTTTTGGCGTATCCACGCTCGGTATTCCACACTTTGCTTGTAATAAAAAGATCTTGGCGGTTGATACCAATGCTATTGATAGCCTTGCCAATATATTGTTCGTTGGCATACACAGCCGCAGTATCGATATGACGATATCCACAGTTTATAGCCTCAGAGATAGTGTCAACAACGGATTTTTCGTCGCGGTTTTCCCATGTGCCGAGCCCTATACAAGGTATTTTGGCACCGTTTTGTAAAATAAAATTGTCCATCGTTTCAATAGTAGTTATTATAAATTCAAACAATCAAAATTACATTTTTTTGTATTAACTATGCAAATAATTTAGATTAATTAACATTTTCTTAAAAAATTTCGTACCTTAGCACTCTAAAAAATACTCAAAAATGGCAATAGCATACATCAAAGAAGATGTCAATCAACTGACTATATACGACTTAGACGGTAAAATAATTTCACGTCCAGCTCTACCCGACGGCAAAATAATTGCAAGCGGAACAGATTTTTATGTTTCAGAAACCGACAAAGAATACAAAACGTATGGCGATGACGGTACGCTGCTAAACACATACTCCAAAGAGATTGGTTCGTTTGTAAAAATTATCGACAACCGATGCCTGTTTATCGAAGGGGCTGTGCTAAAACAGTACGACAAAAACGGATACGATGCCGATAGTACTGCCCTGCAACTCAAAAACTCGCGCGACCGCAAATCGAACCGCCGCGAAAAACTCGAAAAAGCCGGTTCGATGTTTATCACTATATTAATCATTCTCAATGCAATAGCCGCCGGAGTGATGACCTACACCGAAGACAACACACCCACCGAAATTTGGCTCAACCATTTTTGCGACATAAGTGTTGTAATTTTTATTATTGAGATACTTATAAGAATTTTCTACCGCAAAAAACCGCTCGAATTCTTTACCTGCGAAGATCGAGGATGGAATCTTTTCGACCTTATTGTTACAGTGATTTCTTCTCTAAGTTTCTTTACTGGATTGGAAGGTATCGTGGGTGCGCGTGCAATACGTATCTTGCGAGAACTCAGGCTATTGCGTGTAGCGTCAGGAATATCTAACATGAAACGTGTGCTGCAGGCTCTGCTCTTTTCGCTGCCGCAAATTTCGTGGGCAAGTTTGTTTTTTATCCTTCTGTATTATATTTACGGAATCACTGGCGTGGAGCTTTACGGCGAATGTGACGAACATTTTTCATCGCTGCACCGCACATTCCTCACTCTTTTGCAATTAATGACTATGGACGACTGGATGAACATCACCCTCGGCGTTATGGAAACCAACCCGTTGGCGTGGATTTATTTCAGCACGTTTATCCTTTTTGCATCTTATATTCTTGTAAACTTGATAGTTGGTATTGTGGTAGACTCGCTAAACGAAGTTCACAATCAAGCAATGTCGTCGTCTACCGACGAACTTACCCGCGAGGTGGATAAACTTGAAAAACAGTTGCAGCACGTTAAGGAACTAATCAGTAGAAAAGAAAATAAGGACAACGCCTAAAAAGCATTGTCCTTACAATTCCCAATTCTTAATATATTTTTACTAACGTCCGTCAATCTCTGACAATACCTCTTTGGCGCGTTCCTTTGCAATGTCAAAGTTTGAGCAGATATTGAGTTTATCGAGTTTGTCGGCAAGACCTGAGCGTTCAAGTTCGGAACGTACACTTTCATTAACACCCGAAAGCACTATTGTAACACCCACAGCGTGAATCTCGTCGATTACTGCGCTAAAATTGTTGATACCTGTGCTATCCATAAAAGGCACGTGGCGCATACGAATTACCAAAACCTTAACCTTGTGAGCCGAAGCAAGTCCACGGAGAATTTCGCGGTATTTTTTAGCAGCACCAAAGAAGAAAGGACCTGAAATTTCGTACACATCAATACCTTTGGGCAAGAACGAGTAGTTTTCTAACGGGTCGCTACCCTCGGTAACTGTAAGCACCTGACATTGCTTTGACATACGCTGCATAAAGAGCAAGCAAGCCATAACCATTCCCACCTCGATAGCCACAGTAAGATCTACCAAAACTGTGATTAAGAAAGTGGCAACTAATATTACGGTGTCGTACTTAGAGCCTTTGGTGATTGACACAAACGAACGCCATTCGCTCATGTTGTAAGCAACCACGATAAGCACACCTGCAAGGCACGACATAGGAATCAATTTGGCGTAGCTTCCAAAAAACAACATTATCAACAACAGCGTTATTGCGTGAACAATACCTGCAACCGGTGTGCGTCCGCCATTTTTAACATTAGTGGCAGTACGAGCAATTGCGCCCGTAGCAGGAATACCACCAAAAATAGGCGATGCAATATTGGCAATACCCTGAGCAATAAGTTCGGTATTTGAACGGTGATTGCCACCAATCATACCGTCGGCAACCACTGCCGAAAGAAGCGATTCGATAGCACCCAAAACGGCAATTGTGATAGCCGGTTGAATATAATTGCCTATCTGCGACCAATCAATAGCGGGAAACTCTACGCTAAACGACGAAGGAATTTCGCCAAAAACTGTTTCAATTGTGCTTACCGGAAGGTGAAAAACAGCCACTACAACCGTTGTGAGCACAATAGCCACAAACGAACCCGGAATTTTGTCTGTTATCTTCTTAAAAAACAGCGAAATAAATATCGTAACAAAAGTAATCACCACTGCTGTCCAATTTACAGTGTTGAAATTGGCGAAATATGCGCCCCACTTGCCAATAAAGTCGGAAGGAAGCTCGCCTGAAATCGAAAGACCGAAAGCGTCTTTGATTTGTGTGGTAAAAATCGTAAGAGCGATACCCGAAGTAAAGCCTACAACCAAGGGGTGAGGGATAAACTTGATAACCGATCCAAATTTAAACAATCCGAAAAGCACAAGCATTATACCTGCCAAAACGGTGGAAATCATCAATCCCGACATTCCGTATTGATGCACAATACCTGCCACCACCACGATAAACGCACCTGTAGGTCCGCCAATCTGTACGCGGCTACCGCCGAGGAAAGAGATTAAAAAACCCGCAATTATGGCGGTTACAAGACCCTTTTCGGGCGACACTCCCGAAGCCACGGCAAACGCTATAGCAAGCGGCAATGCCACAATGCCAACTATTATACCCGACATCAAATCGGTTTGAAACATCTTTTTAGAATATCCTTTGCGCAATACCGAAAACAATTTTGGGCTGAATATTTTTTCCACTATTAAACTGTTTTAAATCAAATTATTATCATATTTTTAGTTGCAAACAAAACTGCATTTACACACAATTTTATTTTGGGCACAAAGATACACTGCCCATAATATCTGATTAGAAAAATGTGATTAAGAAATATTTAAAAATCTAACGCCAAGTCAAATTTCTATTAAGAAAATATAAACAAAAAGAGCATTAAAAAAAAGTGGAAAAAAATTTTCAAAATCGTCAAACTTTTTGAGAAACACTACGTAAAAAACAATATAAATACAACAAATACAGCAAGTTGCAAATAATCATTTTCCATAATTTACCCATAATTTTTCACAACAGACATCGTAGCCGGATATTCGTTATCCGGCTTTTTTTTGTACAAAAAAAGAGGCTGCCCAAAAACAGACAGCCTCAAATATAAATCCAAAAATCAATGCTATTCTATTTCATAGAATCTTCTACTGCGGCCTGTGCAGCGGCAAGGCGTGCAATCGGTACGCGGAAGGGTGAGCAGCTGGCGTAGTTCATACCTACGCGAGCGCAGAACTTAACCGAGTTGGGTTCGCCACCATGTTCGCCGCAGATACCTGTTCGGAGGTTGGGACGTACCTTGCGGCCTTTCTCCACAGCCATTTCGATAAGTTGGCCTACTCCGTGCTGGTCGAGCACCTGGAACGGGTCTACCTTCAAAATCTTCTTCTCCAAGTATGCAGGGAGGAACGAAGCGATATCGTCGCGGCTGTATCCGAATGTCATCTGTGTCAAGTCGTTGGTACCAAACGAGAAGTACTGAGCCTCGGTGGCGATGCGGTCGGCGGTGAGGGCTGCACGAGGTATCTCAATCATAGTACCGATTTCAAACTCGATTGTTACGCCGTATTCTGCAAATACTTCCTTGGCTGTTTTCTCGATGATTTCCTTCTGCTGACGGAACTCGTAGAGGATACCGATAAGGGGAACCATAATTTCGGGCTTGGGATTCTTGCCCTCTTTCTTGAGCTCGCAAGCTGCCGAAAGAATAGCGCGGGTCTGCATAGCGGTGATTTCGGGGAATGTGATTCCGAGACGGCAGCCACGGTGACCAAGCATCGGGTTGTTTTCAGCAAGCGAGTTAACACGTTTCTTGATGTCGTCGATGCTTACGCCCATTTGGTCGGCCATAGTTTGCTGACCTTTAAGATCGTGAGGAACAAACTCGTGCAAAGGCGGGTCGAGCAGACGGATGTTAACTGGCAAGCCGTCCATAGCCTCGAGAATACCCTTGAAGTCGGCTTTTTGGTAAGGAAGAAGTTTTGCAAGTGCTTTTTCGCGACCTTCAACAGTGTCGGCAAGAATCATCTCACGCATTGCTATAATCTTCTGATCCTCAAAGAACATGTGTTCGGTACGTGTTAAGCCGATACCTTTTGCGCCAAACTCACGAGCAATTTTTGCATCGTGGGGAGTATCGGCGTTGGTACGAACCTGAAGCACAGTATATTTGTCGCAGAGATCCATCAGGGCTTTGAAGTCGCCGCTGAGTTCGGCAGCCTTGGTGGGAATCTGTCCGGCGTAAACCTGTCCTGTAGAACCGTTCAACGAGATGTAGTCGCCCTCTTTGTAGGTAACACCCTCTATTTCAACGGTTTTGTTTTTATAATTAACGTTGATGGCACCGGCACCCGAAACGCAGCATTTGCCCATACCACGAGCCACAACTGCGGCGTGCGATGTCATACCGCCACGAGCTGTGAGGATACCTTCGGCAGCCGACATTCCGGCGAGGTCTTCGGGAGAGGTTTCAATACGAACCATAACCACTTTCTTGCCATCCTTACGCCATTCTTGAGCGTCGTCGGCGTGGAATACGATTTGTCCGCAGGCAGCACCGGGACTTGCGGGCAAGCCACGTGTAATAACTTTTGCCTTTTTGAGAGCGTCCTTGTCGAATACAGGGTGGAGAAGTTCATCGAGTTTTTGAGGTTCGCAGCGCATGATGGCTGTTTTTTCGTCGATAAGACCCTCGCGAACCAAGTCCATTGCGATTTTAACCATGGCAGTACCCGTGCGTTTGCCATTACGAGTTTGCAAGAACCAGAGTTTGCCTTCCTGAACGGTGAACTCCATATCCTGCATATCGCGGTAGTGGTTTTCGAGTTTGGTCTGTATTTCGTCGAGCTCTTTGTAAATTTCGGGCATAGCCTCCTCCATAGAGGGGTATTTAGATTTGCGCTCCTCCTCAGATATACCTTGGAGTTGAGCCCAACGTTTAGATCCTTCGATGGTAATCTGCTGAGGTGTGCGGATACCGGCCACAACGTCTTCGCCCTGAGCGTTAACAAGATACTCGCCGTTGAAAAGGTTTTCGCCGGTGGCAGCGTCGCGGCTGAAGCATACGCCTGTTGCCGAAGTGTCGCCCATGTTGCCGAATACCATTGCCATAACCGAAACGGCTGTACCCCATTCATCAGGAATACCTTCCATTTTGCGGTAAAGAATAGCACGTTCGTTCATCCAACTGCGGAAAACTGCGCAGATAGCACCCCAGAGCTGCTCCATAGGGTCATCGGGAAAATCGCTGCCGGTCTGTTGCTTGATGGCTGTTTTAAAACGTTTTACAAGGTCTTTGAGTTCTTCAACCGAAAGATCTTTGTCGAGTTTTACGCCACGGATTTTTTTAACTTCTTCAATGATAGCCTCAAAGGGGTCGATATCCTCTTTGTTAACGGGTTTCATTCCGAGAACAACGTCGCCGTACATCTGTACGAAACGACGGTAAGAGTCGTATACGAAGTGGGGATTGTTGGTCTTTTTAACCATACCCTCTGCCACGGTGTCGTTGAGACCGAGGTTGAGGATAGTATCCATCATACCGGGCATGCTGGCGCGAGCACCCGAGCGTACCGAAACGAGGCAGGGGTTTGATGCATCGCCAAATTTAGTTTTAGTAAGTTCTTCGATGTGTTTTACGGCTTTTTCAACATCATCTTTGATAAGACTTACAACCTGATCTTTGCCCTTTTCGTAATATTCGGTGCAAACTTCGGTTGTGATGGTGAATCCCGGAGGAACGGGAACGCCGATAAGGTTCATTTCTGCAAGGTTGGCGCCTTTACCGCCAAGTAGTTCTCTCATATCTGCACGACCTTCTGCTTTTTTGTCGCCGAACAGATATACGCGCTTTTTATCGCTCATACTATTGATTATAATTATTTTTGGTTAAAAATTTAATTGTTTTGTTTTGCAAATATAAAGTTAATTTTAATTCTGTGTATATTTATTTGGATTTTTTTTCAATAAAAAAAGAGAGCGGTTTTAATAAGCCGCTCTCTCTATTAAAAATCAATTATTTGGTTTTCTTCTTTACTACCTTGCCTTTGCTCGTTTTCTGTTTAGTAGCAGATTGCGAGTTGCCGTTGGCAGAATGCTTTTGCGAGTTGCCCGAATTTGTTACCGTAGCGCCATTATTGCTTCGGTTGTCGGTTTGGGTAGTACCCTGTTTTTTACCCTTGCTTGTAGACTGCGCCATTGTAAACGAAGCTGTAAAAAGCGAAAGGGCGAGCATTAACAATACTTTTTTCATAGCTCTGTGTCCTTTTAAGATTAATAAATGTGTTTACTCTAAAATAGTTGCACAAAAGTAGCGAAACTGAAAAGCTAAGAAGCTTTAATTCCGCTAAGAATTGTTACGCAGCCACGTTTAGGATCTGTATTGTCTTTAGATACGGCAGGCACTTTCACAAAAATCTTGATACGCTGTGTTTTATCACATTCGTAATCCCACACCTGCTTAAAATCCTCCGACTTGTTGTTGTAAAGTTTTTCACCGTCCCAATCTTCAATAGAGTATTCTATCTGCTCGGGCAAATCGCTGTCGCCTTTAACAATAAAACGATAAGATATTCCCTTACTGAGGGTTTTAAAAATAAGAATTTCTTCTCCCTCATAGAGTTTTACTGCGCTGTAACGACCGCTAATTACGTAATCTTCGAGCAAAGGAAGCACCTGGGTTTCGGTAAACTCCTTGCATTGCGATTTACCCTGTATGGGGAATATCACAAATGCCAACAAAACAAAAACAAATAAAAATTTTTTCTTTTTCATATTCCTCAGGTTGTTTATTATTGTATATACTCGTTTCTAATCTCGGTTATTTTGTCGGTAAGTTGAGCGTACACCTTGCGGTCTACCTTGTTGGTACCAACTTTATCATAAATAGTTTTGAGCTGCTGCATCTGTTTAAAAAGATAGGCAATACCCTCGTTTTTAGAGAAGATTTTAAGCAGTCCAAGCATATCATCGAGTGTAAATTTCTGATTTTTAACAATATCGTCGATATTGTTGTCTTCAGCAGGAAGAGTTTCGAGCATTTTGAGCGAAATGTAGAGACCTTCTACCCAACCGCCAACAAGCACTGTGGAGGCAATTTCGTTGCGCTCGTCTTCTTCAAGAAAATTGGTTGAACGAGTGTAACAATCTGATACAATAGACACAATCTTGTTTTTGTTGTTCATATTGTCTTGGATCTTTTGAATGGTGCTATCGTTGAAAAAGCCCATAATGCCAAGCTGTTCTGACAATTTTTTTACAGCTGCAAGATAGTCGATAGCTGCTTGATTCTGCTCGTAAAGTGCGCAGAAACTGAGGTCGGCAGAGTAGATACCAAGGTTTAATGCCTGCGATGTTTGTGTGTTGTAACGGCTTACGTTTGATGCAGGGCTCAAGTACTCATCGTTGTACTTAATACCCAACTGTTCAAGTATAAGGGCAGTTTCAACAGGCGAAGGCAAAGAGTAGAAAATGTATTTAGCTTCGTCGTAGGCGGTTGTGCTAATAACGTCGGAAGAATCAACGTTTTGAGTCTGATCTGTATTGTTACCACCGCCGGAACAAGATTCGCTAAGAACCACCGCCATAAGTCCGGCCGCTAACAGCAGCAAAGATTTCTTTATGTTGTTCATTTTTAGGTAAAATATTAAATTTTGTTAGAATTTTTATCTGTTAAATAAACGGTGAAAAATTCGTTGTTAAAGTTATACATTATTTTTTAAACGGCAAATAGATTTTTTTATTTTTTTGCAGGGAGCCGCAACAAAACTACGTAACCTTTTAGGTCGTAAAAACTCTTATCGCGCAAAACTATATTTGCTTTGTATACATAAACTCCTGTAGGACAAGGATGTCCGTTGCGTGTTCCATCCCATCCTTCTGTGATATCTGTGCCTTTGTACATCAATTGACCTTTTTTGTCAAAGATAAAAATTTTGAATTGACTAATGTCGCCATGCACAGGCAAAAATATATCGTTTAAGCCATCTCCATCGGGTGTAAATGCGTTGGGAAATACCACAATGGGACTTTTGATTACCGTTACGGCGTTTTTCACAAAAGCGGTATCAGTGCACGAATTAGGCGAGGTAACTATCAACGAAATTGTAAATGTTCCGCCAAATTCGTAATTGTGAACGGGGTGTTTTTCGTCTGATTTTTTACCATCGCCGAAATCCCATGCATAATAAGCACCGCCCTCCGACACACTTGAAAGGTGCAAAGCTTGTCCCTCGTATAATGTATCGGCATTTTGTGTAAAATCGGCACTTGGCTGAGCGTATACATGAATGGTTTTGGATGTGGTGGATGCCGCTCCACAATCGCCGTATGCCGTAAGCGTAACTTCGTAATCGCCTGCGCCCTCAAAAGTGTGTTTTAGCATCGGAGATGTGCTTGTAGTGCCATCACCAAAATTCCATACACACGAATCGCAGTTTGACGACGAGTTGGTAAATTCAACTGTAACAGGTTGACAGCCTTGAATATTATTTGCTTTCATTGCTGCTATTACAGGTCGTCCTTCTATCACAAATGGAATAGATAATGTATCGTAACACATTCCATTGCTTTGGATAAGAGTGATATTGTATTTGCCGCAAGATTTATAAGTGTGACTCTGTTCGTTGATATTATCAGAATATGTATCATCGTCGAAATCCCATTTTGCCTCAGTAATATTTTGAGTCATATTGGCAAAATTGATAGTGGTTTCGGGGAATATTGCCGAAGAATTGGTAACACGCACATCGCTGTCGGGCTGAGGTAATACTTTCACCTGCAACGAGGCTGTATCGGTACATCCTACGCCACCTGCTTGCATCATTGTAGCTTTGATAACGAAAGTTTCGGTATGTCCAGTGCGATTTACAAATGTGTAACTTGTAGGACCAGTGCAATCGTATATTTTGGTACCGTCTGAAATGTCGTAAGTGGTAAGTCCGCCCGTATTATCTTGAGTCATAGTAACTAACAAAGGTGAACATCCTTCAGATTCGTTTACAGTAAAGCCTGCAATATTTGGTGGACGGGTAAGAGTAATGTCGGTAAGTTTAACAGAACAGTTGTGTCCGTCTTTTACAGTAACCGAATAAGTGCTGTCGGTAAGATTAGAAAAAACACCAGAGTTGTATCTCCAAACCTTTTCATCTATCGAAAACTGATAGGGTTTTGTTCCACCCTTGGCAGATGCTAAAATTTTACCAGTGTTGCCCGTGTTACAAATAACATCGTATTTTTCGTAATCGGCTTCTAATTGTGGCGGGTCGATAATTTCAAGGTCGTAAACATAATCATGAGTACATCCTTTTGCATCTTTGGCCTTAACATAATATCTACCAGGATTTACATTTGAATACGACGATTCAGTATATGGATAAGTCTTGCCATTGTCGAACGAGAAATAGTAAGGAGCAGTACCACCCGAAGCAGAAACCGCTATGGCTGCATCATCATCGCCATGACACATAATCTCATTGGTGATTTTAGCATGATAGGAAAATTTGGTGGGCTGTTCAATAGTAACAATTGTATCAACAGAGCATTTGTGAGCATCAGTGGCAATCAACTCATAGCCCGACGCCGGCAAATCGGTAAAATGACCCGTAGTATTTTCGTCGTAATAGTTATAACCCTTTGCGATATAAGTAAAAGGTTCGATACCACCAGCCACCTTAAAAGTAATTGTTCCAGTTCTGTCGCCATAGCAAGTGGTAATATTGGTGCTGTCTTTTTGGACAACTTTAATCTCTTCGGGCTGCCCTATAGAAAACGCTCCGGGGATTTGGCATCCATATTCGTCTTCGGCAATAAAGGTGTAATCACCGGCTGGAAGTTTTAAAAATTTGCCGGTATAATTGTCAGCCACAGTGCTACCGTTGAGGTAAAATGTATAAGGAAATTCTACTTGTAATTGTTTGCCACCTACCACAGTTATTGTGGCAGAACCATTATAATCGCCATAGCAGTAGGCTGGGGAGGTTTCAATCTTTTGTATTTCAAGGGTTTCTGGTTCTTTGATTTCTATTTCAGAATACTTTACTAAACATTGATGCTCGTCTTTAGCAACAGGAATATATTTACCGGCAGGAAGATTAAAGAACTCAATTCCATCAGGATAAGTTCCGGAAACAAATGTTTGTCCACCATCTTTGCTGAATGTTATTGCTCCAGAGCCTCCTTCTATCTCAAAAGCAATTTTGCCCAACGATTCACCTTTGCAACCTTTTACATCTTCGGAATAAAAATTGTTAATAACCATTTGAGGAGGAGCATTAACATATTGGTCGCGATAAACATAATCTTGACCACAGCCATTTTGATCATCTACAATAATATTGTAATAACCCGGCGCAAGATTGTTGAAAATGTTTGACGACTGAAATGGTTCGTTGTTGATAGAATATTTATAAGGTGCGGTACCTCCTGTAACATCCACTTCTATCTTTCCATCTTTATCGTCGTAACACTTTGTAATTTCATGTATAGTAATAGTGGCAACAAGGTCATCCGGCTCTGTGAGAGTAAGAGTTTGTACAGGAGTTTCACATCCATTGTCGTCTTTGATTTTAAACTCATAATCTCCGGCTTGAAATTGTAATTCACTATTAGGCGAAGAACTAAAGTCGCCAATACCATTACGTCGATATAGGTACGAATATGTAGGTGTACCACCCTCTGCTTTAAGTTCCACCGAAGCATCTTTGGCGTTATAGCAAGTGGCATTAGACGACGAGATAATGGTCATAGTGAGAGGGTCGGGTTGAGTTATGGTAACAGATTCTGCATCTGCACTACAATTGAATTTATCAGTAACTGTTACATCATATACTCCTGCAGGAACATAACTAAAGGTACACACACCATCATCATACATAGTCATGTCGGTTAAACTATTATTAGTGTATGAAAAAACGTATGGAAGCGTGCCACCATGAGCCTGAACACGAAACTGTCCCGATTCCTGACCATTACACTTAATAGTATTATTAATTGGTGCAATATAAATAATTTCTAACTTATCGGGTTGTGTGATGGAAATTGCGTTGTCTTCGTCAGCACAATCATTGCCATCTTTTACCATAGGATAATATTCTCCTGCGCCTACATCAAAATGAGGCGATGTTTGCCAATCGTTTCGATCTTGTGAAAGAGAATAATACATTTGACCTGTTCCGCCTGTGGCTACAATCTCTATTGAGCCCGTTTGATCGCCATAACATGTATTTACATCGGTAGGTTTTGTTTCGGTAATAACTACTTTTTCAGGTTGCGAAAGTTTAACTGCAGGACCCTTAGCAATACAGCCTTTGGAATCGCGAACTACAAGAGAATAAATGTAATCACCTTCCAAATTTTTAAACTCATTATTAAAAAAGAAATTAGCACCGCCATCTTTTGAATATTCATAATCGGGTGTTCCTCCTGTGGGTGTATGAATAATTATAGAACCATTAACATCACCATAACAATGAGTAACAGGATTTTGATCCTCACCAGAATATACCAATTCTTCAGGTTGTTTAATTTCTATTTCCTCAGGCCAATCTAACGTACAATTATTAGCATCTTTAATAGTAATTTTGTATTTACCAGCAGCAAGTTGTTCTTTTGTGTCATGATGGTTATTCCATTCGTGTCCACCATCAAACGAATAATCTATTTGCCCACTTGATACCGAAGCATTAACATAAATAGAACCAGTTTTGTCGCCATAGCAACGGGTGATATGTGTAGGTATCACTTCTTCTATTTCCATAAAAACATCTGCACCTATAGTTACCGTCTCAGGAGCCGATTCACACCCCCCTTCCCTAGCACGAATTGTATAATCGCCACCACTTAAATTTTCAAACTTAGTGGTGGATTCATACGCACCACCGTTGAGAGAATACTGAAGATTAGAATTTCCATGCAGCTCAATATAACCATCTGTTTGTCCAAAGCACAATATATCAGAAGGTGTTGCAGAAAATTGGATTTCACCTACTGCGGCTTCTAAGGTTTGAGATATAGGACCAATGACACATCCTGTGATAACATCACGTACTTGGAGATTGTAACTACTATTAGTTTTGCCTGTAAACTTATACTTTTTGTCGGCAACGTTTACCCATGTTACACCATTATCGCACGAATAATCATAATTTGGTCCGCCGCCTTTAACTTCAATTTCTATTGCTCCGTCATCATAGCCAAAACAAGAAGAAGGAGTTAGATTAATAGCAGTTTTAGAGAAATTTTGTATTTCAAAATTATCAAACGAGACTTTAAAATGACCGGCAGAGGCAGAAAAAACACAAACACGTATATCTACACGGGAATGACCTTTCAAGGTTGAAAGACAAACATTAGCATGTTGCCACTCATCTTTCGTCGTAAGAATCTCGCCCGTAGGAAAAATAGGCTTATAATTTAATCCACTCCCGCTTATATCGGCTTCTATACGTATAATCGGCTTTTGAACAGGAAATTCGGTATTATTAAAATAAAAATAGTAGTCGAAAGAAAGAATAGGCATATCAACACCCTCAAAATTAAAGACTTGAGAAATATAAGCCTTTTTAAATCCATTTTCTGAATCGGTGACTTTATCGGCTATATCGTCATTATCAATATAAAGGTAACTATCAGACTGATTTAATTGATTGCAAACATAGGTATTTGTTCCGTTGCTATATTTAGCGCCATCTTGTCCTGTGCCAATGTGCCAAATGCCATTACTCTGAGTAGAAGCTGTCCAACTCGACAGGTCGTTAAATTCACACTTGTAATCCAATGAAGTTGTTTGCGCTAACCCCTCCTCGCTGCATAGCAACAATAATAATACAATAATATATAAGGTGTGTCTCGTTTTCATTTTGTGCACAAAAAAAACAAAAGGACACTATTATCCTTTTACTATAAGACGTTGTTTTAGGCGGTTTTGTTGCCTCGCTTTTTAAAAATTATAGTTAAAAAATATCGTGTGCGAGCCTTAATCCGAGTGTTTTGCTGTGATACGATGTGGGGTACGAATAGCGGGTGGATACACGGCACGAATCGGAGATGTCTTCCCAAGAGCCTCCTCTACAAACGTGACGGATTCCATATTTAGGTCCGCGAGGATTGGTTTGCAAATCGGCTTCGTAGGCTGAAAAAAAGTCGTGACACCATTCCCACACATTGCCACTCATATCATAGATTTTGAGTTCGTTGGGCTGTTTGAGACCGACAGGATGGGTTGAGCCTTCTTCTTCGCAAAACCACGCTACATCTTTGACATACTTGCTTCCCGAATATTTGTTGCGCGAATGTGATTCGCCACCTCGTGCGGCATATTCCCATTCAGCCTCGGTGGGCAGACGGTATTTTTTGCCGGTGAGTTCGTTGAGTTTATCAAGAAAAATAAAACAATCTTCCCACGAAATACTCTCAACAGGATTTTCGAGAGTATCGCGACGTTTTTTGAAAAACGATGGATTAGTACCCATAACTGTTTTCCATTGTGCCTGTGTAACAGGATATTGCGCAATAAAAAAGTCGGATACTTCTACACGGTGTATGGGGCGTTCGTTGGAGCGCGATTCGTTGTCATCGCCGCCCATATTGAATGTACCGCCTTTTACAAACACCATATTAAGGTCGAGGTTGGCTGTTTTTTCTACGTAACTTTCGGTCAGTTTCGGTCTCATATACGAGTTTTTACTATAATTATAACAGACATATTGTTTAATACACCCTAATATTCTAGCAAAAATTGTTCCTTATTTTCGTTAAAAATCGAAATATATGAACGGCTGGACGGTCTCGTTTTTAAACTGTATCACCAATTGACACACTATCAGCAATATAATTATTTTAAGAATAAACGGAGATTTTACAAAAATATCGCGAGTTTTTATAGAGAGGCTTTCAGGTACGGCGTGGAATGCAAATCCAAGCACCACCATTATCACCCAAATGTAGCGGGCATCCCAAAAATGTACAAAATATCCCAAATCAAAGTTGCCGAATATCTGACTCAGCATCAAAAATGGCACTTGAAACGAACCTATCACCTCGGTAGTAGTTGTGCCATCGTCTAAAACATTCTCGATAGTGATGTCGTTGGCGCGGAAAAACATCCACAAAAACACCACTAACGCAAAGGTAAAGAACCACATAACTGTATTGGTAACACGGTTTTGCGGAAGAACCTTTTTGATAAGTTTGTCGATACCGAGTGCCACACCGTGAACGCCTCCCCAAAATACAAACTTCCACGACGCTCCGTGCCAAAGTCCGCCGATGAGCATTGTGAGCAGAAGATTGATGTCGGTTTGAATCTGTCGCACTGCCGATGGAACTGCCAACGCAATGAGCCACAGCGCTATACCAACTATCAGCATAATAGCCGCCACTATGCAGGTATTGAACCAAAGCACGCTCATCACCGTTGCCGCCAAGAGTGTAAGGCAAACAAACACATTGCGACCTGTGTAATAAGCCGTTATGCCTAACACACTGATACCAAGAGCAATTAAAATATTAATAGGTGTGCCGTTTTCGATAGCCACGGCAAGCAAAAGAATCACAGGTATTGAATAGAGCGAAAACGCTGAAAATGTGCGGTTTCCACCAAGCGGAATATAAAGATACTCTTTGAGCCAAGTGGATAGCGAGATGTGCCAACGTTTCCAAAACTCTGTTACAGAGGTACTTTTGTAAGGCGAATTAAAGTTGATACCAAGGTCGTAGCCCATTACACGGCCTATACCGATAGCCATATCGCTGTAACCCGAAAAATCGCAGAAAATCTGCAATGCGTAGCCAAACACCGCCATAAGGTTTTCAAAGCCGTTGTAATTTTGCGGAGCGGCAAAAATTAGATCGTTGTATTGTGCTATGTAGTCGGCAATTACGCCTTTTTTTACAAGTCCGATAATAATCATCCAAAGACCCTGATACACAGATTCGGAAGTGATGTTTCGCTCCTGTTTCAACTGCGGCAAAAAATGGTTTGCCTTAACGATAGGACCTGCCACCAACTGCGGAAAAAACACGAGGTAGAATGCAAAATCGAGAATATTGTCGGCGGGGTCAACCTTGCGGCGGTAAAGGTCGATCATGTAACTGATACTCTGAAAGGTATAGAACGAAATACCCACCGGCAAAGCAATTTCGAGAATAGGGAAATTGGCCTCGATAATTTGGTTTAAGTTGTTGATAAAGAAGTTGGTATACTTGAAATAAGCCAACGCGCCAAGTCCGGGAATGATACCCACAGCAAGGCACAGTTTTCGGTTTGATTCGTTTTCGGTTTTGGAAAGAAGATAGCCAAAAACATAAGTAAGTATCGTAGTGGCAACCAACAAGATAACGTGCAATCCGCTACTCTTGTAATAGAAAAACAGGCTGAACGCCACCACAAAAACCGACGTCAGCACTTTGCGCTCTTTGATTCCGGCGTAGATGATAATAAACGCCAAAAACAGCACCAAAAACGAGCCGCTACTGAATATCAATGGTTCGTCGGGGTTGTAAACAAACAACGATGCTAAATTTTCTAAAAAATCCATTAAAAAAACCTTGTTTAAAATAATCGGCTAATGTAAATAGAAATTTGAAGAATGCAATTATTTTTTTAATTTTTTTTCGTTTCGGGCATAAAAAAACCGCAGTTCCGATATAGAAACTGCGGCAAGTATTAACATTTAAATTATTGTTACAATATGGTTCTTAACCTGTTATCTACGCCTTAAACGGCGATGTCGCATTTGCGAAAAATATTATCCATCAAATCGTCGGACGGTGTATAAAGAACGCTGTCGAGCATCTCATTGATTTTTTTCTCTTCGCGGAGCAAGTCCGACGGGTTTATCAGCGAAACCCTGTTGTTATCGATGGAAAGTAATAGTGTGTAATTTTTTTCCATAGGCAATTTATTTTTTAGTTGTCGGGGCTCATTAGGCCGCCTTTTGTTCTATATTAGTAAAACGGTGTGGTTTGTAAAATATTGCAATAAATTGTAATTTGTGCAAATTTTGTTTCACCGTTTTAAATATAGACAAGGAAGAATTAAAAAATGTTGTAAGCATAAGGAAAAAAATTTTAATTTTTTGTTGTTTTGTGTTTCGTTATTCCTTACCTTCGCTCATTATTAAAAATCGATATTATGGCAAAAAAGACAACGAACTCAAAAAGCACCGCAAAAAAAACTGCGGTTAAAAAAACTGAAACTCCATTGCCCCACTTGGCTATTCTCGACGACCCGTGGCTAAACCCTGTGCAACAGGATGTTATTGAGCGTCACGAACGTTTCGTCAATAAACTTCACGAACTTGAATCGTACTACCCTACCCTCGTGGATTTTGCGGGTCAGTACAAATATCTCGGTCTCAACTACGATGCCGACAAAAAGGGTTGGTTTTATCGCGAATGGGCTCCCGAGGCTAAACAATTATTCATTTTTGGCGATTTCAACAAGTGGAACCGAACCGCTAACCCATTGGAAAAGAAGGATAACGGCATTTGGGAAATTTTTCTCGACGATAAAAAATACGCAAAAACATTTGTTCACGGCTCATTATATAAGGTGATAGTGATTGGCGCCGACGATTCTGTTACCGACCGTCTGCCCGCATACACCACACGCGCTGTGCAAGACGATGTTACCAAGGTTTTCTGCGCTCAGGTTTGGCGTCCCGAAAAGGAATTTTCGTGGGGACGCAAGAAGTTTACGCCTAAAAACGAACCGCTGCTTATCTACGAATGTCACATCGGTATGGCTCAGGAAAAAGAGGGCGTGGGCACGTATAAAGAGTTTGAAGACAATGTGTTACCGCATATCGAGCGAATGGGCTACAACACTGTACAGATAATGGCTATCGCCGAGCACCCATATTACGGCTCGTTTGGCTACCACGTGAGCAACTTTTTTGCCCCGTCGTCGCGTTTTGGCACTCCCGAAGAGTTGAAACACTTGATTAAAACCGCCCACGACAAGGGTCTTAGAGTGATAATGGATATTGTTCATTCTCACACAGTTAAGAACACTACCGAGGGAATCAACCGTTTCGACGGCACCGATTATCAATACACTCATCCGGGCGGACGTGGCGAGCATCCGCAGTGGGACAGCAAACTGTTTAACTACGGCAAAAACGAGGTTATTCAATTCTTACTCAGCAACATACGTTATTGGATGGAGGAGTTCCATTTCGACGGTTTCCGTTTCGACGGCGTTACTTCAATGATGTATTTCCACCACGGCAATATCGATTCGTTTGACCAATGGAAATATTTCCGCGATGGCGTTGAGTTTGACGCAATTACATATCTGCAACTTGCCAACACGCTGATGAAGGTGATTAATCCAGAATCGATTAGCATTGCCGAAGACGTGAGCGGAATGCCCGGACTTTGCGCTCCTATCAAAGATGGCGGAATTGGTTTTGACTACCGTCTCGGTATGGGAATTCCCGATTTTTGGATCAAAATTCTCAAAGAACAGAGCGACGACCAATGGAACATTTACCAGATGTGGAACGTGCTCAACGACCGTCTGCCGTTTGTAAAAACCATCGCTTACGCCGAAAGCCACGACCAAGCACTTGTGGGCGACAAAACTATCGCTTTCCGCCTGATGGACAAGGATATGTATTTTGATATGGCAAAAGACCGTCAAAACCTCATCATCGACCGCGGAATTGCCCTCCACAAGATGATTCGTATGTTTACTATCGTCAACGGCGGACAGGCTTATATGAACTTTATGGGCAACGAATTTGGACACCCCGAATGGATAGATTTTCCGCGCGAGGGCAACGGTTGGAGTTATCACCACGCACGCCGCCAATGGAGTTTGATTGAGCGTAAGTTTTTGAAATACCACTATTTAAGCGATTTCGACGCGGATATGATACAACTTGTAAAAGAGTACGGAGTATTGCAAGACCTTTACGGACGTCAACTCAATATGGACACCTACAACCACACCATTGTGGAGCAGAAGGGCGGATTGATTTTTGTGTTTAACTTCCATCCTACCAACTGCATACCCAACTACGAGTTTTACATTCCCGAAAAAGGCGTTTACAAGATTATCCTCAACTCCGACGACGAAAAATACGGCGGATTTAACCGTATAGACGACGACACCGAGTTTTTCTCCCTGCAAAAAGACGGACACTATATCCTCTCTATCTATAATGTAAACCGTACCGTATTGGTACTCAAAAAGGTAAGGGACTAATGAGGAGGCTAACAATAGCGATACTTTTTATAATAATTGCCACAGCAACCCGTGCGCAGCAGTTTAGCGGCACTGCCACGGGCGAGGCTATGGCGGGAGCGGCTTCCACTCTCTGCGGTATCGACGCTGTGCACTACAACGTGGCAGGAACGGCATATTCATCTACCGGAGTGATGGCAAGTTACCACAACAGATATTTTCTAAAAGAACTTTCGCAAAAGAATCTCGGATTGGCACTGCCTGCGCTCAAAGGCGTTTTCTCGTTGGCTGTCAACAACTTTGGCTACCATCTTTATAATCAGACCAAGGCAGATTTGGGCTACGCTATGAAACTCGGCAAAAACGTTTCGGCTGGTGTAAAAATCAATTGGCACAATCTCCACATATCCGAAAGCGAAGAACGCAACAACGCATTCAGCGGCGAAGTGGGCGTAATTTACAGTCCCATAAACAATTTGAAGATAGGCGCAATGGCGGCAAACGTATCAAACTCGCAGTTCAACAATTGCGACTCAATAATCCCCGTATCGGTGCGCACAGCCGTATCGTACTCATTTACCGACGATTCTGAAATCTGCGCCGAAGTAGAAAAAAATTCGCTCCGAAGCGGTTTTATTACAAAAATCGGCATTAAATATGCCATAGTTAAAAACACAACGCTGATGTGCGGCGTAAGCAACAAACCCCTGACCATAACATTCGGAGCCGGATATGCGCTGCGCAACTGCCGTGTGGCGGTGGCTTTTGGACATCAGGAAATCTTAGGTTGGATGCCATCGGTTACCGCACTTTGGTGTATCGACGATAACAAGTGATAATGAAACCGTTATGAAAAAACTGCTGTTGATAATTGCCGCATTTATAACTCTCTCGGCTCAGGCGCAGAACGACGACATCAACCTCTCTGACGTTATCAGCGAGATTCTTGAAGATGCCGCCCAGCAAGACGACGAGGAGCATTACACCCTTGCGCAAATAAGCAGCGAATATCTCGAAAACCTTGCAGCCACAAAACTCGACCTCAACACAGCCACGTGGAGCGAGTTGCAGTCGTTGCCATTTCTCACCGACATTAAAATAGAGGCAATTCTCAACTACCGTCAAAAATACGGATGTTTTTATTCGTTGGGCGAACTACGTGGTATTAAAGAACTTACACAAAAAGACGTAAGATTTCTCTCGTGCTTTGTAATGGCAGGCGAACCCGCAGAAACCAAGCAACCGAGCCTCCACCGTATGCTCACCGACGGTCGCCACTCTATCACGACAACCATCAAAACTGTTTTGGAGCAACAGAAAGCCTACCGCGAAGACTCGCTCGGCAACAAGAAGTTCGACGGCGACCGCTCTGCCGTATGTGTCAAATACAAATACAGTTACAAAAACTACATCGCCTACGGATTCACCGCCGAAAAAGACCCGGGCGAACCGTTCGGCATAGGCGACAAGCGTTACGGATTTGACTTCAATTCGGCATTTATCCGCATTCAAAACATAGGCAAAATCGAAAAAATAATTCTCGGCGACTATATCGTAAAATTTGGTCAAGGATTGATACTCGGAGGCGGCTTTTCGGCAGGCAAAAGCACAGCATCCACCGGCTCGGCATCGTCGGGAGTAAGCCTGAGAGAATACACCTCGGCAAACGAATATTGGTTTTACAGAGGCGCAGCGGCAAGCATAAGGTTCAAGAATTTCGGCGTAACAGCATTTGCAAGCCGCAACAAAAACGATGCAACTCTCAGCGGAGACTCATCTTCGTTTTCTACCGTTAAAACCACCGGCTACCACCGCACCGACCGCGAATTAATATCCAAAGACAACTACACGCAATACACCGGCGGAATCATTGCCACCACCCACATCAAACGGTTTCAACTTGGATTTGCCGCCGTGGGCTACAAGTTCGACAAGATGTTTGAACCCAAAGAGCAACTCCGCTATGCCTGCACCCGCAACGAACGCGAAAACTACTGTTACTCACTATCTTATCACTACGCCACTACCCTATTGAGCATCTACGGCGAAACTGCTATGGACAAGGAGTGCAACGCCGCCACTATCAACACCATAGAGATGCGTCCAAACGCCCACATCAAGGTAACGGCTATGTACCGCAACTATTCAAAACGTTACCTTGCCTTCAACGCAAGCGCATTGGGCGAAAACTCAAAGGTGAACAACGAGGAAGGCCTCTACCTTGGCGCGGAGATTTATGCCGGACGCAAACTCGCACTTTCGGGATATGCCGACATTTTCCGTATGCCGTGGCCCACGTCGAAAGTTTCCTCGGGCACAGATGTGATAGCACAAGCCGATTTTAAAGCCACAAAACGCTACACGGTGTCGCTCAAATGGAAATGCAAAGACAAACTGCAATCGTCGCCCGTGGAAGATTACGCCAAAAACCAATACATACGTCTGCAAAACAAGTTTTCGCCATCCGACAACACCTCTATTGCCAACGTAATTCAATGGAGCGACTACCGCTACGGCGACACTCACGACCGCGGATACCTTATCTATCAGAACGTTACCTTCAAACCCCGACAGATACCGCTCACCATTGCCGCCCGTTACGCCTTGTTTTCTGCGCCCTACAACGCCCGAATGTATGCCTACGAAAACGACGTGATGTACTTTTTCTCCGTTCCTGCCTACTACTACGAAGGCTGCCGCTACTATCTTGTTCTCGGCACGCAAATAGGCAAACGCGTAAAACTCCAAACCCGCCTTTCGCAATGGCGCTACTTCGACCGCAACGTAATAAGTTCCGGCGATAACCAAATCGACGGCAGCAACAAAACCGAGGTTAATGTGTATTTGCAGGTGAAGATATAGTTACAATTGTTTCAACAACCGTTTTCCTTTTTCAGTCAAATAGTATTTTTGGGTCGGACTCTTGGGCGAATCAGGCTGCGTCATTGCTATCAAACCCGAATGAAGTGCCGGATTTAGATAATCATAATAAAACGTAGGCCTATGATTTAAGTCAAGGCACAACATAATTCCTACCCTCGTCATCTCACCATCAATTACTTGAAGTAACCTTTTTACTTGTTCGGTTACTTGTTCGGTTTGACTTTTTACTTGTTCGGTTACTTGTTCGGTTTGACTTGTTACTTGTTCGGTTACTTGACCACTTGT
>JAGCDD010000102.1 GCA_017651345.1 Bacteroidales bacterium | reverse complement strand
GTGTGGCCCTTGTCGACAGCAGATTCATGCCTTGATTGGCATCTATCAGCAGTACAAGAAGAAAGGTCTGACGGTGCTTGGCATTCCCTTCCGCGATAAACCCGAAGAATCAGAGAAGGCTATCCGTGAATTAGGCATTCCATATCCGCAAATCATCAATGCTCAGGATATTCCTACCAGTCTCTACGAAATTGATGCCATCCCACATACAATCCTTTTCGCACCCGACGGCACTATCATTGCCCGCAATATCTATGGTGAGGAACTGAATGCAAAATTGGAAGAAATCTTCAAGTAGCGGATATGCTACAAGAATATTAACAAGGAATTGAAAAAATAGTTGATTGAATGTAATTTGCGGTCTGAAATATTTTGACCGCAAATTTTTTTCAATTTTTTTTCTCAAAACCTGTAATATTTTCGGACTTTGGTTGTCTATATGATGACAACAAACAATAATTACAAACAATTAAACACAAACAAGAATGAAAAGACTTCTGACAATCGTATTCTTGCTTCTCTCGCTGACTATCTCGGCGCAGAGGGTAATCGAGAACCCTGTAATTGGTGTCCGTGGTATGGGCGCGTGTACGGGTTTCTTCATCGACAAAATCGTCCTCAACAAGGACGTAACCAAGTTTTATATGACCAACTACCACGGTTATGCGGAGGGCAAGTTTCTCATCGTTTCGGGTACAAGGATTGTAGCCGACGGCAAGCCATTGAAGGTGATTAGCGCAGAGGGCATCACCTTGGACGAGTGGACGTTGCCAAAGGACAACGAGGAGTTTGTGACGCATTTCGTCCTCAATTTCCCCGCAATCGACAAGTCGGTGGAGACCATCGATTTCATCGAGGGCGACAATCCTAATGGCTTCCACCTCTACGACATCGCCCTCACCGACCAGGCCGCCGAGCAAATCAAGCAGCGCATCACAATGCCCGACGCCATCCGTAACTACGCCGCCAATATCCAGGACAACGGCGAGAGCCTTGAACGCGAGGAGTTTACGATGCAGCCTGCCACCGTCAAGGGCAAAATCTACGGCTATGACAAGAGGTTTTTTGCTGGAGCGGCTAATGTTAAGTTTGAGGTGGAGGTCAATATCGAAAACCCGTTCTTGCGCCGCGAGACTGTTGCCACCGAAGTGAAGCCCGACAATACTTTTGAACTCCAAGTGCCGATGACAGTGAAGCATCAGGCTGTATGGTTGCGATTGAAACCAAATCTTTACAGCGATTACGTGGTACTCTCCGCCGGAAAGACCGTAGAGGTGGATTTTGACTTCACACAGATTTACCGTCCGTGGGAATTGCCCGAAGAAAAATTGCCGCCCTATTTCGCGGGCGAGAATGTTGACCTCAATTACGCCATCAATCTGCCGTTGTTGCGCAATTTCAGGAAAGAATTGGTTTACAACGACGAGCCAATGAAAAAGGTTGCCAATTTCACTATGCCTCAGTACAAGCAATACATTTTGGATGGTTATAATGATTACATCAAACGTGTTGACACAATGCACGTTACCAAACGCGCCAAAGAATTTCTGACACTCTCGTTGAAGTTCGAGGCAGCCTATTTCCTTGCAAGGGCGTATCTGGATTTGCCGATGATGAATGCCCGTGTCAACAACACAGACAATGAAATAGTAGCTATGAGGCCTGACAAGGATTACCTCTACTTCACGAAAGACCTTGACATTGATAATATGATGATGTTTTACACATACAATATGTCAGAAATTGTGTTGTATGATTGGCGGACTAATTATGAATTATATCTTATGTCACAAATGCCAGATATTTTAGTATCAAAGGTTTGGGATTCCTTTACGTCAAAGGAGAAATTGTCAAAAAAAGAGAAGACAATTTTTGCCGCCATTGTCAAGAAAATCAAGGAACGCGATACTACAAGAACTGACGCCGAGTCTGCTTTTCAGAAAAAATATAGGGACAAATTACGAAAATATGATAATGAAGAATACATAAAGTTGATGGACGGTGACGGTAACAAGGCTGATTATGATGAATTTTTTCAGGGTGGCGAAGGTCTTTTCTGGGATTTCAACCAATTGCGGAATGTATGTTTCGATATGCAATCAGGTGTCCTCGTGCCTGATTCTGTGATTAGCGAAGTAGAAAAAATGTCGCGTCCGTTCTACGCCCAATACATCAAGGCAAAGAACGCCGAAGTCAACGCCAAAATCGCCGCTGAACAGGCTCGTGGCGGATATTACGCTCATCAGCAGGGCGAAAGCGTTGCGGATTCTTTGTTGGTGGAATTGTTGAAGGACAACCACGGCAAAGTAGTCCTGATAGATTTTTGGAACACTTGGTGCGGCCCCTGCCGTAGCGCAATGAAGAATATGGAGCCGATGAAAGCGGAGTTTAATGACAATGATGTTGCTTTCGTGTATGTCGCCGACTATTCTTCGCCCGAGGATGAATACACCGGCGTGATTGCCACAGTCAAAGGTCAGCACCACCGCCTTCCACAAAGCGATGTGGATGCTCTGAAACGCAAATGGGGTTTCTCCGGCATCCCCGCCTACGTCATTATCGGCAAAGACGGTATGGTAAAGGATTACGCCGGACACGGAACAGAATATTTTCGAAAGAAGATTAATGAAGAATTGAGGAAGTGATTAATAAATAGTTGATTGAATGTAATTTGCGGTCGAAATATTTTGACCGCAAATTTTTTAATCTTGCAAATTATTTGATTCTTTCTGCAAATTCGGCAAGTTTCAGAACGTCTATTTTGGGAAACGATATTTTGGAAAGCGCGTTAAAATGCTTGTCGTTGCTCACCAAATACTTAGCGTTAGAAATTACGGCGCAGTCAACAAATTTGTCATCGTCAGGGTCTTCTGTTACCAATGTCCAATGATAATAGATGTCGTATTTTTGTGTTTGAGGAAGAATTAATATCATTTCCACAACCAT
>JAGCDD010000007.1 GCA_017651345.1 Bacteroidales bacterium | reverse complement strand
TACAATTGATTGATATATTGACCTTTGCAGCAAAAATCTTCCACCGCAAAATATTGTTTTGAACGCTCCGCCGATACTCTTTCGGGCAGGAAATCAATCACCCAAAACGGCTTTTCCAAGAGGCGTTCTGTCTGATTTTCAAAGTTTTGATTCACTGTCATCTTCACCAAATTCATAATTGTGTTTTCATAATCATCATCAATTATTGTAACAACCTCACTGCAAGCCGAAAATTTATTGATGACTTCATTGTTGTCTTTTTTCAAAGAATCAATTGTGCAGTCTCTGTCGTCCAAACGCGATTCTATGTCAGAGGCGTGTGCAATGATTTTGTCATAATTGGCATCAATATACATTTCACTAAATGCGAGACAAACAAACTGTATTTCATTGAGATACAATTCATTAAAATCATTTCGCCAATTTGCAGGAACATAACAGCCTTCAACAATTAAGTTTTGTTTATTTTCGATGGCGGTCTTGATAATTTCGCGCACGATTGGCCACAAAAAATCCGTAAGCGCGTCGTCGTCCTGCGCCGTCAAATCCGTATGACCGCTGCGGATAAGTCCCATTTTCAAATGGTCTATCGAAAGGTACGGAACAGAGCAACGCTCCATAATTTTTTGTGCAAGAAACGTCTTGCCTGTATGTGATGCACCGGTGATAATGGTTATCATTGTTATACAACTGAATAATTATACAATGTGGTTTTGCCGCTGCCCGATGGTCCGATTATGATTGCTTTTTTCATAATTTTACTCCATCATTACTTTACAATTTCCCAATGACCGTTTTTATTAGAGCCAACTCTACGAATCTTGCCCATTTGAACCAACTTCGTTAATGTCCTTGTTACAGTTGAGCGGGAAATACCTATGCGTTCAGCAAAGCGTTCTTTTGTCCAATACGGAAATTCTGCAATTATATCAAGCATATTTTGTATCGGCTCATTTATCGGCTCATTTTTTCCATCAATGTTCTTTTCTCCCTCATTTATCGGCTCACTTGCCTTAAACACATTTATCGGTTCATTTACAGAACGATTTATCGGCTCTTTTTTAGGTTCTCCATCATTTATCGGCTCATTTGTCGGCTCATTTGTCGTTTCTCCATCATTTTTCTTTTCTCCATCATTTATCGGCTCATTTAACGGCTCATTAACCGATGTAGTATTTTTATAACTTGTTGAATCATTTAATATTACAACTTTTTTTATCGGCTCATTTATCGGCTCATTTTCTCCATCATTTATCGGCTCAATTTCTTCGGGGTCGATTTCGTATGCAAACGGAATAGTTACCCTCAAAAAGAAATCCAAAAACTCAAACGCCTCTTTGCCATAATGCTGTGTAACGAGCGGAATACCATAGCCGGTCTGTTCCATAAGGTCGAGACGGATGAAAAGTTTTGCGAGTTCCTCATTTACAGGCTTTGAAACACCACGGAAAAAATCTTCCCTCGTCAAATTTGCGGGAAGACCACCGGTGGAAATAATTTCCAAACGGTCGGTGAAAATGTAAACCGCAGGCGGCGTTCCGTCTGCCCAATTATTATGAAGACAAGCATTAAACCAAACTTCGCGGAAGGAGTTGCGGTCAAAAAGCGGAGTGTCAACGCGCCAACCATTGCGGAAACTTGTGCGGTTTCCGTTGATAACGTCGGCACAGTAGTCAAACGCCTGTTTCATAGCAACAATAAGACATTTGCCGCCATATTCGTTGCGAGAAGCAATTCCGTCGCCCTTTCGCTTACCTTTGAAACGTACTACCTTGATTGACACTTCATTACGGTCTGCCAAAAGATCCGACATCTTGTTGTAAACGCCGTCTTTTGTAAGCAAATGAAAGTTTTCGGCAAAGGTCTTTTCGTTGATATTAAAGCCCTTTTCCACAAGCAAAAGTTTCAAATACTGAAACGTTGGACGCTTGATTCCACCCGCAATTTCGGTGATTCTGATTTTTGTGTCTAAATATTTGTTGTAATTGATTTCTATTTGCTCCTCGGTCATAGAACGGCACGTAGAACCCACGCGGATATAACAGCCTTGTGCGCTCCTGCCGTATTTTTTTACATAATAAAGCCCATCGCCTTTTTTTATTTTTATTTTTATTTCTATAATATGCTTATAGTCAATGTATTTTGTGCCGAGTTCAACAAAATTTCGAGCGTCGGGCATTATCTGACTTTCCAAAATGTCGGCAGTCTTTTTGAGGTTTTCATCGAGTTTGTCGATACCACACACCTTACCCTTGTCGTCAACACCTACATAGATAGTGCCGCCGGCAGTATTCAAAAACGCAACGATTTCTTTTACAAGCGTTTCGGTGAGTTTTTGCTTCAACTCTGTTGTTTCTGTTTCGGTAAAAATCATAACAATGCCTATTGTATCACTCGGCAAAAATACATAAATATTTGTAATTGACGAAATTATTCGTAAATCAACCACCTAAAATTACTCCAATCCTAATGCCTTGCGAATCAGCGGCTCCAACTCGGCGGCGTCGGTGGATGTGGATAATATAACGCCCTTGCTGTCAACGAGAAACATACCGCCGCCACCCATTCCGAGGCCGTTTTTCTGCCAAATCTTCAATTCATCATTCAAGTCGATGAAATTTTGCCACGGATAACCGTCCTTTTCGGCGGCGCGGGTCATATCGCTGAGTTTTTCCTCGTGCGCAATGCCGATTACAGTAAATCCCTTGTCCTTGTATTTTTCGTAAACAGGAATCAGGGCAATGTT
>JAGCDD010000101.1 GCA_017651345.1 Bacteroidales bacterium | reverse complement strand
TACTTAACCAACAATCCTAACACGTTCAATGGTCTTTACAAAAGCGAATATCTCTATTCGTTTGACGAGGGGATTGATTTGGATAAGATATCTCCTACCTATACTTACGGACCAAAGTATACCGAGCAAAGCCAAAACCCCGACATCCTTGTTGGCAACTGGGCTATGTACAAGAGGGGTGAGCTTCCTGATGATTCTAAGGTTACCAAGGCGTTCCGCTATATAAGGTTGGGCAATAAGGTGCTCTCGTTTAAAGGTCAGCCTTCACCAAATATTGATGTTGTTGTTCCTGTTACATTTACAGAAAACGATCGTGTGGACCAAGACGGATATCAGTCTGATATGCTCGATGGCTGGAATTTGATTCCCAATCCGTTTGTTTCGGCTGTGGACGCTTCTCAACTTAAATTTGATAATGTAGACCATGTTGTATATCTTCACGACAATGTTGTTGACCATCCTATTGCCTATGTTGTAGAATCTGGTGAGTCGGTTGGAATTATTGATCTTAATAAAATTGGTGTAGATGTCACTACCTATACTCAGTATATTCCTGCTGGACAGAGTTTCTTGGTTCATACTCGTGCAGGCGGCGGCTCGGTAACATTCCCAAGTGCGGCTCGCAGCCATGGCGACGCAAACACCAAAGTGAAATCGGGCAGCAATGGCGGCAGCTCTGAGTTTGAAAAGATTGTTTTCAATACCACATCCAACGGTATGAGATATCAGAGCGTGGTATATTTTGCCGACGACGCCACCGAAGAGGTAGACTCTAAATATGATGCGTACCTTCAGGAGTCGTCAACAGCAAACGCACTCTTCTTCTACTCGTTTGGTGGAGATTCTAAAGTTCCTTTGGCTGCCAACGCATTGCCGAGCACTATTAAGGACGGCGGTGAAATCCGTCTTGGATACTCTACTGTTACTGCAGGCACTTATACTTTAAGCTTGCCTGCCCTCAAGCTCAACAACGCTAAAGTTTATTTGGTAGACACTGAAAATAACACTACCACCGAACTTGCCGAAGGTTTTGCTACTAAGATAGATGTGGCTAAGGGTACTAACAATTCGCGTTTCAAACTCGTCTTCGAGGTTATTCCCGAACCTGAACCAGAGCCTGAACCTATTATTACAGAGCCTGAGGTTGTTGAACCTGTGGTTGTAACTCCTGAACCTGTGGTTGTTGAGCCAGTGGTAATAGATGATCCCGAAAAACCTGAAGTTCCCAATGGCCCCGTAACTATCACCATCACTCGCCCCACCGAAGATCCGATTAATAATAATGAGAATAGTGAGGTTTCTACTTCTGAGGTGGTAACTCCTAATCCTGATAACTTGGTTACTGTAGAAGATCCTGTAATGCCTATCTATGTGGATCCCGAAAGCCCTGTTACAGTGGAACCATATTTCCCCGAAGTTGTTGATATTGAACCTGTTTTGCCTGAGGTGATAACAGATCCTGTTCAAGCTGAGATTCCTTCGGATATTAACCCTGTTTTGCCCGAAATTATCCCTGAAATCACTCCCGACCCCATCCAAATTCCGGAGCCGATTGTTGACGATAATGCCGAAATGCCATTACCCGACCCCGTGCAGTTTGTTGACAATGATGATGTGTTTGTTACTCCTTTCGGCGACGGTGATATCGAGGTTGATGAGGATATTAAAATTTATCCTGTTCCCTCGGATGGTCGCGTTACGGTTGATTTCGGTTCGTTGATACACGAAACCGGCTCTGTTCAAATGACTTTGATTACAGGTTCGGGACGTATTTTGACTCGCAAGACTGTTTACGACGATTCAGTTTATCTTGATCTTACAGGTCGTACAGGTATATACTTAATACGCTTGGTAACGCCGTCAAAGACTATCACCAAGCGCATTATTATCCAATAGATGGTAAGTGTTGTTTATGGTTGAGCACCGTTGTATTGTTAAAATCTTGCAACGGTGCTTTCTTTGTATTTAAGCACTTCTACTTCAATTGTTGAACCGCCTTGCACTGAATGCATAAAGGCTTCTTCTTTAGACGGAAACTGATGTGCGTATTTGTTGATGAGGCTTTCGGCTTCGTCTTTGAGGTTGTAGTCGGCTCGTTTTGCTTTGAGAGCGTAGTCGGCTGCTACCCAATATATTTTGCCTCGTTCAAAAATATCGTTTGCCAACGAAGGTGCATTTGCCCCGTAGATGGCTGCTATTAGCAAAAATGCTTTGCCCGATGCTGTGTTGAGTTCTGCAGATTTTTTGGCGTACATTACAGCTTCGGAATATCTTTTGCGCAAACTGTTGGCGGATGCAAGTTCGTAGTAATAATCTGATTGACGTATGTTGTCGGTTTCTTTTTCGGCAGCTTCTTTAAAATATTGTGCGGTTTTTTCGTAGTCTTGATTTTTCTTGTAGTATCGAGCAATGGCGGCAGCTGCTTCGGCAGTTGGATTAGCCTTATACATTATTTCTGATGCACGAGCGTAAGTGTCGCTGTTGTCGCAGTTGAGTGTAGCGAGAGTTTTGCAAATGATGTCGGCATTTGCCTCGATATCGGTTTCGGGTGTAAGGCGGTCAACTGTTTCGGCAAGTAGCTTTGAGTTAAGTTTTTCGCTCGATTTTTTTACAGCGGCTAAAATCGTTTCGGCGTTTTTGGTGTATGTAGCGTCTTTGCTACCCGCTGCTATGTTTTTATACATAATATTGAGCACTGGTACACTCGAATGATAAAACTTATCCATATCAATTTTTTTTGCCGAAGCAAGGCTTGATGCAAGTTGCAGATAAGTAGACACTACCGAAAGGTCGGGGTCGCCGTTGTATAGTTTTATAGATTTATCCAAAAGGTTGAATGCTTCCAAATATGCGGTGTCGGCTTTGCGTAGTTTCATAATGTCCATGCCGCATCGTCCGTACACGTTAGCCGAATCGCCGAAATATTGTATACGTTGCAAATAAATAGTTTTGATGGTATCGGTGTAGGCGTTTCGTGCTTTGTCGTCGGAGGCGGCATTGTACAAACCTTTGTAGATTTTTACACCGTCGATATACATCTGTTTGCTGTATTTTGGGTCTTTGTTAAAAAGTTCTTGAAAAGGAGCGGCGGCGTATGAGTATGCCTCCACGTCTAAAAGTGATTTGTAGAGCGAATGGTTTCTGATGCTTTCTGCGCTTTTTTCTTGGGCAGATACGTTTACACATGCGGCAAACAATAATGCTGTGGCAATAATAATCTTTTTCATGGTTCTTTCCTTTTTATAATCCTTTATAATTTCGGTACAAAGGTATAAAGAGCAAAGAACAATGCTAATTTAGTAATTCTGAATTAATTATTATTTCTGTGTAGAGGTAGATATTAGGTATAATGTGAATTAAGATAACTATGTTTTTGGATTTTTACAAATAAATGCCTTACTTTGCCACCTGAATTATAAACTTACATAAAAATGGAAATTCACAAACGTGGACAAAAACAAAACAACTACAATACCGTGTGGTTTGGTTTTTTAGCGGGATTAATTGTGCCGGCAATAGCATTGTTGCTTTTTTGGTACGTTAAATTTTATCCTGCGGTATCGCTGAGCAATTTTTTTACAGTTCAGTTTCAACCTGATGTAATTATGAAGATAGTAAGCCTTTGCGCTTTACCCAATTTGCTCGTGTTTTACCTTTTTAACCGCAAAGAATGGTATTTAGCCTCAAAAGGTATTATCGGGTCTATAATACTGTTGATTGTTATTACGCTGATTATTAAGTTGTAAAGTTATATGCTAAAACGTGCCGTCATATTGCTTGCTTTGTTGATGTGCTCTGCTTTTGCAGCTATTAAGGCGCAGGTGAGAGAATGCATTATAGATGAGAGGTTTAGCAATAATATGCTTGGATGGCCAGAGGATAATAACCAAAACTTTTCGGCAAGCGTATGCGAGGGTATTTACACTTTGAAACACAAAAAATCAAGCGGTTCGCAAACATTTGATATTCATTCAACGCTCTATCCCGGACGCAATTTTTTTATCGAAACTGAGGGTCGTTTTAAATCGGGCGACAAGGATAATGGTTTTGGTTTGGTTTGGGGCAAGGGCCATAACGGTTTTTTTAGTTTTGTAATTACCCAAAACGGAACTTATTATGTGCGAGAGGCTAAGGCGGGCGGCAAGGGCGAATTTCTGATTAATCCCACATCGTCGAAGTTTATCAAAACGGGAGGTGCTCTTAACAAACTGCGTGTTCAGTGTCAAAAAGGTGTATACTCGTTTTTTATCAACCAAAATTATGTGTCGCGTTTCCCTTTTGAACCTTTTTATGGCGACAATCTCGGACTTGTGCTCTATGGTCAGCAAGAGGTTGAAATCACACGTTTTGGAGTTTACGGCACAAAAAAAACTGTTACAGTTAACAACCAGAAGGCGCAAATTAATATTTTGGGATATGCCATCAACGACGGAGTAGACGACGATGGTTCAAAACTCGGCAATGGTAATTCGCGAATTAATAGTGGCGAAATAGTTAAAATGGCTATTACGCTCAAAAACGTTGGACAATCTTCTGCCCGCGATATGTCGGTGATTATTTCTTCAGATAATCAGCGCGTTAGAATGTTCGACGCTAATAAACGAATTCCAATTGCCACCACAAACCCAAACGAAACTGCTAAGGTATTGTTTAAATTTTTTGTGGCTGATGATTTTACGGGCAACGATATTTCGTTGAAGGTTGATATTGTTGACCTATCGGGAAAAATTGTTGAAACTCTGCCGTTTAAAGTTCCGCTCAACACCGGGTTGCCTAATTTTGAACATCATGATAATAATAGTTTATCTATCAGTTTTAAAGATACTCCTACTGATGTTAATTCAAGTTTTCCTATCACTAAAAACAATGCCGACAATACTGTAGTGGTGATTGTTGGTATCGAAAACTATCAATACTTGCCCAAAGCAACATACGCTGGCAACGATGCTCGCATTTTCTTTAACTATATGGCTAAGGTGCTTAATGTGCCACGGCAAAATATCATCATCATTACCGACAACAATGCTACATACACTAATATCAATAATATTTTTAAACCAAGTGGACGTATTCAACACCTTAATTTAAATAGAATTGATAATGTGATTTTTTATTTTTCGGGACTTGGTGCTGTGGATTCGCAGTCGAGTGCGCCTTACATAATGGCTTACGATTCGCGTCCAAACACTGCTGCCGAAACAGGTTATCCCGTTGCTGATATTTTTAAACAGCTTCAGGGGGTAAATCCCAAAAGTATTGTTTGTTTGTTTGAAACTTCGTTTGCTGGTGTTGACCGTAGTGGTAATGCTTTTGAAGAAAACGGTGGAACGTTTTGGAGCTTGCCTTCGTTGCCGGTGCTTACACACAATAATATTGCTGCTATGTATGCCTCGGCAGGTGAGCAAGCCGCTCCTGTAATAGATCAGTCGCAACACGGTTTATTTACCCATTGGGTGCTGTTGTCGATTAATAATGCTGCACTGCATCACACGCCTTTGAGCATGAAAACTTTGTTTAGCAATGTTTCGCGCGAAATGATGAGAGAATGTACCAAGCGTGGCATCACCGTTGTTCCAAAATTAGATTGTATCAACAAAGATATTATAACAATATTGAAATGAAAAGATTTTTCATTATTTTATTCTTAATCATCACTGTATCAAATCTTTACGCCCAAAAAGTGGGCATTGTTTTAAGTGGCGGCGGGGCAAAGGGTCTCGCTCACATTGGCGTTATCAAGGCGTTAGAAGAAAACTCTATTCCTATCGACTATGTTACAGGTACAAGCATGGGAAGTATTGTAGGTGCTTTGTATTCAATTGGTTATACCACCGACGAAATGGTTGCGCTTTTTCATTCAAAAGATTTTTCGATGTGGCTAAATGGCGAAACCGATATTTCGCTCAAATATTTTTTTATGCAAGAAGACCTTTCGGCAGAGTGGCTCAGACTTAGGCTCAACCGCGATACTGTGGTTAAGGCTTATCTTCCTACGGGCATAGTGGCAGGCTATCAAATGGACTTTGCTTTTATGCAGATTATGGGTAGGGGAGAAGCTGCCGCAAATTACAATTTTGATAGTCTTATGGTGCCTTTTCGCTGTGCTGCGTCCGACATTTACGCCAAAAAATCGGTTATATTCAAAAATGGACATCTTAGCAATGCAGTGCGTTCGTCGATGGCTATTCCGCTATATTTCAAGCCTGTAAAATACGAAAAGGGTTTGCTCTACGATGGCGGCATTTACAATAATTTCCCCATCGACGCTATGGAAACCGATTTCAACCCCGATTATATCATAGGCGTTCAGGTGAGCGACAACAACGAAAATCCATCCGAAGACGACCTTATGATGCAGATTTTCAACATGACTATGGACCGTAGCGACTACTCTATTCCTGAGGGAAAGGGGCTTATGATTGTGCCCGATGTGTTGAGTATTAGTACGTTAGATTTTTCTAAGGCAGACGAAATTATCCTCAAAGGCTACGTTGCCGCAATGGAAAAAATGCCTGAAATACTTGCTGCCGTTCAACGTCGTGTAGATAGCACCGAGGTGAATATCAAACGCGAGTCGTTTAAAACCAAAATGCCCGAATTCAATTTTGATAATGTTAATATTACAGGATTAAAACGCGCTCATAGCAAGTATGTTACGGGATTGTTTCGCCGTTGGAGCAACGAACCTCGCGATTTAAAATCTACACGTAGATATTTTTATCGTTTGATTGCCGACCCAACGTTAGACAAACTTTACCCTACATCTACTTACGACCCTTCGTCGGGATATTATTCGCTAAATCTTGATGTTACCCGTAGCAAAAATATTAGTGCAAAAATAGGCGGCACAATTTCGTCATCGTCTACAAGTCAGATGTTTATCGAGTTGGAACATTTGTTTTTCGGGCAAATTCCTATCCGTTTTTGGGGCAATGGCTATTTTGGGCGTTTTTATAATGCAGGCAAGGTGGCGATGAGGTCGTATTTTACTTATCCTACACTGTTTTCGTTGGAGGCGGGATTGCAAATCGACCGTTGGAACTATATGGAGGCCGACCCCGACATTATTTTTATCGACACCCGCAACGCTATGATGATTAAGCAAGATGGTGAGTTTTATGCCAATCTTGGTTTGCCGCTCGGTATGTCGGGCAAAGTTACGATGGGTCCTGTGATGGGCGTGTATAAGCAGCAATATTACCTCAACAAGCAGTTTCTTTCAAACGATAAACTTGATAAATCATTGATGGAATATGGCGGTTTTCATTTAACATACGAACGCACAACACTCGACAACCGAATGTATCCCACCAAGGGTTCGGAAATTTTTGCTCGAGCTAAGGGTACGTCGTTAGGCGAAAAATTTCAGCAAGGCACTTCGGCAGAACAATTGATTACTGCCGACAACACTTCTAAGTACTTTTGGGATATAACATTAGATTACAAAAACTATATGCTTCACAAAGGCAGGGTAACGTTCCCGTTTTCGGTAGAGTTTAATTTTAGCCGCCACGATACGCTATGCAACTCTATGGCTGATTTGCTTGCCACCAACGCTTACCGTCCCACGCCGTATACGCAAACTGTGATTTTTGAGGATTTCAGAGCTCAAAAATATGGTGCAGGCAGCATTGGTATGCTTGTGAGACTTTTTAGCAATATCCATCTTTTGTTAGATGCCCACGTTTTTCAGCCTTATCAAAAAGATTTCCTTATGGCAGATGATGAGGGTAATTATTTCACCGAACGCCGTGGCAGATTTTCAGGACGCGAATATTTTTGCAACGCCACTTTGTTTTACAACACTTTTGTAGGACCTTTGGCACTCAATATCAGATATATGCCACACGGCAGTTCGCATTTTTACTTTATGTTCAATATCGGACACATGGTGTTTAATAAAAACTGGTGGGATAGAAATTAATTCTTTTTTTATTGCAATTTACAAAGGTTAGTTTAACTTTGCACCGTAAAAGTTTTAGTATTTAGAGCAATGAAAAATAACGAAACTGAATTTGACCTTATTAGACCGTTTTACGATAGCGAGGTACGCGATGCGGTTGAAAGGCTTGTTGTAGAGCCAGGATTCCTAAAAACGTTGGAATATTTTTTCCCGACTGCGCCTATCGACCGTACTGTACAAATGCTCAGATCGTTAAGAACTGTCAGAGAGTTCCAAGATAAGTTTATCGCTGTCTTGGTGCAGGCCATAACTAAAAAATACATCACAGAATTAACGTTTACCGGCTTAGAGAATGTTCCCGAGGATAAGGGATACCTGATTGTGTCAAACCATCGCGACATTATTCTCGATTCTGCGTTGTTGAATACTTATTTTCTAATGCATGGTCGCAATACATCGGAAATCGCCATCGGCAGCAATCTCTTGATTCTTCCGTGGATTACCGATCTTGTAAAGCTAAACCGCACTTTTGTTGTTAAACGCAACATTCCCGTAAAAGAACAGTACGATGCATCGCTTTTGTTGTCTAAATACATCAGACACACCATTTTAGAGAAAAACACTTCTATCTGGATAGCTCAACGTGAAGGTCGCACAAAAGACGGAAACGACAAAACTCAAGGCGCATTGCTCAAAATGTTCAATATGGCAGTTTCGGGCGATGTTCTCCCAAATCTTGCTCAGCTGAATATTGTGCCAATGACCATTTCGTACGAATACGACCCAGTGGATATCTACAAAGTAAAAGAACGTTACAACAAATTGGTGGATAAGGACTTTAAAAAGAGCAAACGCGACGATGTTATGGGTATGCGTTATGGCATTACTTGCAACAAAGGCCGCGTAAATATTTGCCTTGGAAAACCCATCAATGCCGAATTGCTCAACTTGCCCAAAGCTCCCAACAAAAATGTGCAATATGATGAGGCAGCGCGTTTTATCGATACCAAAATTTACGATGGCTACGTTCTTTACCCCATCAATTATGTAAGTGCCGACATTCTTGCTGGAAACAACACTTACTCAGCTCATTACACCGAAGCCGACAAAAAAGCAGTTGTTGAATATTTCGACAATCAATGCAAAAGCTTTGAAGGCGATGTGGAGCTTCAGCGCAAAATGTTGATGGAAATTTATGCCAACCCCGTTATCAATTATTCTACAAATATCGCTACTAAATAATACCAATGGACACCGAAAAATATTATCAGCCCGAAATCGAGACTATGAGCCGTCCCGAACTTGAAAAACTTCAAGTAGAAAGGCTAAAAAAGACAATTGAAATTGCCATGAAATCACCTTTTTATGGCAAACTTTACAAAGAAAAAGGCATTTCGCCCGACACTATCAAAACCATCGACGATATTCGCAAACTCCCATTTACTACCAAAGAAGATTTGCGCTCAAATTATCCGTACGGACTTGTGGCTGCCGATATGAAAGACCTCGTTCGTCTTCACTCGTCGAGCGGCACCACAGGCAATCCCACTGTGATTGTGCACACTCAGCACGACCTTGATTGTTGGGCAAACCGCATAGCCCGCTGCCTTTACATGGTAGGCGTTAGAAATACCGACGTTTTCCAAAATTCATCGGGCTACGGAATGTTTACCGGCGGACTCGGATTCCAGTACGGCGCAGAAAAACTCGGCTGCCTTACCGTTCCTGCCGCTGCGGGCAACTCGCTCCGCCAAATTAAGTTTATCAAAGATTTCGGCACAACCGTAATTCACGCCATACCAAGTTATGCGTCAAGACTTTACGAAGTTTTTAAAGACGAAGGTCTCGACCCGAAGAAAGACACCAAGCTAAAAGTATTCGTTATTGGCGCAGAGCCTCACACCGACGAGCAGCGCAAACGTATCGAAGAAAAATTTGGCGTAAAAGCCTACAACAGCTTTGGTATGAGCGAGATGAGCGGACCCGGTGTGGCGTTTGAATGTCCCGAGCAAAACGGTATGCACGTTTGGGAAGACTGCTACATTGTAGAAATAGTAAACCCCGACACACTCGAGCCTGTGCCAGACGGCGAACTTGGCGAAATGGTTATCACCTCGATAGACCGCACAGGTATGCCCCTTATCCGTTATCGCAGCCGCGACTTAACGCGCTTTATTCCGGGTGATTGTCCCTGTGGACGTACTCACCGCCGTCTTGACCGTTTCCGTGGTCGCACCGACGATATGCTTATATTAAAAGGTGTAAATATTTTCCCGATGCAAATTGAGAAAATTTTGATGGACTACAAGCAACTTTCTACCGACTTCCTCATTACCCTCCAAACCACCGACGACAACGACGAGATGATTATAGAGGTAGAAATCAACGAGTTGCTCAGCGACAGCTATCAAGACCTCGAAAAACTCAACAAAACCGTTACCCGCGCCCTCAAAGACGAAATTCTTATCACGCCCAAAGTTAAATTTGTGGCAAAGGGTTCTCTGCCACGCTCCGAAGGCAAGGCGGTGAGAGTCAAAGATTTAAGAAAGAAGTTTTAGTTGTTTTCATAAGAAAGGCGGTGCATATTTTTATGCGCCGTTTTTTTTTGCAAAAAAAATTAAAAAAAAT
>JAGCDD010000100.1 GCA_017651345.1 Bacteroidales bacterium | reverse complement strand
ATTGACATAGTGGCAGTTAGAGCACAAAGATAAATAAGTCTTTTCATTTTCAGTTTATTATTTAGAATTTAAAATTATTATATCGCCTTTTGCGGTTTCAATGTCGTATTCGTAATAGTTATTGTTGATTTTTCCTTGCAAATTGGCTTTGGACGAAACGAGAGGTTTGGCAACGTTGGCAGGTGCAAGCAGAGGATTACTCTTTTTCGGGTCGGCAGGTTTGAGACCGTTGCCCTGCAAAGGAACAGCCGAACGGATTCTTAAAAGTCCGCCTATGCGCGAGGTGATTTTAGCGGTGGTGATTTTGCCATTTTTCCATTCCACATCCACTACAAAACCTCCACGAGCCACCAAACCTTTGTAACTGCCTTCGCTCAAATTGTCGGGCAGGGCGGGCAAAAGGTGAACAGCGCCATCGTGACTTTGCAAAAGCATTTCGGCAATGCCGGCGCAAAATCCAAAATTGCCATCGATTTGGAACGGCGGATGTGCGTCAAACAAGTTGGGATATGTGCGACCCTCGGAGAAATTGCCCCATCCAGCGTTGGCAGGCAAAAGGGTAAGCATATTCTTGATAATTTTATAAGCGTGATTGCCATCGAGCAGACGCGCCCAAAGATTTATTTTCCAACCAATGCTCCATCCCGTAGCCATATCGCCGCGCTGTGTGAGGGTGTTTTTGGCGGCTTCCATCAAGAGCGGATTCTTGCCGGGGGTGATTTGGTTGCTCGGGTAAAGTCCGTAAAGATGCGAAACGTGACGGTGTTCGTCTTTTGGGTCGTCAACGTCGTCGAGCCATTCTTGCAGTTGGTTGTATTGTCCAATTTGCATAGGAGGCAGTTTGGCGATGGTGGCGCGGAGTTTTTTGCGGTAAGGAGCGTCGATGCCAAGAGCCTCAGAAGCCAAAAGTGTGGAATTGAGAGCGTCGAAAACTATCTGATTGTCCATAGTGCAGCCGATGGCGAGCGAACTTGGATTGTTGCCGGGACCGTGCTCAGGCGATACCGAGGGAGTGGTTACCAAATAACCCTTGTAGGGAATGGCAAAACTCATATAAAAATCGGCTGTACCTTTGATAATAGGATAATATTTTTGGAGAAACGCCTTGTCGCCAGTGAACAAATAGTGCTGCCAAAGGTGCTGAGCAAGCCACGCGCCACCGTGAGGCCACATTCCCCAAAACGAACCGTCGATAGGACCAGCCACTCTCCAAATGTCGGTATTGTGGTGAGCAACCCAGCCGTTGGCGTGATAAAGTGTCTTGGCGGTCTCCACGCCGGTTTTCGACAAATCTTCAATCAAACTAAACAACGGCTCGTGACAGTCCGAAAGGTTGGTTACCTCGGCGGGCCAGTAGTTCATTTCGGCGTTGATGTTGATGGTGTACTTGCTGTCCCACGCAGGGTCGGGCGAATTGTTCCAAATACCCTGTAAATTAGCAGCTTGACCACCGGGTTGCGACGAACAAATCAACAGATAACGACCATAATTAAACATCAAAGCAATAAGCGCAGGGTCTTCCTGAGTCTTAAAATTCTTGACACGTTGGTCGGAGGTCTGAATCAGTTTTTGATTGGTAGGAAGGTTGAGCGACACTCTGTTGTACTGCTCGCCATAAATTTTAGAATGTTTAGCAATATCATCATAAACGCTCGTTTTCAATGCGTTATCCATAGCAGTCTGCGCCTTTTGCATAGCATTGCCACTAACATCTTGATAATTAACAAAATTGGTAGCAGACGCCACACGCATAGTGGCAAACGAAGCATCCGAAACACGAAGACGGTTGTTTTTTTCCGAAACCTTGCCGTCGGTTTGAATGTCAACAATCATCACAGCCTCCAATTTGCCTTGCACGCCCTCTTGGTCTTTGCCTTTTACCTTGATAATCATTTGGTTGCCTTTAACCGTAACCTCGTTTTGCAACGGACAGTTGTAATCAACAGTAAAAGCCAAATCCTTAATATTGTTGCTGATAGAGATATGATTTACAAGCACATCGCTATTAAACGAAACGTATGTATCTTGCACATAATGAGTGTTTCCCTTGGTAAATTTTGTGGTGGCAACAGCGTCGAAAAGTCGCAAAATACGGTCGTAGCCAAACGCCTCTTGTTTATTGTCGTAATCAATGAGGATATTGCCGAGCGTGAGGTAACTCATACCGTTTTGCCCCGTAAAGAAGTTTTCGTTAACGATATTTTGAGCCTCCTCGGTTTTGCCGTCCTTGATAAGTTGTTGAATTTCGGCAAGATGGGGGAAAGCCTTTTCGCTATTGTTAGAATGAGGCGACCCTGCCCAGAAAGTCTCGTCGTTGAGTTGGATGGTTTCGGTATCGGTTTTTCCAAACACCATAGCGCCAATGTGCGAATTACCGATAGGCAGAGCCTCTGTCCAATGTTCGGCAGGAGTGTTGTAATACAACATATTAGATTGCTGTCCACTTGTCGTCATCGCCGCGCACAACGCAAAAGTAATCGTAAATAGTCTTTTCATATATGTGATGAGTTTATTGTTTGAGGGCAAAGGTAAAAAAAAGGGCGGAATAATCCATTAAAAATCCACAAACAAAAACATCACTTCTTATTTATTCCTTACAGCCCGGACAGATAACCCGTAGTAACGTTCGTCGTTTCCCGTTTTTATAATGCCGGCGAAGAGGTGGATGCGATGCGCGTAGCTCGGGACGTCAGTATCGAGCGACGACAACCAGTAGTAGCCATCAGACCCCACTTCTTCGAGCGTTCCATTATTTCGCCCTGCGGCAGGTAGGAATATATGATTGCCATTTTTGCCTATAATTTTATATCCGTTAACCCCCGTTCCTCGGTAATTTGTCACCGATCCAGTCTTACAATTATTCACAAGTTCTTTAAACTCATCAATGGTCGGCATCCGCCATCCATCACCCAAAATAACTGAGGCGGCATCATCAGAAGATTGTAATTTTGTGAGAGTGTCAGTATACTCATTATAGCCGGAACAAAAAATATAACAATATTTTGTAAGTTTATTATCATCACCATCTTTACATAACTCATAATTATCCCACGAATAATTATCTTTCGGTTCGGTTTCTCCCCAAGCAAAGAAATCTCCGTATTCCCAAGGATTTTTTGCACCAATATTGCGGGTTGCCCAAAGCACAGAAAGACCAAGGTCAATGTATTCAGGGACTGTTTTTAACTGAATTTGTGGTTGCTGAATCATTGTGTTTGTCATATCTGTTAAAGAAGTCATATTCAGACCATTTGATTCAAAAGACTTAACCCGCACCGCACGGACAGATAATCCGGAGAAACGGTGGTAGGAATCTTCGAAGAAATCTTCCGGATCGTCGGAAATTTCATCAAAGTAAAAGTGAAACGCGTTGAGCGGTTTGTCCGGATTGAGCGACGACGACCAGTAGTAGCCCTCAGTTCCATTAAGCGTATCCAAATCATCCCCCGCTGCCGGCAAGAAAATATGATTGCCATTTTTGCCAGTAAATTTGAAGCCTTTAACACCCTGACCTTGGTAATTTTCTACCCATTCAGTTTCACAATTATTTATAAGTTCTTTAAATTCTTCAATAGTAGGTATCCTCCATCCACTACCATAAGACACCGTGGCCACATCATCAGAAGATTGTAATTTTGTAATATTGTCAATAAACCCATCGTCGGCGTAGGTATTACAAGTACAATATTTTAATAGAGTAATATTGTCATTTTCAAAATAGTCGTCGTCCGATACTTCTGTAAGTTCATCATCATAATCATTACATTCTTCAAAACATTCATAAAACTTATAATTATCCAAACCATAGCTTTCTTTCGGTTCTGTTTCTCCCCAAGCGATGAGCTCTCCGTATTCCCAAGGATTGTTTGCACCAACATTGCAGGTAGACCAAAGCACAGAAAGGCCAAGGTCAACGTATTCAGGGGCTTTTTTAAACATATTCTGTGAATCCTGCATCACTGAGTTTGTTATATCTATTAAAGAAGTCATATTCAGACCGTTAGATTCAGATGGATTAATTGTTTCGTTGTTCATAGGGACTGTTTTGTGAATGTTTGACATACGTTTGTTATCTATTTACCGCTCAAAGTTACAAAAAGGAAATGACAAAAGCAATAGTAAACAAGCAAAAAGTAACACCAAATTTTAATTATAAATTTTTGAATTATCACCAAAAAAGTTATACTTTTGCGCCTCAAAATAGTAATATGACTTCTACTAACCGTGCCAAGGGGTATACACTGGCAATTATTGGGTCGATGTGCTACGGGTTGAACCCGCTTTTTGCTCTGCCACTTTACGACAAGGGTGTAGACCCTGTTTCGGTGCTGCTTTATAGATATGCATTTGCAGTTTTGCTTATAGGACTGCTACTTATAATCAAAGGCGAGGGTTTTAAAATCAAACTCAAAGAATTTTTGATGTCGATGGCAATGGGATTGTTTTTTGCATTGTCGTCGCTGTTTTTGTTCCTCAGTTTCAAAGAGATGGATGCTGGAATTGCGTCCACAATACTCTTCACTTATCCGCTATTTGTGGTGCTAATGATGGCGGCGTTTTTCAAAGAAAAAACCGGCATTGCCACTTGGATTTCGCTGCTGTGCGCAGGGAGCGGCATAGCGTTACTCTACGAAGGCGATGGTGGCACTCTAAGCACCTACGGCATTATCTTGGTGCTTTTGTCGGCTGTAACTTACGCAGTATACCTCGTGGGTGTCAACCGAAGCGTATTGCACTCATTACCAACGCTTAAACTCGCATTTTTTGCCACGCTTTCGGGAGCGGTGTTGTTTTTAATAATTTCGATACTTGGCAGCGGCATTGCAAGGCTAACCACGTGGGGAATGTGGGGCGATGCATTTGGATTGTCGTTTTTTACCACCTTTTTATCGTTGGCACTTGTAACATCAAGCATCCACATCATCGGCTCCACACCTGCAAGCATCATCGGCGCATTAGAACCCATCACAGCCTTGGTGGTATCGCTAACAGTATTTGGCGGAAGTCTGACGGTTGGAAATTGTATAGGTATTGCATTGATAATCACCGCAGTAGTGGTAATAGTAAAATTTGGGAAAAATCGTAATTAAAAGGAACAATCAACAAGCCCCAAGCCTATTCTGCAAACAAATCATCCAACACCACCTCATTTTGTACCACCGAACTATACATATTCTGTTTTACACCAAGGGTTGTTACCAAAGTGGTATGCAGCGACTTATTTGTTTTGGTACTTTGACGAAAAATTTCTTCACGCTCGTTTAGTTGGTCGAAATATTTTTTGGTGATGGCATATTTCGATTTTGAAAACTTCATTTCGCAAAGGTTGATAGTATTGTCGGCGCGGTCGATAACAAGGTCGATTTGTGCTCCGTCGATTCCCAATTCGGCATTTGGCAAGGTGTTCCAAGAGCAAACATTAGTGATAACTCCGCCGATACCTATTGCACGTTTGATTTGCTCAACGTGTTGAAGGCAAAGAATTTCAAACGAATAGCCAAGCCAAGCATTCAATTGAGGCGAACCGTTGAGTTTTGAAAAAAACTGCGGGTCGTTTTCTTTTCGGTTTTTGCAATATTTGAGGTAAAACAATGAATAAAAATCAGTTACCTGATACAACGCCCCACGTTCCACCTTGCCAAAGGCATTGTAACGGCGTATAAAACCGCAATTTTCGAGTTCGCGCAAGGCTTGGGTAAGGTTGCCACCCTTTTTTAAATGAAGCAAATCAGTGATTTCTTTTCGTGTCAACCCTTTGTTTTTCTGCGAAATACACTCTATAATCTTTACATACAACTCATAATTATTGAAAAGCGAACGATACAATATATCAAACTCTCTGCGAAGTTCGCCCGATTCTTCAAAAAACAATTTGTCGATATTTTGAGTCAACCCTAAACGCGGGTCTACCATATCAAGGTAAAAAGGCACGCCGCCCATAGCCATATAACACTGCGCAATATCCAAACGGTTGAATTTAACATTCTTAGATTTAAAAAATTCCTCTGTTTCGACAAGTGTAAATGGCATAACGCCGATAGACCGTGTTACTCGGTTGTGCAAACCTCCCTTGTCGGCAAAAAAATTATCAATAATCCAAGATGTGGCTGAGGCACAAATAATTAACTTAATTTTACCATAAGACGAAGCCCAAGAGTTCCAAAAGTACTCAAAATCAGAAAGAAACGCAGAATTAGGCGTATCAATCCACGAAATTTCATCAATAAAGATAATAATTTTGTCTTTTTTGATTGTTAAGATATAGTCTTTCAGTTGATTAAATGCATCGTGCCAATCAGATGGAATATCGTAATGACGATTTGCATAATGGTTCAACTGTTCGCTGAAAAGCATCAGCATATCACGCTTAGTCTTATTGAGCGAACCAGTAAAATAGAAATCGAAACTTTCTTTAAAATACTGTTTTACAAGAAAAGTTTTACCTACACGCCGTCTGCCATAAACGGCTATAAGTTCTGATTTATTGGAATTTACACAAGTTTCCAATATTTTTTGTTCTCGCTTTCGTCCTATCAACATATTGCCAACATCTTTAATGGTTTTATTATGCCACAAAGATAAAAAAATTTTTTTAGTTAGGGATACAATCTAATGTTAAGTTTTATCCCTAACTCATTTTTTTTGATAGTTAGGGATACAAAACTGGGGGAGTTTTGTATCCCTAACCCATTTTTTTTAGGACTTAGGGATACGGTCGAGATTCCGCCACTCGCCTACCGCCATTCTATCTTTGCCAAACAAATCTTTTTTTACCGAAACATTTGTAAAACCGTATTCTTCAAGCATTTGAATTGTTTCGCTACCAAAACGCTCGTTGATTTCAAAGTAGATTTTTCCGCGAGGGGTGAGATGTGAGGTGGCAAATTCTGTAATCTTTTTGTAAAACAAAAGTGGGTTGCTATCGGGAACAAAAAGTGCAGTATGCGGCTCGTAATCAAGCACATTGTGAGCCATAAGCGATTTTTCGCTGTCGGTAACGTAGGGAGGATTTGAAATTATCACATCAAATTCTAAATTGTTTAGAATTTCGCTTTGATTATAATTAAGAATATCGGCATAGAAAATTTCTAAATTTTTCACAGAATACTTTTGTGCGTTTTTCTTGGCGGTGGACAATGCCTTATCCGAAATATCACACGCAAAAAATTTATTTTCAGGATGTTGCAACGCCAAATAGATTGGTATACATCCGCTGCCTGTGCCTATGTCAATAATTTTTAATCCTGATTCACGTTGTTTAAGATAATCCGAAACCATCACTGCAAGTTCCTCAGTTTCAGGACGTGGTATCAGCACCGAACTCTCTGTATAGAGTTTTAAATCCAAAAACTCGGCACGGTTGAAAATATATTCCAATGGTTCCGATTTCTTAATTCTCGCCAAAATATTTTCGATGGTTTCAAATGTTGTATCCACCTCTTTTTCAGGGTAAACCGTTACATCAGTAAATGGCAATCCAGTAAGATATTCAAACACACGGTGCAAAACCGCCGACGATTCCGCCTTATCGTTGTATATTTCTATCAACGAGGATTTTAACCTATTATAAACATCAAAGACTTTCAACATTTTTCTATACGCTTTTGATTAACTTTTACAAGGCGTTTGAAATCGTTGTCGGCTTTGATTTTGTCGAGAATACGTTTCACAACCTTAAAGAGAGATTTGTCGGGATTATAGTTGGCGGGACAAGCGAAATTTACCCTTTGTTCGCGGATAAGTTTCTCAGCCACAGTCTTTTTATCCTTGTCGCCAGGTTTGTAAACAGCAATACTATGCCCCCCGCGCTCCTTTATCATTTTCATACTCGGAATGTCGGTTTCGCCGTCGCCAAAATAAATCATATTTTGAAACGGCATTGGTCGCTCCTCTTCCGGTATATATTGATTTATCTTCCAACTATCTGATATTTCGGTAATTCCTTTGTTTAATTTAAACAAAAACTGAGTCTTGGTAGTAAAATCCACCGCCACGGCAGGCCAATAGGCGTTCCCATCGCTGTTGTAAAGAAACGAACAGGCATAGATATTGGCAAATTCGTGGGCTATGGGTGACCCTTCTATCATCTCCTTCAATCCCGAAGAATTGATGTAGTGACTGATTTTCAAGCCGATACTGCTGCCATATTGGTTTATATTACGAAACCAATCTTTTACACCGTCGTAAAGTTTTATCTTGCTGCCAAAACTGCGAAACGACTCTTTGGTGAGTTTTATTCCGTTTTTTTTTGCTTCGTCGATCATCAGATACATATAGCAAAGAATGCCGCTCGCATCGTTTTCAACAGACATTTGATTGTTTCGACGCCAAAAATCGTCCTTGTCGGTGCCGATGGCGTTGATAAATCCAAACTCCTGCATATTTCCAGGCGAGAGCGTTCCGTCAAAATCATATATAAGGGCTACGGGGGTGTGCATAGTTATAAAATTTTATTGTTTTCCTAATTTTTCGGCAGCCAAAACCAAAAACATATAATGCGACGAACCGCCGCCAATTACATATTCCACTTGCTGCCAGAGATATGGAAAGGTTAAAAGTTCAGGAAAATCGGGACGTATCAAACCAGTGCCCGAAACCACGCCGCCGGGGATATACGACCAGTCGCTACGGTTGAGACCATAACCCACAGTGGCAGATTCAGCACCCACGCCCGAGGCAAACGATGCACGGTTTAAGCCCGGATGTGTACCGAGTATAAAGTTGAGCGCATCAAAAACAGGCTCTTTCCCAAACACTTGCGGATATTGCGATGCTAAGAAATAGTGTTTAAATCCAAAACTCTGAATATCCCAGCCCGCACCCCAGATATTGGGACGGTAAGGCACGCCGTAAGGATTTTCGGTGGTCTGTTTTTTAAGATTTTCAGCGTATGTGGGCAAAGCATCGCGGAAAGCCTTTGAAAACGCCTTGTATTTCTTATCCTTCTGACCTGCGCAATATTGTTCGATTCTTGAAAGATACCAGCCGCAATAGCCTATGTATCTGCCAATTGAATCGGTGAGAGCCACAATATTGTCGAGATATTGTTTTTGATTTGTTGCCAAGAAAAGTTCTGCATCAGCCTGAATTTTGGCAAAAGCGGCAAAACCTTGCGGTTTTTTGTTCTGATTATAAACGGCTTGCGCAATTTCTAAACAGCGGTTTGCAAGTGTATCGTTGAATCCCTTCAAAGTGCGGTAAGTGGCTGCAAGACAAGCGGCTGTGGAGAGTTCGCGCGAAGGATTGTTTTCAGTGTAAACGCGGCGGTCGTCGTTGTTGCCAGGAATATTGTCGGTCATAGCCGAAGCGTCGCCAAGCATAGCGTACTGACGGAGCGAATTGCAGATAATGCCTCTGTAAAGACGTCCGAGGGCGTTGTAACCTGCAACAATTGTAAGTGCGCCATTTTCAATCTGTTGAAGAATATCATTTTTGCCGTCGGGCTGATGAATCTCTACCACGCGGTTTTTCCAATCGATGGCGGTTACGTCGATTTCGGGCTTAAAACATTCGTAAGCAAGCGAAAGATTGTAACATTCGTTGGCCTGCGACTCCACACGGAGGTCGAAATCGCCTGCATCGTGCCATCCGCCCACGTTCACAAGTTTCGGAGTATTAGGCACTATGCCAGGGAAATCATCCACTTGGTCGTAACCATCGAAAAGGTTGCCTTTTTCTGCCACAAGCGCATCGTCAAGATGACAGGCATCGTGCCAAACCTTATATTTTTCGTTAACCCTCACGTGGCACATCTGCACAGGCAAGAAATACTCTATAACAGGCTGCCACACACCACGTTCGTAAACATCGCTGTCGATTTTGAAAACCACCGACTCGCTGTTTTTGTAAACAATCTTGTAAAGTCCTGGCTCTTTGATGGTAGAAAAATCAAAGGTCAAGTAATTATATCTCAGATATTTGCCCCACATAACAGGATGCTGAGCAAGAACAGGCATTTCACCGTCGGCAGTGATTTTCAAGAGTTTAGCCTCAGTGATAGAATTGTCGCGACGGTCGGTTTCGATAATTGCACGCTTGGGTTGGTTAGGCAGGTAGCCAATCTGCGAAGTCTGCACCACAGGGGCGTAGAGCCAGTCTTTTTCGGCGTTAGGAGTAATTTTCCAACGCAACACCTCGCCAGTTTTTCCAGTAGGCAACTCGCTGCGCAACACAAACCAGCCGTTGTTGTGATTCATACGTCCGTCGTAAAGTTTCAACTGAGCATCGCTCTCAATGGTGATTTTTTTGAGCGGATCGTCGGGACAAACCACAAACTTCTTGCCCTCGGCGTAGGGTTTCGACACAATGTCGTCGGCAATGAGCGGCGAATATCCCGTGCCGAGAAATTTTTGCAAATTCACCGTTGAGCCATTTTTGCCCTCAAAATCACCTTTATAATTTATAATAGGTGTAGAAAATTCCAAAGGTGCGTTGGGCTGTTGCGGAAAAATTCCCGACTTAGAATCCATAATCCACGGATGTCCAAATAGTTCGCCCGGGAAAAATTCAAGATTGAAACCAACCTTTCCTCCAAATTTTTGCGGAATAGGCTGATCAAGCGAAACGGTAACAATCACAGCATCGCCCTCGGGCTTGGTCTCCACCTTGTAATAAAACGCCAAATCGGGATAAACCATCGGGTTGAAACCCTTCATATGGCGGCTCGTATCGGGAAAGCACATCGAAGCCGTGATAACATTGCCACTCACCTTGCGGTCTACTTTTTTGGGAACACCTTGCCACTGACCGGGAGTAGGTTCTAAACGAATGTCGCCATTAGTAGCCAAACGCTTGCCATTCATTATGATACAAACACCTCCTTGGTGACCCTCGGGATAATAATCCTCAAAAACGGCTACATCCACGCCGTAATTGTTGAGGCATCCTGATTCTGAAATTTTAAACTCCTGAGCATTGGTACTCAGATAGTTGAACATTGCGGCGAAAGTCATTGCCGCCATCGATAGTCTTTTCATATAAATATTGAGTTGAGTATTTTTGGCGAGCAAGATATAAATAAAAAATGGTAATCCGTTCAAAAAAAGGGATTTAATTCATAAATAGTTGGATTGACGTGGAAATGCTCACAACCTAATTCCAATCATCAATCTATCGTCCACCTGCGGACAGCGTACAATGCCTCCTTGCGCAGCCCAATGCTCAAAAACTGCCTCGATACGGCTCTCCTGTGCTTCAAACGGCATAGAATGTATCTGCGAGAGCATAGCGCAAAGACGTTTGCGGTTAAACTTGGTCTCCACGCCATCCACAAAGCCAAATTGATCTACCACGCCGTCGGTAAACAGATAAACCGTGTCGCCGGGCAACACCTTTATAATATGATTGGTAAACGGCATATTCTGCTTAAACGACACTCCCACAGGAATACGGTCGCCGCTGTAAGTCAAGCATTTACCATCGCGGAAAATTACAATCGGACGCATTGCTCCACAAAAATGGAGTTCGTTTTGCTGAGTGTCGAAAATGCAGAGCGCAATATCGATACCGTCTTTTGTATCATCCTCGTTTTCAACAGATTGGCGGAGCGAAGAAATCACCTTAGCACGGAGCAGATCAAGAATTTCGCTTGCCGAAGGTGTCCATTTTTCAAAATCAATCGACATCACTATATCGGTGAGCGACGAAATGCCAAGCATACTCAAAAAAGCACCAGGAACGCCGTGACCCGTACAATCGCCCACAGCCAAAAACTTGTAGCGGAATGTCTGCTGCGCCCAATAAAAATCGCCCGAAACAAGGTCTAACGGTTTCCAATAAAGCAGGCAATTGCCAAAAATTGCTTCCAACGATTCGCGCTGAGGTAGCGACGCCTCCTGAATTTTTTGAGCATAACGCAGGCTCGAAGTTATCTCGTCGTTGATATGTTTCAATTGGTCGCGTTGCATCTCTATTTCGGCATTGCTATCGAGCAATATCTTGTTGGTACGCTTGTTTTTAAAAAAACTTTTGGTAATAAATCCCAACAGCACAAGCACCGACACTAGGGCAATCACCGCGTATCTGGTTTTGGCCTTTGCCTCGTTGTTGGCCTTGATATGAGCGGCGTTCTCTTTCTGATGTTTCACCTCCTCGCGATACTTGGCGGTTTCCACGGCAAACTCGCGGTTGTAAATTTCAAGTCGCAAATTGTCAGACTTTTTGTAATACTCCAACGCGCTTTTATAGTTTTCGGTAAGTTCGTAAAAATATCCGAAACATTTAAAGAAACGAATATAAAATTCGGTATAAACTTGCGAAGAATCAGCCACATAGTTAGCCTCAACGGCCTTAAAAATCGGATAAGCGTTTTCATAATCGCCCTTTTCGGCAAGGTAAACCGCCTGCCAAAGTTGAAAATCGCGCGTATCGGTAGCCACGCCAAGTTCTTCGGCAAGCACAAACGCCCGATTATGGTATTTTCGCGACTGATCTAAATATAACTCTTTCTTATTCTTATTGTTACGTGCAAGAAGCAGATACAAGTTCATCATTTCAAAATCGATATGCATCTCGTTGAATTTACCTACGCAATGTCCTTCAAGTGCCTTGCGCATATTATCAACAGCACGGTTCAAATAATTATCGGTACCAAACATATTGTAACGCAAACGTTCCACACGGCCAAGATAATAATAATTGAGGCATATACCGCGGCGATTGTTGTTGGCAGAATCCAACGCCATAGCATTTCGCAAAAATTCCTCGGCAGAGTTAGCAAGTTGAAAATCAATATTAATCATAGCAAGACTACGATAAGTTTCGCAAATCAACTCGGTGTCGTCCATCTCCTTAAAATAGTCGAGAGCCTCGCAATAAAGGCGGTTGGCGGCAAGATAGTCGTCGATCATAGCGTAAGTGTTGGCCAAAGCAAATCGGTAGCGAGCCATTCCCCTACGATAAACAACTGAATCACTTAAACTTATAGCCTTGGTGTAAAACTCCACAGCCTTTGCAAAATCGTACTTATAGTAATAGGCGTAACCCAAATAGTTGTTTGCCTTAGCCTCGTAAACAAGCAAGCCGAGTTTTTTCGACAAATCCATTTCCCACTCGGCATATTTTATAATAGTGTCCACATTGGTATGGCAATACGCCACCGAATCGATCCGTTTGATTTTCAGCGAGTCGTCGGGCATAGGCGCAATTGTTTGTGCCAAGATATCAATCGTGGAATCTGGATTGCAATCTTGACATAATGCGCTGTTACACAACACTATCAAAGCCAATATTGATAATATAAATCGAACTATGTACACCTTACAACGCTTAACGTTTGAAAATAGTGATATAAAGGTAAAGAAAAAAAATGAAAGTTGTAGACGAAAATAGGAAAAAAAATTTCTTAATTTTGCAGTCCAAATTTAGTTTGAAGTCTGCTAATGATTGCTGTTTTAGGAATAAGCCACAAGACTGGACCCGTGTCGGTGAGGGAACTTTACTCTTTTTCGGAAGAAGAAGTGTCGGAATTTTACGTCCGACTTAAACCACAAAAGCATTTCAGAGGTCTCGCTGTGCTGTCTACTTGCAACCGACAAGAGATATATTTCGACACCGATTACGACAACGACCACGAGTGTTTCGACTTTATTACCAATGCGTTATCTAAATTTCGCACCTACTCGCCCACTCACCGCGAATACTTTTATTTCTACACAGGAATTGCCACCGCCGAACACCTTTTTAAAGTGGTTTCGGGCGTGGATTCGATGATTATCGGCGAAGACCAAATTGTAATGCAGACCAAAAACACATTTCGTTTTTGCTTCAACAATGGCTTTATGAGTCAAGTACTTACGCGAATGTTCAACAAGGCATTCGAGGCAGCAAACCGCGTACGCACCGAAACCGACATTGCCCACGGAGCAGCATCTGTGAGCAGCGCAGCGGTAGAAATGTGTTTCAACCTGTGCCACAATATTTTAGACAAATCAATATTAATAATTGGAGCAGGTCAGACAGGCGAACTCACGCTTCAAAACTTTACCAAAAAAGGCTGCAAACAGATTGCCATCTGCAATCGCACATTTGAAAAAGCCGAAGCCCTCGCCCACCAATACAACGTAAAGGCTTTAAGGATAAAGCAAATTCCAGAAGTGATAAACAATTATGACATAGTGCTTGCCGCAACATCAAGCAAAAATTACCTTGTAACCTATTCGATGATAACGCCCGATAGTCGAAACCGCATATTTGTTGACATCTCGGTGCCGCGCAATATCGACGAAAAAATTTCCACCATCAAAAACATCACACTCATTGCCATAGACGACCTAAAACACCATATCAACGAGGTTTCGCTGCGCCGTCATCAAGCGTTAGCAATGGCAGAAAAGATAATCAACGAGGTAAAAAACGACTTTGCACAATGGCTAAGTTCGCGCAGTTTGTTGCCCGTAATACTCAAAATTCAAGAAAAATTTTCTGCTACCAATAGCACCGAATTGGAAGGATTTTTAAAAATAAACGGCATAAAAGACGATAAATTAATATCACTTTACGGCAAGCATATCACCGAAAAAATTGCAAGGCTACTTATCAAAAACGTTAAAGCCTGCACTGCCAACGGTCGCAATGCCGAATACACCGAACTCATTAGCAAACTCTTTGATATTTAGATATATGCCTACATTAATTATAGGAACACGTGGTAGCCAATTGGCTCTATATCAAGCAAATGCAGTAAAGCAAGCGTTAGAACGCGAACTGCCCGAAATCGATTTTGAAATAAAGGTAATCGACACCAAGGGCGACAAAATTCTCAACAAACCTCTTGCTGAGATAGGCGACAAAGGCATTTTTACTGCCGAAATAGAAAAAGAACTCAAAGAAGGCACTATCGACTTTGCGGTTCACAGTTTAAAAGATTTACCGGCTGAATTACCTGATACATTGAGAGTTTCGGCAGTATTACCCCGCGCTGAGTTTCGCGATGCACTTGTGGCAAAAAACGCAAAAGCGCTTGCCGATTTAACCGCCGAAGACGTGGTAGCCACATCAAGCCTCCGCCGCCGTGCTCAACTTTTGCACAAATATAAAAATCTAAATATCACCGACATACGCGGAAACGTAAATACTCGTCTGCAAAAATTTGACAACGGTGTTTGTTCTGCTATGGTAATGGCTGCGGCAGGATTACAACGTCTTGGTTTTCAAGACCGTATCACACAGATTATCGACAAGGATGAAATTATCCCTGCGGCTTGTCAAGGAGTAATTGCAGTAGAAACTTGTAGTCAAAACTCTGACGCAGAATACGTTGCACGATTTATCAACGATGTAGAAACGTGGACACCAGTTTTTGCCGAACGTCTTTTGCTAAAAATGATAAACGGCGGCTGCAAAACTCCTTTTGGTTGCTACACACAAGCCACAAAAACCGAGTTTTTTATTAAAGCCTTTATATCAATGCCCGACGGCAGCAACTACGTGGAATACAGCGACTCGCAATCGCTCGACAACGCACATCTCGCCGCTTACAACACTGCAAAATACCTTCTCGCCAACGGCGGAAAGGAAATTTTAGAGGAGATAAAAAAATAAGATAATGATAGTTTCGTGTCAAAAAGAAGAATCGTTTCCAAGGTTAAAAAAAGCATTGCAAAAGCGCGGCTTAGAGGCTGTTAATCTGCCTGTTATCACAACCAAAATGGTGGAACTCGATAAAAATCTTACCGAAACACTCAAAAACATCTACTCATATAATTATATAATAATCACCTCGGCGGCAGGAGTGGAAAGTTTCAACAATCTGTTGCTCAATGTTTTCCCCGAAATCAATAAGGATAATCTCAACATAATTTCTGTTGGAAAAAAAACTTCCGAACTATTAAAAAACAAGGGTTTTAAAATTTCAATCGATAATCCGGGAAAAACTGCCGCTGACCTTGCCGACTATCTGATTAACAGCGGTTTAATCCAAGGCAAAAAAATTCTTCAAGCCAAAGGCGACATCGCATCACCAATAATCAAAGAGAGACTTGAAAATGTATGCAATTTTACACAAATTACTGTTTATCAAACCATTGCAATAAAAAATCCCGACTCAAAAATTATCTCACTGATTAACAGCAACAAAGCAAATGGCTTTGTTTTTTCAAGTCCTTCGGAGTTCAGAAGTTTTTTAAATATCGAAAAAATTGCGAACTTTGCAACTGACACGGTGATATTTTGCATAGGCAAAACCACGGCAGAATTCATTAAAAATCAAGGCTTTACCAACGTGCACACATCGCCGGAGCCAAATTTTGAAATTTTGGCAGAGTACATTGCAAATACGTTCAAAACATTATAAAAAAATATTGCATTATGGCATTTCCTATAACACGCTTGCGCCGTTTGCGCAGCAACTCCATTACTCGCGATATGATGCGCGAAACCACCGTTTCGGCTGCAAATCTAATTATGCCGCTGTTTGCCGTTAAGGGCGAAAATATTAAGAATCCTATACCTTCGATGCCCGGACAATACCAAATGAGCATCGACCTTATTGTAGAAAAATGCAAACATCTTAACTCGCTCGGTATCAAGTCGGTACTATTGTTCGGAATTCCCGACCACAAAGACGAAACCGGCGAATGTGCAGCCCACGACCACGCTATCATTCCCGAAACCATCAGGGCAATAAAGGCGCAAGTACCTGAAATGTACGTAATTGCAGACGTTTGCAACTGCGAGTACACCACTCACGGACACTGCGGCACTCTCATTAATGGCGATGTTGACAACGATTCCACTCTCGAAACACTTGCTAAACAGTGCGTTGCATTTGCCAAAGCCGGCGTGGATATGGTTGCGCCGAGCGATATGATGGACGGCCGAGTTGGTCGTATTCGTAAAGCGTTAGACGACAACGGTTTCACAAATCTGCCCATTATGGCATACTCCGCCAAATACGCCTCAGCATTCTACGGACCATTCCGCGACGCTGCCGAAAGCGCACCTAAATTTGGCGACCGCAAAACTTACCAAATGGACCCCGCCAACAGCAACGAGGCTATGCGCGAAATCGACCTCGACATCATCGAAGGCGCTGACATAGTGATGGTTAAACCCGCTCTCCCCTATTTAGACATTGTCCGCCGTGCCAAAGACACATTCAATATGCCGCTCTGCGCTTACAACGTAAGTGGCGAATATTCAATGGTTAAGGCGGCTGCGGCAAACGGTTGGATTGATGAAAAACGTATCGTTTCCGAAATTCTCCTCTCCATCCGCCGCGCCGGTGCCGATATGATAATTACTTATCACGCCGAAGAAGCCGCTCAATGGGGAATAGTAAAATAAAACATTAATTATCAACGAATTAAACGAAAGGACACAAATAAAAAGATAAAAAAAAATGAAAGTTCTTAAAAGAACCTTTCATTTTACGAATAAAACGAACACATTTAAATGTATTAGTTAAATTCGCAAATAATTAAAAAATCACAGTTTTTTAATTATTATTTATAAACAGATATGATT
>JAGCDD010000099.1 GCA_017651345.1 Bacteroidales bacterium | reverse complement strand
AGGACCTGTGGCTTGCGCCGAAAGCACAAACGAACCGTCTAACGCTGTAATGGTGCTGTCGGCAAATTGGTATCCCGACCCGTCAACATGCTTTAAACTAACGGTATCGCCGCCTTTTGACCCTACCAAACGGCCTTCTATGTTAAAATACGAACTGTTGGTTTCTTCCCTTGTGCCACACGAGGCAAGCACAGTTATTATAGTTAAAAGTAAAAATATGCGTTTCATGTTTGTAAAACAAATATATCGCAAATATATGGAAAAAAAATATTAAAAAACAGCCGCCGATAATTATTTTCGTAAAGAATTATTACCTTTGGCGTGAATTTTTAGAACAAAAAACATGGATATAGCAGAATTATTAAAATACCTTTTGCCCGCCCTGATAGTTTTGGCGTGCACTTATTTAACTATTAGACAATTCCTTATACGCGAAGAACAGAAACAGCGTTTGGATCTTGCCATGGGAAATCAAAAAATCATTACCCCGCTCCGTCTGGCTGCATTTGAGAGAATTATACTCTTTTTGGAACGTATTCAACCAAGCAACCTTCTTATCCGCGTGCAAGACCCCGGAATGAGCGCAAAAGATTTTCAAAGGGCTCTGCTCACCACCATCCGAGCTGAATACGAGCACAATATGTCGCAGCAAATTTACATCAGCGACGAATCGTGGGAAGCCGTTAAAACCGCAAAAGAGAGCATTGTAGAACTTATCAACATCTCAGCTCAGCGTATGACGTCCGACAACAAGGCGATCGAACTTAGCACCTACATTTTGCAGATGATGGCTCAATCAGACCAAAATCCAGTTCAAGACGCTATCGAAAAGGTAAAGGAAGAAATTGAGGAAATTTTTAAATAACTATTAATATTATAAAAGATGAAAAAAATAATCTATACTTTGGCAATACTTTTAACTGCCGCTACCGCTTCGGCTCAAAAATATTTCGACAAAATTAAGGTGTCGTCGAGTCAAGATTCTATCTGTTACAGCATAGGCTTTATACTCGCTCAGAATATCAGCAAAGAAAACTTGCCTATCAACGCCGACCTTATCGGAAAGGCTTTTAAAGACGTGGCAAACAACACTTCTGCCATCGACAAAGAGACAGCAAGCACTCTTTTGGAGAATTTTTTTGCTGAACGCGAAGCCAAACAAAAAGAAGAACAATTGAAAAAAGGCAAGGAGTTTTTTGCCAAAAACGCAAAAGAGCCAGGTGTGGTAACTCTCAACAATGGTTTGCAATACAAAATCATTAAACAAGGCAAAGAAAACGGACTTATGCCCACCGACTCTGACGCTGTGCACATCTATTACGAAGGAAAACTTATCGACGGTACTGTGTTCGATACTTCGTTTGACAGCGAAGAACCCACCGAACTTACATTAGACTACATCATTCCGGGTCTTGCTCAGGGACTTAAAATAATGAAAGAGGGTGCTGAATACATTTTTTATATTCCCCAAGACCTTGCTTACGGCGAGTACGCTCCATCAGAGGAGATTCCCGCCTATTCGCCAATGATTTTCGACGTGGAACTCATTTCAGTGGAGGTAGGTGCCAACAAGGGCAACGACGACGAACTGCCTTTCACTATTGGAGAAGACTAACAAACAGACACATATAATAAAGAGATGAAAAAACAAATTCTTACACTCGCCACAGCTGCTATGATGCTGTCGGCTATGGTTTCGTGCCAACAAAAAGGCGCTGAAATCAACACTAACGTTAAACTTACTAACGACCTCGACTCGGTAAGTTATGTTTTAGGTATCAACCTCGGCAATCAGTTTTACCAAAACATCCCCGAAATTAATGTAAACGCTTTTCTTGCAGGATTCAAAAAAGCATTAGACTATGATACTGCTTCGTTTGGCATTACTCCTCAGCAAGCCGACAAAACCGTTAGCGATTATTTGAAAAAACGCGGTGAAAAACAGGCTAAGGAAAACCTCGAAAAGGCTGAAAAATTCCTCGCTGAAAACAAGACCAAAGAGGGCGTGGTAACTACCGAAAGCGGTTTGCAATACAAAGTGATTACCCCTGGCGACGGCAAACAGTTCCCCACCGACGAAGACGAAGTTGAATGTCTTTACCGTGGCACATTTATCGACGGCTCTCAATTCGACGGCACCGACCTCCGTGGCAATCAGCCCGCAAGATTTATGGTTGGCGGCGTTATCAAAGGTTGGACAGAGATGCTCAAACTTATGTCGCTCGGCGAAAAAGTGCAGGTTTGGATTCACCCCGAACTTGGCTACGGTCAGATGGACAATGGCGCTATTGCTCCCAACAGCCTCTTAATCTTTGAAATGGAACTCGTGCAGATTATCAAACCCGAACCTGCCGAACAACCCAAAGACAATAAAAAGAAATAAAGTAATATAAACCTATAAAAACACACTCAAATGGCATTAGAAGTAGAAGGCAAACTTACCCACCTTTTGGAACGCCGCAGCGGTGTATCGGCAAACGGCACCAATTGGACTTCGCAAGATTTTGTAATTGAAATTCCCGGACAGTATCCTCAAAGCGCAGTTTTCAACGTTTATGGCGACCGCGTTCAACTTGATCAGTACCAAATTGGCGAAAACATCAAAGTATCGTTCGATATCCGTGGACGCGAATATCAGGGCAAATGGTACAACACCCTCAACGCTTGGAAGATAGAACGTATTGGCGCAACTGCACCAGCCGCTAATCAGGGCGCAGCTCCCGCAGGTCAAACCGCACCTGCAGGTCCAGCAGAACAACCTCAGGCCGAAGCAGAAGGCGACTTGCCGTTCTAAACAGGATTATTTACAATGGATTTAATTGTAGAGACGCGCCATGGCGCGTCTCTACATTTTTTATTCTATTATCTCATTCAAATATGCATT
>JAGCDD010000098.1 GCA_017651345.1 Bacteroidales bacterium | reverse complement strand
GATGGCATTGATGGCAAAATCCTTATCCATCATCCGTTCCAAATCGTAGAGATGTCTCGACCGCCTATTTGCCGAGAGTTGCTCGTGCGGCACTGAAAACAGTTCGTGGAGAAGGAATGCTTTTTCGATAAAGGTTTTTTGCGGTGCGGCGGTGATGATTACAGGGTTAGCAACCGATGTAATGATATGCGGATAACATTTTTGCACTTCGCTCTGAACATAAACTCGGTTGACAGGTTCCATCAACGCACGTGCGCCTATTTCTAAAATTATATAATTCTTGATGTAGTCAATTTTTTCTGCAATTACAGAATTGTATCTTATAAAAATCTTTCTCGGCTCGGGATATGTTTTATCGCCTTCGCCCAATGGCTCGGTTTCCACTGATAGAAAATCAGATAGTTTGTTTTCAATGATTGCGTTTTTGATTTTATTTGCCAAAACTTCTTCCACATATAAAGACGAGGCCTTGCGCAGTTTTTTCATCTGTTTTTTTGTAGGGTCTTCGCTTTCCATACCGAACACCTGCGGATTTACCGATATGTCAATATCTTCCGAAAACCTTTCAATGAGGTTGTAATCCTTGCTTAGTGACGTGCCGCCTTTGAAGATTATATCGCCGCTGATGTTAGAGGCAAACAGCATTTGCAAGACACAGGTAACCCAAACGTCTTTTTCCACCGCAATTTTTGACAATCCGGTATATTCTGCGGTGTTTTTCAAAATCTCTAACCGCTGTTCGTCTGTTATGGCAAAATAACTATTCATTGTAAATCTGTGATAAAAGTTTTTTAATCCACAACGGCATAATTTTCAAGTCCATTTCGGAAATTTTTGGCTGTTGCAGAATGATTTTTTTGAGTGCGGCGGTCTGTTCGTCCGTCAGATTGTCTTTGCCAATATCTTTGAGCGCGATACAAACCAACTGCGCAAAAGAGTTTTTGAAAGCAAAGTTTTTTGGCGCGGCGTGTTTGAAAACTATGTTTCGTCCGTTTGCCATCTTGATTTTTCGGCTTTCGCCTGATGTCAAAAATACCGCGTTCATAGGAACCTGTGTACTTAGTCCCAATTTGTTGACGGCGTATGCACCGGCAGGGACTATTTGTGACCTGTCGCGTGTGGCAATACTGCCGGCTATCTCGTCGAATGTAGGATATATTATGCCCAAACCGAGTTCTTTGTCAATCTTGGGATAATAATATATGCCTTTTGCCACGCGAATCACCGTCCCTGAATGGCACAATCTTTCAACGGCTTTTCGCACGGCTTCGGTGCTTCCAAAATGCGCGAACCTTGCCGCAGAAAACGCGACACCCCTTCCGCATTTCTTCAATGTACTAAGTATTTTGCTTTCAATACTTTCCATTAGTTTTTATATTGATTTTTGTCGCAAAAATACGGTATTTTTGCGACAGAATTTTCGCAAATATGCATACTTTTTGCGAAAAAAACAAATCTTTTTTCATCTTTTTGCCACATATTCCCACGCCAAGAGGTCGTATTTTGAAAAATCCGCCTCGTCGTCGATGCTTTTGGGTGCGGCTGCAAGCGATTTGCCACCGCCGAGTATCGACATTATGTTGTTTTTAGCCTGACGTGGCGCAATGTTCCGCATCCAATTTTTGAGTATTTGCGATAGTTTCATAATCTTGTCCTTGTCGCCTTTGAGAATCCATTGTGGCAGTGCTGTCTCTTTTTTGCGGTATTGGTGCAAAAATTCGAGTATTTGCGCGTAGTTCATCTCCACAAAGTCGGGTTCGGTGTTGCCGTCGGCGGGTTGCATCATCAGGTAAACCTTTGAATATTTGTCGGTTTTGCAGTTTTTGTGCGGATATGCCACCACAGCCACGAGCGAACTATTGAGTTCGGGATTTTCGTCCTGCGCGAGTTCAAATCCTGAAAACGCGCCCGAAGGCATATTCATGAATTTTTCCTTATGCTCGGCGAGGTACTCGGTGAGGTCTTGTCGGTAGAGTTCGAGCGAAAAGTCGCTGAGGTCGAGAGTTTGGTTTTCGGTGATTTCTATGTCAGAAATGTTGTTTTGCTCCATCTGTTCGATGAGTTTTTTCTCGCTTTGGCTGATGATAGGGTTGTCGCGAGTGATTTTCTCAAACTCCTTGTTGATTTCCACGGTTTCTGCGCCGGTGATGGTCATTGCGCTCATACGGTTGATGATGCGTTTTTCGAGGTTGAGGTACTTGTCGATGTTGTCGTTAGGCCAAAAGTTAATCGAACTAATCACCTTGTTTGGCGAGCCGATACGATCGATACGTCCAAGGCGTTGGATAATTCTCACGGGATTCCAATGTATGTCGTAATTGACCACGAGGTCGGCATCCTGCAAGTTTTGACCTTCCGAGAGGCAGTCGGTGGCAACAAGAATGTCAATCTCGTTGTCAAGGTTTTGGGCAAATTTGATGTATTTGGTGTCGCCTGATGTCTTGATGAGATTTTTCCAAGTGTCATAGTCCACCTTCCAATTGTTTTTGGTGTCGTCGAAATATGTATCGCGGCTCAGGGCTGCGGCTTCGTATAGTGGCGACCACTCCAACTCCTTGTACATCTTGCTGTAAGGTGCGAAACGCTGCAAAACTTCGTTGACGTTTTTGGCGGACACGCCGTCGTAAGTCTTGTGCATCACGCCCGTAACTATGGCTGTGCGGTAGTTAGGGAATTTGGCGGCTATGTTGTTGTAGATATATTCGGCGGTGTCGGCGTAGGCGGTGAATATCACCACTTTTTTGTTGGCTTGGTTTTGCTTTTCCTTGATTACCGAAAATAGTTTTTCGAGTTTCGGGTCTTCGAGCGTGCCTTCGTTGAAATCTTCCTCAAAATCATTGATTTGCTCGATGAAGTTGCTGATGATTTCCACATCGTTTTCGAGGTCGGTTTTGAATCCCTCTATGTTTTCCATTTCGGAGAGCCTCAGCATTTTTTTGCCGACATAAAACTCGCCGTCTTCCGCAATTTCGTCCAAATCGCCGTCGATGGTAATCTCGCCGTTTTGGGTTTTGAGGAAGTCGTTTACCTTGTCGAGAGTGACTTGGTGAACGCGGAGAACGTTTTGCATAGTGATTTTGCACGAATACCAACTACTTTCCAAACGTTTGAAAAATAGCGACATCATCATTTTCACCAAAAACATCTCACGGTAGCGATCGTCGTCCCAAGAGAGGTTGGCTTCGTCGGCAAGTTTCATATATCGGCTTGGCATATAGGCTGCGAGGTTTGCCTTGATGAGTGCGTCGTAAATTTGGTCGGCGTTGCGGAAACTTCCGAGCCTGTCTAACGTGTTGTAGATGTTTCGTGGTTTGCTTTTCTGCGGAAAGCCGAGGTTTTCGCCCAAGG
>JAGCDD010000006.1 GCA_017651345.1 Bacteroidales bacterium | reverse complement strand
GTATACGATGCCACCTACGCCAAGATAGACGAAGGTGAAGAAAATCCCGGCTACTTTACCCAACTGTATCAACCTGCATATAGTTTGGTAGTGTCAATAGAAATTTCTAAATTGCCAAAAACTGAGTACACCGAAGGTGAAAATTTCTCTGCTGTTGATGGCTATTTAGTTATGAATTATGATAACGGATATCAATCTAATAAAATACTTCTCTCCGAAGCCACCATCACCGGCTATGACAAAACTAAAATTGGCGAACAGACTTTGAAGGTAGAATACCAAGGTTTTGAAACTGAATTGAAAGTTACCGTTAAAGCAAATCAACCTACCCCCGTATCTGATATTACTGACACTCAAAGCGGCATAAAAGTCTGGTCATCAAACTCCTCCATCTTCATTGCCTCCGCTCCCGACGCCAAATACAAAATTATCGACTTAAATGGCAGAACCTTAACAACTTCAACAACAAAATCGTCAAAAGAGGAAATCCACATCGGCAAACAAGGTGTGTATGTGGTTTTGGTAAACGGCGAATCGTTCAAAGTGGCAATACAGTAATTCAAAAACATTATTGATATTAATTGAGACGGCAATGTTGCCGTCTCTTTTTTTTGTTTATATTTGCCAAAAATTCTATCACCTAATATATATATTATAAAATGAAAAAATTTATTTACAGTTTGTTTTTGTCGGCGGTTGCGCTATCCGCCTCGGCTGTTGAAAAACAGGTAAAAAGTCCTGACGGTCAGATTGTTGTTACCGTTTCGGACAATGGCGGAAATCCTGCTTACAAGGTAACGCTCGGCGGAGTTGACTTTATTGAAAGTTCGCCTCTCGGTCTTGTGCTCGATTATGGCGATTTTACCAAAAATATGTCGATTGCTGATAGTAAGGAAGTTAAGAAACAAGAGACCTATTTCCTTGGCAATTCAAAACAAAGCAAAATCGATGTTGATGCCAATGGTGCGGTTTATACTTTTGCGCAAGACGGCAAGAAGATTTACGACGTGGAGTTTTTTGTGTCGAACCGCGATGTAGTTTTCCGCTATACTGTTCACGCTCAGCGTCCTACATTCTGCTGCGTGGTTAAGAAAGAGGCAACGGGATTCAAGTTTGCCAACGGCACTACCACATTCCTCTGTCCTCAGTCGGGACCAATGGGCGGATTTGCCCGTACATCACCGAGTTACGAAACTCATTACACCGTTGACGATGCCACCGGCAAAAACGGCTGGGGCGAGGGTTACACATTCCCCTGCTTGTTCAAAAATGGCGACAAGGGCTGGATTCTCGTTTCGGAAACCGGCGTAAATGGTCGCTACTGCGGCGCAAGACTGATGGGCGGCAACGGCACACTTTATAATATAGGCTTTCCGCAAGAGGGCGAAATGAATGGACTTTGTTCGGTAACTCCCGGACTTTCGTTGCCTTCGTCAACACCTTGGCGCACAATTACTTTGGGTAAAACTCTCGCTAATATTGTGGAAACCACTGTGGCTTTCGACTATGTGGAGCAACTTTACGAACCGTCGAAAAAATACCAATATGGACGCGGCTCGTGGAGTTGGATTATCGGTATGGACGGCAACACCACATTCGATATTCAGAAAAAATATATCGACTTTTCGGCAGAGATGAAATTTGAGTCGGTTCTCGTTGACGCTCTGTGGGATACGCAGATAGGTCGCGACAAAATCAAGGAACTTGCCGACTATGGAAAATCCAAAAATGTTGCCCTTTATCTTTGGTATAACTCAAACGGCTATTGGAACGACGCTCCGCAAGGTCCGCGCAATATTATGGACAATATCATCACCCGCCGTCGCGAAATGAAATGGATGCAAAGCATTGGTATTCGCGGTATTAAGGTAGACTTTTTTGGCGGCGACAAGCAACAGATGCTTCAACTTTACGAAGATATTCTTGCCGATGCCAACGATTATGGTTTGCTCGTGATTTTCCACGGCTGCACATTGCCGAGAGGATGGGAGAGAATGTACCCAAATTTTGCTGCGTGCGAGGCAGTTAGAGCAAGCGAGAACCTTGCCTTTGGTCAAAACGAGTGCGACAACGAGGCTTTCTGCGCCACCATTCATCCATTTGTACGTAACACCGTGGGCAGTATGGATTGGGGAGGAAGCACTCTCAACAAGCATTACGGCTACGACAATATCCACGGCAACACCCGCAAAACTTCCGACGTGTTTGCACTTGCTGTTTCGGTATTGTTTCAAAGTCCAGTGCAGCACTTTGCAATGGCTCCCAACAACCTTACTGACGCTCCAAAATGGGCTGTTGACTTTATGAAGGCAGTTCCCACCACTTGGGACGAGGTTAAGTTTATCGATGGTTACCCGGGAAAATACGCTGTAATTGCCCGTCGCACAGGCAATAAGTGGTTTATTGCCGCCATCAACGCTCAGAAAGAAACCTTGAAACTCAACCTCACCCTTCCGATGCTCACCGCCGGCGAAACCGTGAAACTCTACTCCGACGATGCCGCATTAAATGGCTCTGTAAAAGATATTAAAGTATCTAAAAAACAACAAGTTATGATTACTGTTCCGTGCAATGGCGGTGCGGTGATTGTGAAATAAGGTTGTTGGTAATAATATGTAATAAAAAAACTGATGTCTATATGGCATCAGTTTTTTTTTATTGTTGATTTTTAATAATTTACGCAATTGAAAAACTAATCCTTTTACCCATTTTTTGGAAAATGCTGAATAGTGCAGGAAGTTTAATGTCAAAATTCCCTCTTTCGAGTTTTGAAATTACACTTTTCTGGGTTCCCACTTTTTCGGCAAATTGCTGTTGAGTAAGGCCTTCTGATTCTCGCTGTTCTTTAACACATTCTGCCAAAATAAACATTTGGGCATCGTGTTCAAATTGCTCGCGAGCAGGTTCTCCACGTTTGCCGTATTCTATTTCAAGGAGTTGTTCAAAATTATCGCACTCCATTATTGCTTTACGCTTTTCTTCTGTCATCTCTGCCATTTTCTTTGTCTTTAAAATAGTCATTCATTATTTTTTTTGCACGGCGAATTTCGTCAGGCGGGGTTTTTTGAGTTTTTTTCTGAAAACCGTTAAACAGAACCACTAATGCACCTTTGTCGTTGCAACAAAATATTCTTAAAATATTGCTTTCAAATTCAACTCTAATTTCATATAAACCATCAGTTCCTTCAATCTGTTTGAAAAACTTTATAGGTATAATTCTTTGTGTTTCAATTACTTTTAAAACGTATTTTATTTTAATACGTTCTTTTTCTGAGCGACTGAGATAAAAGTCGCTGAAATAGTTTTTATACCATTTGATGTTTCTTATGATTTCAGTTTCTGCCATTTGATATTTTGTGTTCCGAAATAGCGGATTGTTAACACAGCAAAGATATGAAAGTAATTTAATTATTGCAAATCTATTTTTTCAAGAAGGTTTTGTAAATTGCTGAAAAATTAATCTTTTTTAATAATCTCTTTTGTTTGTGTAAAGTATTTTTTCCTACTTTTGGAAAAAAATTTTACCGTCATGGTTAAAAAGAATTTAGTAATATTTATTGTATTGATTTTTACTGCGTTGCAGAGTTTTTCACAGAAATCTGACGCGCTAAATTGGAAGTTCAGTGCCGAAAACAAGGCCGATGGAAAATGCGTGCTTGTTTTTGAAACGCCTATCAAATCAGGCTTTCACCTTTATTCGCCTTACAATCCCGAAGGGGCTTCTAAACCGTTGGAAATCAAGATTTCCAATACGCAGAATTATGCCTCTGTGGGCGCGATAAAAGAGCCGGTTAAACCCACCGAAAAATACGAGGAGATTTTCGATGTTACCGAAAAGTTTTTTGAGGGTAACGCCAAATTTACTATCGAAATTACTCCTAAAAATGCTGTAAAACAAGTGGTTACAGGTCGTATTTCGGGACAGGTTTGCAACGACCAATATATGTGCTCGATGTTCGACGAGGAGTTTTCGATTGAGATTGACCCTCAGCAACCTGAGGGTGAAAAAAAAAAGCCAATTCTGAACACTTCGCCCTCCCCAAATACTAAAACGGAGGAACCTGTAAAGGCTGATACATCGCAAAAATTGGATACTGTCGTTGCCTCTAACAACGATGTTGACACTTTGCAAACGTCTGAAACTCAGTTAGAACCGGAAACTACGGCAGATATTTCTTCACAACCCGTTGAGCCACAGAATAATGGCGATGGATTGTGGAGCATCTTTATAATTGCATTTTTGGCGGGATTGGCGGCGATTTTTACGCCTTGCGTGTTCCCGATGATTCCCATGACGGTGAGTTTTTTCCTAAAAAAACACTCCAAAAGAGATGCTATTATATATGGTGTAAGCATAATTGCGCTTTACACCGTGCCTGTGGCGCTGTTGATTGTGATTGCCAACATTGCTGGCGGTGTCGATTTCACTGCCGGAGTGTTCAATGCATTGAGTACGCATTGGCTGCCTAATATTCTGTTTTTCATAGTGTTTATGATATTTGCACTGTCGTTTTTTGGAATGTTTGAAATTACAATGCCGTCGGGTATTATCAATCGTGCCGAAAATCGTGGCAACAAGGGCGAAATGTTTGGATCGTTTTTCCTTGCGATTGTGCTTGTGCTTGTAAGTTTCTCGTGCACAGGTCCTATCGTGGGTTCGGTGCTTGTAGAGAGTGCGAGTGGAGGCAATGCCGTTAAGCCCATTGTGGCTATGTTTGGCTTTTCGCTCGCCTTTGCAATGCCGTTTACGCTGTTTGCGTTTTTCCCGGGATGGATGAAAAATCTTCCTAAGTCGGGCGGATGGCTCAATACTGTGAAGGTAGTGCTTGGTTTTGTGGAGTTTGCGCTTGGTTTCAAGTTTCTTTCGGTGGCAGACCAAACCTATCACTGGCATATTCTCGACCGTGAGGTTTATCTCGCTATTTGGATTGCAACTTCCATATTGTTAGGACTTTATCTCTTGGGAAAAATAAAACTTCCCAACGATTCGGATGTGCCGTTTATCAAAGTTCCGCGATTGATTTTGGCTCTAATTGCCTTTGCTTTTGCAATTTATATGTTGCCGGGAATGTGGGGCGCACCGCTCAAAGCACTTTCAGGATATATTCCTCCGCTCACCACTCAGGATTTTGTGATGGGGCAAGGCAATGTTAATCAGGTGGTTGCACAGTCTACCCTTTGCGAAAAACCGCTTTATGGCGAACATCTTAGACTTCCGCACGGAATCGATGCCTATTTTGAATATAATCAGGCAGTTGAGTGTGCCAAAAAGCAAAACAAGCCTCTGTTGATAGTATTTACAGGTCACGGATGTGTTAACTGTCGTAAAATGGAAGAGTACGTTTGGTCTGATAGTCAGGTGCTTGCCACTATGAAAGAGAAGTTTGTGATAGCCGCCCTCTATACCGACGACCGCACCGAAGATATTTCGGGCAATAGTACAATAGGTAAGGTTAATACCGAATTGCAAATATCTAAATATCAGATAAATGCACAGCCGTATTATGTAATTTTGGATGCCTCGCAACCTGAGAAACCACTAATTGCGCCGCAGGGTTACAACCCCGACCCGCAAAGTTTCGTACAATATTTGCAAAACGGTTTAAATGCCTATTTAAATAATGCAAAGTAAAATGCAGTTGTCAATTGTGTCGCCGGTCTACCACGGTGAAAAGATGGTGGAGCAACTTGTAGAGCGGATTAGTAAGTCGGTATCTACCATAACGCCCGATTACGAGATTATACTTGTAAACGATGCCTCTCCCGATAATTCGTGGCTAAAAATCAAAGAGTTATGCACCAACAACAATCGTGTAAAAGGCATAAACCTTAGCCGCAATTTTGGACAGCATTATGCCATCAGCGCAGGACTTTCGTTATGTTCGGGCGAATGGATAGTGGTGATGGACTGCGACTTACAAGACCGTCCCGAAGAAATTCCACACCTTTATAATAAAGCCAAAGATGGTTTCGACATTGTTTATGCACGCCGGGTTGTAAGGCACGATGGATTTTTTAAACGAATGTCGTCGAAGATGTTTCATTTTGTATTTGATTGGCTTAGCGGCACCAAATCTGACAGCAGCATAGCCAATTTTGGAATTTACAACCACAAAGTGATCAAAGAATATAACAAAATGCCCGAGGTTGCGCGGACGTTTACTTCTTTGGTTAATTACCTTGGGTTTCGCCACACCTCCATAGAAGTACAGCATGCTTCACGCGCTGATGGTAATAGTTCGTATACATTCAAAAAACTTATCAATTTATCGTTAGATGTAATTATCTCAAATACAAACCGTCCATTAAAATTGGCGGTTGGATTTGGTTTTTTTATGTCATTTTTCTCGTTTTGCTTGGCAGTTTACAATATTTTTGCTAAATTAGCGGGATATATTGGAATGCCCGGATACACATCTACGGTGTTTTCGATATGGTTTGTTGGCGGAATATTGCTGATGATGCTTGGTATTCTTGGCCTTTACATAGGCAGGATTTTTGATCAGGTAAAACAACGTCCGCTTTATGTAATTAGCGAAAAATTAAACTGTTAGAGTATGGAAATTAACAACTACGGCATAACTCTCCGTCGTCTTACTCGCGACAAGATAGAGATGGTGCGTAATTGGCGTAACGATCCTAAAATTCAGCGTTTTATGGAGTTTCGCGATTATATAACTCCCGAAATGCAGCAAAAATGGTTCGACCGTATCAATAACGACAACAATTATTATTTTATAATTGTTTTTCGCGGCAAAGAAATAGGTCTTACAAATATCAAAGATATTGATTATGAGAAAGGTACAGGAGAAGGCGGAATTTTTATTTATGATGACGAATACTTAAATTCCGACATTTCGTTTCGATGTGCCATGTGTACCGGTGATTTCATCTTTTACACTTTAAAACTGAAACTTTCATTGGCGCATATTTGTCGCGACAATAAACGCGCTATTCAATATAATAAATTACTTGGTTTGAAACTTGCTGAAAATCAAGAAAATAATTATAATCAACTTTACACTCTTACCAAAGAAGATTTTGAAAAAAGTGCGGCTAAAATTAAACGTCTTTTACAATAATAATTAACTGAAAATGGAAATAAACGAATTTGTTGAAAAGGTTGCAGATTTGTTTGAAGATACCGACAAGTCTGAAATTCAAATAGATACCAAGTTTAAAGAACTTGATGAATGGTCGTCGATAATGGCTCTCAACGTTATTGCTATGGTAGACGATGAGTATGATGTATTGTTGCGTGGCGACGATATTCGCACAGCATGCACTATTCGAGATTTGTTTAATATAGCTAACAGTAAGAAATAATGGCATTTATAAAAATCCATAATGTTGCATTTCGGGGGCTTTCGGCTTGTGTGCCGCAAAATGTTGAAGAAAATGCAAATCTTCCATTTTATAATTCTCCCGAAGATGCCCAAAAAGTGATTTCTTCCACAGGAATTGAGAGGAGGCACATCGCTTTGAAGGGTACTACCGCTATGGATTTAGGTGCCAAGGCTGTTGAATGCCTTTTGGAGAATCTCGGTTGGGACAAGTCGACTGTTGATTTGATTGCATTTTGTACGCAGAATCCCGATTATATCAATTTACCTAATTCGTTTTTGGTTCATAAGCGATTAGAGTTTAATGAAAACACTATGTGTTTGGATTATTTTCAAGGTTGTCCCGGCTGGGTAAGTTCTTTATCGTCAGTTGGTTCTATGATTCAAAATGGCGCAATTAAACGTGTAGTTTTGATTTCGGGCGATACTGTTACAAAAGACCACGATATAAGCAATCCTGAAACTCGTCCTCTTTTTGGCGAAGGTGCTACTGCCACGGCCTTAGAGTTTGACCAAAAAGCAAGTGAAATGATGTTTTATTTTGGCACTTTGAGTTCCGACGGTGATGCAACTGCCTTAAAATTAGGCGGATATCGCAATCCATATTCATTAGAATCTTTACAATACGACCTTGATCGTAAACTTGGTAAATTGTCAGAAAATCAGATAATTGAAAAGATGGAATCTATGGATATTTTTTCATTTGCTATTTCAAAAGTTCCAAAAGCTTTGAAAAAACTTTGTGGTGAGTTTGAAATTGATATTAATTCCATAGACCTTTTTACCTTTCACCAAGCTAATAAATTGATACTTGAAAATATAGCCAAACGCTTGAAAATCAGTATGGAGCGAGTGCCACTAAGTCTCAAAAACTATGGCAACACCACAAGTGCGAGTATTCCGTTAACTTTGGTTTCCGAATGTGGCAAAATATTGAGCAACAGTCACAAACGACATATTGTTTGTGGTTTTGGCACAGGTCTTTCGTGGGGCGCGGCATTTTTTGAAACCGATAATATTATCTGTCCCGATATTGTTGAAATTTAAATTTTTATGAATTATGTATAATCCATTTTCGCTTGAAAATAAGACAGTTTTGATAACGGGAGCCTCGTCGGGTATTGGTCGGGCTACTGCCGTTGAGTGTTCTAAAATGGGTGCTAAGTGCGTTATTACCGGACGCAATCCCGAACGTCTCAACGAAACTTTCGCAAGTCTTGAAGGTGATGGACATATCCAAATAATTGCCGACCTTACTGATGAAAAAGATATTGAAACCCTTGTAGAAAATCTTCCTGTTTTAGATGGTTTTGTTTCAAATGCGGGAATCGTAAATACCGTACCGATAGGATTTTACAAGGAAAGCGAAATAGAAAATGTGTTTAAAACTAACACTTTTTCGATGATGATGCTTACGAAATATCTTGTAAAAAAGAAAAAACTCAACAAACCATCTTCGATAGTGTATACAGCCTCAATAGGAAATGTATTTTCTGCGGGTATTGCAAACGGCATTTATGGTGCTTCAAAATGCGCTATTGATGGTTTTATGCGTACTGCCGCTTTGGAACTTGCTCCTAAAAAAATTCGTTGCAACAGTGTAAATCCCTCGATGGTTACTACACCAATTATGACTGATAATGAGCGTATTACCAAAGAACAATTTGAGTCTGATATGCAAAAATATCCTCTTAAACGTTATGCCGAACCGCAAGAAATTGCATGGGCTATAATTTACTTATTGTCAGATGCTTCGGCGTTTGTTACAGGCACGGCTTTAAAAATTGATGGAGGTGTAACATTATAAATTATGGCATTTGTAGAAGTTAACAACGTAGAAATCAAAGGTTTATCGGTTGCTGTTCCGAAAGAGACCAAAACCGTAAAGAGTCAGCCTTTTTTTACATCAAACGAGGCTGAAAACTTTACTTCGGTTACAGGTGTGGAATCGTCGCACCTTGCACCGTTGAATCTATCTCTTTCTGATTTATGTTTTGAGGCAGCGCAAAAGCTTTTAATAGAAACTAATACGCAAGCCACTGATATTGACCTTGTTATGTTTGTTTCTACATCGCGCGATTTCTACATTTGTCCCAATACCGCCAATATTTTGCAACATCGTTTGGGCTTGCAAACTTCCTGTGTAGCAATTGATTTGCCTTTTGCTTGTTCGGGATATGTTTATGGATTGTATGTTGCTGGTTCTCTTTTGCAATCGGGACAATTAAAACGCGCCCTTTTGCTTGTGGGTGAAATGCCTTCAAAAAATCAATCGTCGATGGATAAAACGGTTTGGCCGCTTCATGGCGATGCCGGTAGCGCAACTTTGTTGGAATTTTCACCATCTGTAAATAATTCTATGAAATTTAATCTCAATGGTGATGGTTCTGGTTATCAAGCTATTATATGTCGTCAGCCCGGCATTAGAAATTATCCTGTAACCGAAGAATCCTTAAAATCCGTTACCATTGATAACGGCATAGAACGCAATGCTTTACAGTGCGAAATGGATGGTTCTGAGGTATTTTCGTTTGCTATTAAAAAACCTTTTGAGGCGATAACCGCGCTTGCTGACAATTATCAAATTGATATTCAACAGATTGATTATCTGTTGATTCATCAAGCTAATAAAATGATTGATGAAAAAATTCGCAAAAAGCTCAAACTGCCCGCCGAAAAAATGCCTTATAGTATGCGCTATTATGGCAATACAAGTTCATGTACAATTCCTCTGACCATGGTTTCGCAAATTGCACAATCACTTTCAGAAAAAGTTAATTCATTGATAATGTGTGGTTTTGGGTCTGGACTTTCGTGGGGTGCGGCACATATTATTACAGATAAAATTATTTGTTTACCCGTAATTGAAGTATAGTTATGGCATCATTATCATCAAAAACGGCTTTAATAACAGGTTGCAATCGCGGAATTGGTAAAGCAATTTTAGAAAAACTTGCGTCTTTGGGTTGTAATGTTATTTGCGCAACACGTAATCAAACGCCTGAATTTGAAGAGTTTACATTAGAGTTGTCTACAAAGTTTGATGTATCAATTCAGCATATATATTTCGACCTTACTGACGAAGAAAGCATTAAAACATCTCTTAATCAATTAATTAAAACAAAACCAACAATTGATATTTTAATTAATAATGCAGGAATTGCTTATGGCGGCATAATGCTTATGACTCCTTTGAAAAAAATCAAAGAAGTTTTTCAAGTTAATTACTTCTCACAAATACTTATTACACAATATATTGCAAAGATTATGACTAAACAAAAAAGTGGAGTTATAATCAATATGAGTTCGGTGATGGCAATGGAAAACTTTGCAGGAGGTTCAGCATACGCAGCATCAAAAGCCGCAGTTGCAACCTTTACGCGCACCACTGCAAACGAACTCGCACCTTTTAATATACGTGTTAACGCCATTGCCCCAGGTTTGATTGAAACCGAAATGGGCGATGCGATGGATCAAAAAACACAAGAATTGTTTAATACTCGTTCAGATTTTAAACGCCGTGGCACTCCTCAGGAGGTAGCTGATTTAATAGCGTTTTTAGTATCTGACGAGGCCAAATATATTACAGGTCAAATAATTAGAATAGACGGAGGAATGTAAATTATGACAACAAAAATTGAAAAAATACTGGATAATTTAAATGAGCAATTAATAAAGGCATTTAAAAATAGTTATTCTTTTTTACACGGTAAAAAAGTATTTATGTATGGTTCGGGTATTTATGGAAGAGCTATCTCGCGTAAACTTATTGAATTACAGTGTGTTGATGATATTTGTGCGTTTATAAATGACTTTGAGCATGGTTTCGAGGTAGATGGGATACCTGTTAAGAGCCTTGAAGAATGTGATTTATCCGACAATTACTGTGTAATAGTGGGCATTGAACGTAAAGACGCTGTTGTTAATAAACTTAATATGCTGAATATCAATTATCATATTCCTTCATATTATGATTACAATATTATTGCTTCGTGGAGAAATTGTGTCGGTAATTTATTTGAACGAATAACGTTTTATCATGAGAATATGAAGTCGGTTGAAAATTTACTCGATAGTTTTTATGCTGATGCTGAATCTAAACGGGTTATTAAAAGTCGTATAGATTTTTATAATACTGGTAATATTGATTATTTAACTAAATATCCCGTTTCATCTACTTCATACTTTGATGGAAATTATTTTAATTTATCTGAAAATGAAGTATTTATCGATTTAGGCGCATATACGGGTGATACACTTACCGAGTTTGCTGATTACACCGCTAACCATTACAAAAAAATAATATCTTTTGAACCGGACTCCAAAAATTATGATGATTTGAAAAAAACATCATCCAAATATCACGATGTGGATATTTATCCGTATGCCACAGGGAATCAAAATTGTGAAGTTTGTTTTAACGACAATGCTGGTTTAGGTTCGGCTGTTAGTTCTAATGGTGGTTCAAAAGTTAAAATGGTTCGTTTGGATGACATAGTAAAGGATATTCCGACTTTAATTAAAATGGATGTGGAAGGCGCAGAACTTGACACCCTTAAAGGTGCAGAAAATCTGATTAAAACCTACCGACCCAAACTGATGGTTTGTATATATCACAAAGTTGAGGATTTATACACCATACCTAACTATTTGAAAACAATTGTTCCAGATTATCGTCTAAGTGTTCGTCAGCAGGGTTGCGGAATATTTGACACCGTATTATATGCCGAAGTTTAATTGTATAATTTAATGTTAAAATGAAAAATTCTGAAGTTTGGGCAAAAGATATACGTCGCAAAATAATTGAAATGGCGCACGATGCCGGGAAAATGGGGCTACATATCGGTTCGGCACTTTCTGCTGTAGATAT
>JAGCDD010000097.1 GCA_017651345.1 Bacteroidales bacterium | reverse complement strand
TTGTCGCCGTCGGGACAAATATCCTTGCCAACCACGCGGATAGTTTTGTCGCCATATTTGATTTCGTAAGCCGAACCGAGAATATAGTCGGGGAAGAAATATACGCCCACAGCCACGTTGTAATAGCCCTTTTCCATTTTTGGGAGGGGATATGGATAACTGTCGTTGTTGGCCGGTTGGTCGTAATAAGTGATGTAACCATCTTTCCAATCGGTAACCTTGCCGCCGGTTTCAGGGTCGGTAACGGTTTCATCTTGTGGATCTTCGGGGTTGTTGTCGTCTTTGCTGCACGATGCAAATGCTGCCAAAAGCGCACACAAAACAAGGTTGATAAATAAATGTTTTTTCTTCATAACGTTAGTCAAATTTTTATCAAAAGTAAGGATAATATTTGAAAGAATCAAATAATTTAGTATATTCGCAAAAGAAATAATAATAATAGAAAATCAAACCGAATAACAATATGTCAAAAACCATAAAATCAATTCTTTGTCCGCAATGTAATGCCTCTGAGGCGATACAACTAAGCGACGGCACATACAAATGCAAGTATTGTGGCACCCATTTTTGGATCGACGACAACTCTACCACGCACACTATCAATGTAAACATTAATGTAAATGTTAACCACCATAACGAACAGCCAAGTTACAATGTTACACCAAATTATAGGCCCCACAATGGCAACTATCCCTCGTGGATGGATAAAAAGACAAGGCTATTTATTATAGGGTTGCCATTGTTTTTCGGTATGGTATGTTTGCTTATGAGTTTATGCTCAAAAGGTTCACAAATCATAGCCAAAACAGACCCGAAGCATCAAGGCACGTTGTCGCAAAATTTGCCCAAAGGTTATGAGGTATTCGAAATCAATCCTACGGAGGTAAACGGAAAACCTGTATTTATTGCAGAAACAAAATATTGGTTAGACGACGATAAAAGAGAAATAAAACTAATAGATGCCGACTCGCTGACAATCACAGACATAGAGTGTCCCGACAATATCAAAATCAAAGACACCGACATTATTTATGATATGGAATATGGCAAATTGATTCTCGGCAAAAACAAAACCATATACCGATTTGATTGGCAAACACTTACATTCAAAAATCTCACCGATTCGATATTTGGTTTAAGTGACATACTTTCGCCGTCCACTGTATTGAAAATATCTATCAACAGAGATATTGAGGGATTAGAATTTGTGACATCAGATGGCAAAAAATATTACTACGATTCGCATATAAACCAAATTATTAGCAATCCATCGCCCAAACAACAAGCCAAAGAAAACACCAAGGCGGTAGTAGTAACCGACTATGCTATGTGCGGCACAGACAAACTCACTGACCAAGACTTGTATGCCATCAAGATAAACAACAAAGGCGAATCTACTCAGCGAAAATGGAAGGGCAAGGTAACATTATACAAGTCGCTCAAACTTACCCCAAAACAACTAAACCCCGACATCATAAGTATCACCTGCATAAAAAAACTGGGACTTTCGCAAGCATCGATAATATATTCTGATAATGAGCATCTGTTTATCGACTACAATCTCAACGGAATAGAGTTTCTACGCAAAACCGACCTCAAAGGAGAAGAAATTTGGACAAAAAGAATGACACAGCATTACAAAACCTCCGAAGCCTATCTGTCGGGCATAACGGGTTCCACAAACAATTCCTTTGGAGGAGGTATTCTCTTGTACAACAACGACAGAAAAAACAACACCTACCAATACTTATACATCGACCGTAACGACAATATCCATTACATCCGTCTCAACGGCAACAAGAGATAGAGTATTAATTTTATACCATTACAATAAAAAAAGCGTAATAATGACATCTTATATGTAAAATTTTATTATATTTGAAAACAGACAAGATGTCGGTTAGAACTTTTATAAAATAGTGATATACAAGGTATTAATAGCAGACGATGACACACTCAGCCGCACTATTATGAAGTCGGTGCTGTCTAACGACGACACCACGGTTTATTCTGTGGACGAGTGTTCAAACGGCTTGGAGGCTTGGGCTAAGATACAGTCCGAACCGCCCGACCTTGTCTTGCTCGATTGGCAGATGCCAGGAATGTCGGGGTTGGAAGTCACCAAGTTAATCAAAAAACGCTTTAAAACCACATCTGTAATCATTGTTACTGGCAAAATCGACAGCAGCGACCTAAGTTTGGCATTAAACTCTGGCGCAAACGACTATATCAAAAAGCCGATTGACAAGGTGGAGTTTCTTGCCCGCACCAAATCGGCGGTAATGCTACACGATAGTCTCGAAGAACTCGAAATCAAAAACCGTAAAATCCTCAACCAAAACGAGGACCTCAACAAACTGTCGCTAATTGTAAGGCAGACAGCCAATTCGGTAATACTTTTCTCGCCCCACGGCGAAATAGAATGGGTAAACGAGGGATTCCAACATATGTACGGATACACCTTAGACGAGTTTATCAACAAACGCCGAGGCACCAACATCCTGAAACTCAGTTACAACGAGGACATCAACAAAAAACTCAAAGAACTATTTAGCAAGCAGCAGTCGGTAAACTATATCACTCAGTGCCGTGTAAAGTACGGCGCAACAAAATGGATTCAAACCACCCTCACACCTATCTTCGACGGTCGCAGGATAGAAAAATTCATTGCCATCGAAACCGACATTTCGCAGCAAAAACGTGTGGAATTGGAACTTGAACGGTCGCGAACCGAAATTCTCAAAAAAAACGAAATCATCGAGAAAGAACGCTCCAAAACCGACAACCTCTTGCTCAACATTCTGCCCGTGTATGTGGTGTCGCAATTAAAAGACGACGGATTCTCCTCGCCGCGAAACTACAAGATGGCAACCATTATGTTCACTGATTTTAAGGGATTTACAAAGTCGTGCGAAAACCTCACGTCAGACCAAATAGTGGCGGCGCTCCATTTCTTTTTCTCCAAGTTCGACGACATCATCTCGTGCCATTACATCGAAAAAATCAAGACCATCGGCGACTCGTATATGTGCGTGGGCGGCATTCCGTTGCGCAACAAAAGTAACCCTATCGACGTGATACTCGCGGGGTTAGAAATCAACAACTTTATGTCCACCTACAAGCAGCGTTTCCCCGATATGAACCTGCCCGATTGGCAGTTGCGCATAGGCATACACACAGGAGCACTTGTGGCGGGAGTTGTGGGCAAAATCAAGTTTGCCTACGACACTTGGGGCGACGCCGTAAACGTGGCAAAACGTATGGAGAGCGCCGACGAGGTGGGCTGCGTAAACATCTCTGCCGAAACCTACAAATACGTAAAGGATTATTTTGTGTGTCGCTATCGTGGCTCGGTCGACATCAAAAACCACAAAAACATCGATATGTACTTTGTTGACCGTCTTTTACCAAAATATTCGCTCGACGAAGAAGGAATTTTTCCTAACGACACCTTTATTAATATACTAAATTCGATTTAGATTGCTAACTTTGCAGCCAAATTTAAAACATTAATAGATGAAATACCATTTGGTTACGCTTGGCTGTCAGATGAATATATCCGACAGCGGCAGAGTTAAGACATATATCGAAAAACTTGGTTACGAATCTACCGACAACCCTCACGAGGCTGATTTGTTGGGAGTTATCGCTTGCTCGGTGCGTCAAAAAGCCATCGACAAGGTGTACAACCTGATTGCAATTTGGAACCGTCAAAAGGCATCGCGACCCCTCACCACATTTCTCACAGGTTGCATCCTGCCCGACGACCGCGAAAAATTTCTCAAAACATTCGATATGGTTTTTGATATGCGCGACCTTACCAAGTTTGCCGAAATGCTTGCCGAGCACACCCACGAAGGCACTTATTATCCGAAACTTAGCCGCGAAGAACAAGCATATCAAATGGACTATTTTTGGCGTTTGGAAGGTCGTCAGCCCGACAAATTTGAAGCATTTGTGCCAATTCAAAACGGTTGCGACAAATTTTGTACATATTGTGCAGTGCCCTATACACGCGGAAGAGAAGTATCTCGCTCATCGGCAGAAATTGTTGAGGAGGTAAAATGCCTTGTAAATGCTGGTTTTAAATCAATTACACTTTTAGGACAAAACGTCAACTCGTACGGTTTGGATAAAAAAGGCAAAGAAATCAACTTTGCGCAACTACTCGAATTAATAGGACGTTACGGCGACGAAAGCGGCAAAGAGTTCTACGTATACTTTACATCGCCACATCCCCGCGATATGACCGACGACGTGCTTTACACCATAGCCAAATATAAATGTCTCGGCAAATGGATTCACATTCCCATCCAAAGCGGTGACACAGAGATGCTTAAACGTATGAACCGCAAATACGACATTGAGCGTTACCGCAACGTAATACATTCGATACGCACCATTTTGCCCACAGCCACCATTTTTACCGACATCATCGTTGGCTTTACTGGCGAAACCTTAGAAGAGTTTGAAAACACCCGCCGCGCTGTCAAGGAGTTTAAATACAATATGGCGTTTATAGCAATGTACTCGCCGCGTCCGGGAGCCAAATCGTCGGAATGGGTAGACGACATTCCAAAAGACGAAAAATCAAGACGTTACAGCGTACTTTCCGAAGATCTCAAATCGGTATCGTCGCTCTACACGGCAAGTATGGTGGGCAAAGAGTTCCGCATATTGGTAAACGGACACGACCGCTTAGAAGGTTACCTTTCAGGTCTCACCGAAGGCAAAATCGCCGTCCGCTTCCGTTCTGACAACGAGGCACTTATAGGCAGTTTCATCAATGTAAAAATCACCAAGAGCAGCGATTTTTCAGCAGAAGGGGAGGTGATATAATTCCGATAACTTAGCGGAATCGCCTAAAAAAACACACATTCCGCTATGCTATCCGCAATAACTTAGCGGAATGTGCAAAAAAAATCCACATTCCGCTGTGTTATCAAGAAAAAAAGTATTATACTTGACAATTTGTTTGATTAAAACTAAATTTACAATAAATGAACTACACTCACGCCACCCCAACCCACATCGACGAAATAATGTCGCTCTATGGTGCTGCCACAGCCGCAATGGAACAGCAAGGCATTCATCAATGGGACGATATTTATCCTGACTATCAAACGATTGCCGATGATATTACCAAAAATCAAATGTTCATCGGCACTATCAACAACAAAATTGCCGTTTGCTTTGCCCTCAGCGGGGAGTGCGACGAACAATATAAAAACGGCAAATGGGAATTCCCCGACTCCAAATTTTGTGTAATTCATCGCCTATGCGTTTCGCCTGAATTTCAGCACCAAGGTATAGCATCTAAAACAATGGTTTATATCGAAACACTATGTAAATCAGCGGGATATGATTCAATTCGTTTAGATTGTTTTACTCTCAACCCATATTCCAAAAGACTTTACGATAAATCAGGATATAAAATTGTGGGCTATGCCGATTGGCGGAAAGGGAGGTTTGAATTGAGGGAAAAGGGGATAAAAATAAACTCTTGGTGTGATATTTGTACACACAAAAAACATCAATGATACTTTTAGTTGACATAATGGAAGACGAGGCTAACTGGATGGACGGTCTGCGCAATTGGGCACAAGAGAATATCGACTTGCTTTTGGGCTCGGTTGCGGTGTCGGTTTTGCTCGTAATCGCTTTGGTTATAGCAATATACAAAATCATCAACATTAAACGTAAGTCGGAATCGAAACTCGCTGAAAAAAATCTTGAAATTCGCGAAGCAAACCAAAAAATGTTGGCAAGTATCAACTATGCAAGCCGCATTCAGGGGGCTGTGATTTCTTCCATAGTTGACGTAAAGGCGATTTTTCCCGAAAACTTTGTGCTTTACCGTCCGCGCGATATTGTGGGTGGCGATTATTACCGTGCCATCCGCTGCGGAAAGTATTCGGTGATGATTACCGCCGACTGCACAGGTCACGGCATTCCCGGCGCTCTGCTTTCGATGCTTGGCATTTCGGCTCTGAGGGAATATATGGTAACAGAATACGATGCCGAAAACCCTGGCACTGTGCTCGATAGAATGAGAGATTTTATAAAATCCACCCTCGTGGCAAAAGGCGGCGGATCGCTCGACGACGGTATGGATATGACCATCTGTTCGTTCGACTTTGAAAAAATGGAAATCCGTTACGCCATAGCCAACCAAACCGCATTGATAATCAGAGGCAAAGAGGCAATAAAACTAAAAGGCGACTCAATGCCGGTGGGCAACTTTCTGCGAGCAAAGGAGCATTTTCAAACCCAAACCGTAAAAATCGAAAAGGGCGATATGGTGTATATGTTTTCCGACGGGCTTCAAGACCAACTTGGCGGCAAAAATCAAAAGAAATTCCTGCTCAAAAACCTCACTGCCACCCTCATCGAAATACACGAAGACCCTCTCAACGAACAGCGTGTGGCTCTCGAACAAGAAATAATATCGTGGCGCGGCGGCATTTCGCAAATCGACGATATGACAATGGTGGGCATCAAGGTGTGATATTTTGCGAAAATCCGAAAAATCCATATCTTTGCGCAGTTGAAAACTCATTATGAACAAAATATCATTTAAGACACTTGGATGCCGTTTAAACCTTTACGAAACCGATGCTTTGGCTTCAAAGTTTCGCGAAAAGGGCTTTGTCACCGACGGCGATTTTGAAAACTCCGACGCCGGAATTTGCGTTATCAACACCTGCACCATCACCAACCAATCTGACAAAAAGAGCCGCGAATATATCAACCGCGCCATCCGCAAAGGTTCGCTCGTGATAGTAACAGGCTGTATGGCAGAACAATACGCCAACAAATACCTCGCCGACAACAAAAACGTGATTGTGGTAGACAACAAGCACAAGAATATGATTTTTGAAATCGTGGAGGCGCATCTCAACGGCGAGTTCTCGGGCGTGGACAATTTCAAAGGCGACGTTTTCGGTTTTGAGCCCGCCAAGGAGACATTCCACACGCGCTCTATCGTAAAAATTCAAGACGGCTGCAACAATTTTTGTTCGTACTGCATAGTGCCTTACGTGCGTGGAAGGGCTGTGTCGCGTCCCGCTGAGGATATTATCGCAAACATCACCACCGAACTTGATTACGGTTTTAAAGAGATTGTGCTCACCGGCGTTAATATTTCTAAGTATAATTATAAAGGTATCGGATTTGAAGATTTGATTAAACGCATTTTGCTGATTGACAAAGATTTCCGTTTGCGTATAGCGTCGATTGAGCCCGACGATTTTTCGGATAGTTTTATCCAACTGTTTAAAAATCCGAAACTTGCGCCACACATCCACCTCTGTTTGCAAAGCGGCAGCAACGACGTTCTCAAACGTATGCACCGTCATTACACAAGAGAAGATTTTTTTGCAATTGCCGACAAATTTAGAAGCATTATCCCAAATTTTAACATTACAACGGATATTATTGTGGGTTTACCCGGCGAAACCGACGAAGATTTTCTTCAAACCTTAGATGCGGCAGAGCGTATCGGATTTGGTCATATCCACGTATTTAAATATTCGCGACGTAGCGGCACCAAAGCCGACACAATGGAAAACCAAGTGGATGAGAAAGTTAAGAACGCACGTTCAAAAACACTTCGCCAACTTGCCGACCGCCTTACGCAAAATTATTTAGCCAAAATGCAAGGCACAACGCAACGCATACTCACCGAAACGCTTGAAAACGACGGATATATCTACGGCTACGGCGAAAACTATGTGCGCATAAAAATAAAGTCAGAAACCGCCACCACCAACTGTTTTTACAACGCTAAAATCACCTCAATCGAAAACGATGTAGCAAAGGCAAATTTGGTATGATATTTGAAAATAAATAAACAAAAGATTACAAAAATACATACAGAGTTAATTTTGTCGAGAAAATTTTAAAAACTACATAGCAATGAGAAACAGTTACAGCATACCGAGCGTATTCGAGCACAACAACTCGAACCTTGCCTTGGTCTCAAACGACCTCATCAACGGTCTGAGGCTATACATCGACGATATTCCATATATCGTAGGCAACCTTGCATTGTCGGAAGGACAGTCGCCGCACCGCACCATCAACGCCGCACCCACCGAAATCGACTACCAAATCCTTTTCAAAACAGCCCTTTTGCTTGCCGCCTACAAAAACAACCGTCCGTTGGTGGTAACAACAGGATTTCCGTTCAGCACCTATCAGGTAAACAAAACTCCGGCAGCCGAACTTCTCCGCAAAACCCACCGCATAGAGTTTGATATGTCATCGTTTACAAGCAAAGGCCGCACAGAGATGAATGTAGACGTGGTTTCGGTAGAAATTCTCCCCGAAATGATGGGCAACATTGTGGCTCTCCGTCAGGGCGACATCAAAGCCACAGGCAATTTCTTTGTAATAAGTCTCGGATTTGGCACTTGCGAAGCCGTACTCAGCACCGAAAACGGTATTGTTCAGCGTACTGCCATCAGCATTCAGGGCTTGCAATACGCCATCGACCTCTTTACCAAAGAACTCGGCTTGCAATACAACCTCGGTCTCAAAAATATGAAACAGATTGAGCAGGCGTTTATGAACAACTTTATAATGCTCGACCGCAAAAAAATCGACATTCTCGACATCCGCCGCAACGTGCTCAATATGTATTACCGCGATGTGATTTCGCCAAACCTTCGCCGTGTGTTTACCGACGCCGACTTTACCAAGGCTTCGCAAATGTACATCACAGGTGGCGGCGCTCTCTATATGGAATTGGTAGAAAACTTCTACAAAGAATTTGAAGGCATCCTCAATATCGAAGTAGTTCCCAACCCATTGACACTCACATCGGTAGGCTATTGCTTACACTCGGCACACGTAAATGGCGGCGACATCAACACCGCAGTGGGCATCGATATAGGCAACTCAAACACCGTCATCACCCAATACGAAGATGTCAACATCGAATCGGGCAACCTCCGTTTCAAATAACGAACATACTTTCATATAGATTTATACGCATTTTTTATTAAATTTGCATACCAAATAAATGGTGTGCAAATTTTTTTTGGATTAGATACCAATAATTAACTTATTAAAAGAACATTATGAATAATAAATTATTTTGCGTATTGATTGTTGTTGTAACACTATCCACTATTTTCGGATGTGCAGAAAGTAAAAGTGTGGAAGAATTAAGAAAAGAATTCGACGGTGTTTTCTTTCTTGATGGTAAACGGTATGGAGAACCCAAAAAATCATTGCATTATATAGTGTTTGACCAAGATAGTACATATATTCATACGTATATTTACAATGGAGATACTTTAAGCCATACAGGGAAATGGGAAATAGTTTGTTATAAAGAGAGTAATGAAATACACTTCTGGGTAAGCGATTGGATACCGTATGGTAAAGATCCTAATAGAGATTATTTGGTAAATCCTTATATTCAGATTTTAGGTGGGAATAAGAATTCAGATTATCTTGCTCTGCGCTTTCACATAGATTGTGGTTATGAATTCGAAAAAATAAGTTCATATCAAGCAAAAAAAATAGGTATTAAAGAATAATCAAGATAAGTAATCGACATTAACAGATTATTTATGGACATTATAAAATATTACCCCAAATTAGGCAATTCCGATTTCCGCTACAAAAACGTAAAATGTGGCAAAACTAAAAAAATAGAACATAATAAAACAATATAAATTACGAACTCATAACCCATAGTAACAACCCTAAATATACAATAACACCCCCTCAAACTACCTCAACACACATAACAATATAAACCAATGTTTTCAACCCTTTTATTGGATATCAATAAGACCTTGACAAACAGAATATTGTATCAGTTTCCGTGACCCCACACATTACTCATATTCGTTCCATTCGCCAAATTATAATTCAACTTGTTGATTTATAATTTTTTGGTTGATAATG
>JAGCDD010000096.1 GCA_017651345.1 Bacteroidales bacterium | reverse complement strand
CGCCTTTTTCGGGAACAATACGACCATGATACATTATCACAAACTCGTTGTTGGCAATCTGATACTTAGTTCTCACAAAAAGCGAATCACATTTACGGTCTTTAACACCACTTAGCACTACACGACATTTGTTATTGTCTATTTTTGGCGTAGATGATAAAAAAAAGTCCTTAGCCATTTGCGACACAAACAGAATCGAATCAATATTGCGGTAAACGAATTTTTCAAAAACACCGTTCTTAGCTGGACGAACAAGATGACGCGTCATTATCACCCGAATATTTTTGTTTACCGCTGCCCTCTTGCGTGCCATAAGGGCTATGAACGCCCGCTTGAAATCATGGGCATGAATTATACAATCATCTTTCAAATCTTTTAAAATATGCGACAAAGCTAAAATAGAACGCAAATCGAGATAACCGTTCATTTTAAGTTTAAACACACGTATGCTTAGCGAAGCAAAATTGTTGACCACAATAGGTGTGTTTCGGCACACAACTATAGGTTCACACCACTCCTCGCTACAGAGCCGGGCAACCAAATCGTAGACATATTGTTCGCCCCCACCCCAAGAATCGTTGGCAACTAAATGCAATACCTTCATAAACAACAAAACACAAATATTACACTTCGTGTTGTTTTTCCCATATCTTAATCATAGTATAAAACTTGTAATTAGCAGCATTGACAGCATATACAAGTCCTCGAATACCATATCTAAAACCACCTTTCAAGATATAACTTTTAAAAAAGCGGAAATAACATTTTGTAAAGAGTCTAAATAAATTTACCTTTTGGTTTCCTCGTTTAACCACCTCATTTTCAGTATACTGATTCATTTTATGCAATTGCTCATAAACCGTATCGCTGATATGTATCAATGCCAATTCCATACGCTCGGGAGGAATTTTATCTACTCTGCCATCCACTTTTGGAAATGTATGCACGTATGGCGGCCAATCGGATCCTTCTTTTTTGAAAAAACGCAGTTGCGGGTCGGGGTAGGTTTGCTTTATAAACTTGTTCATCACATAGTTTTTGCGCGGAATGTACAATCCTGCTGGACAATTTTCGTCCTTTATCCTTGCGTAAAGATATTCTCTAAGTTCGTTGGTAATAATCTCGTCGGCATCAACCACCAGCACCCAGTACGACGACGCCGACTGTATGGCAAAATTGCGTGCTGGCTCGGCGCTCACATAGTCTTTCTTGGGAAATGTCACAACCTTGCAATTGTATTTTTGAGCGATTTCAACTGTGTTGTCGGTGCTCTCCATATCGCATACCACAATCTCGTCGAAACTTGTTGCCGACTGCAAAACCTTTTCCAAATGCCTTGCGGCGTTGTAGGTGTTGATAACTACTGATATCTTATCTTTCATCTATAATCTGTTTATAACATTCCATCAATTGTTGTGCCTGAATATCTTCAGAAAAACGCTTCACATATTCAAGACTATTTGATATTGCATTTGAGCGGAAATCCTGATTTTCAGGCGTATCCAAAACACGTTCGATAGCAGAGACAAGTCCGTCAGCATCGTCGGGGTCCACATATTGGCAATCAGGTCCGCCTGCCTCCTCGAGACACGAACCTGTGGCGGCAATCACTGGCAAACCGCAGTTTATAGCCTCTATTATCGGAATACCAAATCCCTCATAACGTGACGGATAGATAAATACTTCGCTCAAATGGTATATTGGAGCTAGATCCTCAAACGGCACATTGCTGATTATTCGCACAAGATTAGCAACGCCAAGTTTTTGAGCTACGGACTCCACCTCATCGGTGTATTTGGTTCGTTTGCCCACAATCACAAGCGGAAGTTTTTCTTTCAACAGCGGCAACGCCTTAACAATCAGCATCGCATTTTTACGTTCCTCTATGCTACCAACATTTAATAAAAATCTATCAGGTAGATTATATTTCTGTTTTATACTCAGCAACTTATCCTCGGCTATCCCAGATTTAAACACCTTGTCGCAACCTTGATAGATAACATCAATTTTATCGGGATTTATCTTAAACACTTCCACTATATCGCGCTTGGTGCATTCGCTCACAGCAATAATACGGTCAGCATTTTGGCACGCCGTGCGAAATTTGTAGGTGTAAATTTTGCGGTCGAAAAACTTGTAATACTTAGGAAACTTCAAAAAAATCAAATCGTGAATTGTAACCACACTCTTGACATTTGTTTTTTTGATAGTCTGAGGAAGTTCGTTGCTAAGTCCATGATAAATAGTAGTTTGTGAATCAACAATTTGTTTTTTGATACCATACGACCTCCACAACGACGAAAACTTACGCCAAAATCCTTTGATAGGAAAAACTTCTGAAACATTTTTGTTTTCGGTTAAAATCTCCTCTAACTGTTTGTTTTTGTTGTGTTTAGGCAAAAAAACAAGATATCGGTTTTCGGGGAAATATTTAGCCAAAAGACTGATAATGTGTCGGCTATAATTTCCGAGACCGGTTTTGTTGTTAGCGGCGCGTTTGCCATCAAAGGCTATGACGAATGGTTTCACTTTTTAATAATATAGGTTTCAGTGCGCAAAGTTACTCATATTTACGATTTATTATAATTTTGCAACAAAAAAACTCTGACATTATGTCCAAAATCCTTTCCACCTCGCTCTGCTCCGTGCTGCATTTTCTCGTTGACGGGCTCTGTCTATGCTCGCTTTACCTCGCGTCGGGCGGCACAGACCACGACAATATCATAAGTATTTTTATGACATACAACTTGTTGGCGTTTGCTACTCAGCCGTTTACAGGTGTCATTGCCGACAAAATCAACAAAAAACATTGGATGCTGCTGCTGAGCGTTATTCTCTTGCTTGGGGCAACGGCGGCGTCGTCGATGGCGTCGATAAGTGGCGGAAGCACAGCACTGTTCGCACTTACGGCAGTGACGGCGGGCGTGGGCAACTCGCTGTTTCACGTTTGGGGCGGCAAGCAAACTGCCCTGAAAACAAGCAACGACATCCGCTCACTTGGCGTATTTGTGTCCACAGGTGCATTTGGATTATCTATCGGTTATATATTCTGCTCGTGGGCATTGCTCTATACATTTATCATACTAATAGCAAGTGTGTCAATTATTTACCTACTCAACGACGATGAAAGAGCAATCACCACTACCCCCGTCGACGCCCAACCCCAAAAGACCTCGATGGTGATTATAATCATCTCTTTGTTAGCTCTTTTTGTAATGCTGCGGTCGCTGTTTGGCGAATTGTTCTCCACGGGCAGCACCGAAAAAAGCACCCTCACAGTGCTGCTTACAGGTGGATTGGCAATGGCAGGCAAAATGTCGGGAGGATTCATAGCCAAACTGACAGGAAATGCCAAAGCATTTATAATCACAGCATTGGCGGCGGTGGTTTGTATGATGTTAAAGAGTTATTCGCCCATTTTGGCACTGTCGGGATTGTTTCTGATAAACTGCACAATGCCCATAACACTATTTTGGGCAAACAAGACACTGCCCGGTCGCGAAGGGTTGACATTCGGAATTTTGGCGGCAGCACTTATGCCCGGTTATTTATTAAGTTTGATTTAAAAGATGATATTTTCGCACTACATATATCCGCTTGTGGCTACAATAATCATTGAGTTTATTGTACTTAGGCTGCTAAAAGAAAACAATAAAATAGTATTGCTTTCGTCGGTAATTGTCAACACGCTCACCAATCTGCCGCTCAACCTGTTCGTTCCCAACGATATGGTTTCGATTGGCATAGCCGAAGTGGCTATTGTTGTAATTGAAGCTATATGGTACTACTTTTTTGTAAAAGATATCAAAAAAGCATTCATTTACAGCACATTGTGCAATGCGGTAAGTTTTTTTACAGGATTGCTGATAGATATTGCGGTTTATCTATTCACCCATTAAAATAATTAGTTATATTTGCGGAAAAGAATTACTAACTTTAAAAACCAATAATATGATACTATTAGACAAAGTAAAGCCCTGCGAGGCTATTTTTACCGACAGCACCACGCTCATTGCTGTTTTATCCGTAGGATTAATTGTAATAGCCCTCTGCACATTCTTCATTGTCCGCTACCGCAAATCGAAGCAATAATAAAATCAACACAATTATAAACCATAAACATTTACTGCTATGACATTATTAGACATCGCCGATCCCCGTCCTTGGCAAGACTCCCCCACCACCACATTGATAGCCATCGCCGCAGCCACCGCTGTTGTGATTGCCCTCTGCGCATTCTTTATCCACAAATACAGAAAAGAGCACTAATTGAGATTTCTGCCTCCGAATAAATATTCTCCATTATTGGCGCAAAACTCATGTTCTTGGAATTAATACTCTACAAAAATTGCAATTATTAGAATTATAATCCATAATAATATTTTTGTTTGGAATAAGTATCTAAATCGCCCTATCTTTGCATCGTAAAAATAAAACGAGTATTAACCATTAAATGATAAAGAAAATGAGTACAAAGAAATTACATGTAGAGACATTAGCATTGCACGTAGGACAAGAAGCAGCAGACCCCACAACCGATTCAAGGGCAGTTCCTATCTATCAGACAACTTCATACGTTTTCCACAATTCAAAACACGCAGCCGACCGTTTTGGTCTTCGCGATGCGGGCAACATCTACGGACGTTTGACCAACACCACTCAGAGTGTTTTTGAAGAGCGCGTGGCAGCCCTCGAAGGCGGCACAGCAGGTTTGGCAGTGGCTTCGGGCGCAGCAGCCATCACCTACGCTTTGCAAAACATCCTTCAAAACGGCGACCATATCGTAGCAGCCGACAACCTCTACGGCGGCACTTACAACCTTATCACTCACACCCTTTCTACTCAGGGCATTCAATACACAATTGTTGACTTCTCTGATTTGAAAGCAGTAGAGGCAGCCATCAAACCTAACACAAAGGTGATTTACGGCGAAACTCTCGGCAACCCCAACTCTGACGTGCTCAACATCGAAGGCATTTCTGAAATTGCTCACCGTCACAATATTGTGTTTATCGTTGACAACACTTTTGCACCTATCTTGATTCAGCCTTTGAAACACGGTGCTGACGTTGTGGTTCATTCAGCAACTAAATTTATCGGTGGTCACGGTGCTTCGCTCGGTGGTGTTATCGTAGACGGCGGCTCGTTCAACTGGAAGGCCAACGCCGACAAGTATCCCACTTTGGCAAAACCCGATCCTTCTTACCACGGCGCCATCTTTGCCGATGTGGCTGGTCCTGCCGCTTTTGTAACCCGAATCCGTGCGGTTATCTTGCGCGACACCGGCGCTACCATCAGCCCCTTTAACGCGTGGACTTTGCTTCAAGGTGTTGAATCTCTGCCGCTTAGAATCGAGCGTCACGTTGAGAATACACTCAAAGTGGTAGACTTCCTTGCTAAACACCCCAAAGTAAAAGCAGTTCACCATCCTTCGCTCTCTACACACAGAGACAACGCATTGTACAAAAAGTATTTTCCCAAAGGCGGCGCATCGATTTTCACTTTTGAAATCAAAGGCACTCAAGACGACGCTTGGAAATTTATCGACAATCTCAAAATCTTCTCGCTCCTTGCCAACGTTGCCGACGTTAAGAGTCTTGTGATACATCCGTACACTACCACACACTCGCAACTTTCGCCCGAGGAACTTGCTCAACAGCACATTACACCAACCACAATTCGTCTTTCGATAGGTGTTGAGCACATCGACGACATCATCGACGATTTGAGTCAGGCATTCGATGCTATTTAAGCCACTATAAATATTTGATTTGTTTTCAAAGGATTCTTTATCCCTGACTGCCACAAGCAGGGATAGAGAATCTTGTTTTATTAAAATATGCAGTTTTGCAGTTTATAAAAAAAATAAACCACAATCAAACACCATCTAACACCTTTTTTCTAACTTTGCAATAAAGACAATAGTTTTCGTGGTAATATTATCTACAATAATATAGCAATTTAGAAATTATAACCATATTTTTAATTTCTCTTGGCGTAATATTCCATAGCAACTATATTTGCAGTGTAATAATTAAACGAATTAAGAACCTTTAAAAAACATAAAGAAAATGAGTAAGATTATCGAAAGTTCATTGGAGTTGATCGGCAACACCCCGCTCCTCAAACTCAACAATTATTCTAAGAAAGCCGGAATCAACGGCGCTAACATCTTAGCAAAACTTGAATACCTCAACCCCGCTGGCTCGGTAAAAGACCGCATCGCACTTGCAATGATCAAAGACGCCGAAGACAAAGGGCTTTTGAAACCCGGTGCCACCATCATCGAACCCACTTCGGGCAACACAGGTATAGGCTTGGCAGCAGTGGCAGCAGCCAAAGGTTACAAAGCCATCCTCACACTTCCCGACACCATGAGCGTTGAGCGTAGAAACTTGTTGAAAGCATACGGTGCAGAAATTGTACTCACCGAAGGTGCAAAAGGCATGAAAGGTGCTATCGCCAAGGCAGAGGAACTCAACAAAGAGAT